>DASVMK010000111.1:0-9246 GCA_036384395.1 Novosphingobium sp.
GGCCCGCGATCTGGCCCGCACGATCGTCGCCAACGGACCCCTCGCGGTCGCCGCCTCCAAGGCGCTGATCCGCGAGTCCTGGACCTGGAGCGACGACGACCTGCTCGCGCGGCAAATGCCGTACCTCGACCGCGTGTTCAACTCCGAGGACGCCCGCGAAGGCGCGCTGGCGTTTGCGGAGAAGCGTGAGCCGGTGTGGAAGGGGCGGTAGCGCCGGTTAACGCAGATGGGCGGCGTAGGCTGGTAGCGGACCGGCAGGGAATTGCAGGCGATAGCCGGCAAGCGAGCGTACCACTGGGTACTCCTTGAGGATTTCCTGGCTGGCGGTGCGTGAATAGCGGCTGTCATAGACCTCTTCGCCCGCCTTGCCGTCGGCGATCAGGAACGCGAAGTCGTGCGCGCGGATCTTCTCTATGAAGGGGCGTTCGCTCCAGGCGCCGGTGCCGGTGAGCTCGGCATAGATCGAGGGTTCCAGCACGACGCTCTTTCCGGCGCGCAACAGGACGACCATGTCGTCCGAGACTATCGGCTTGGGCGCGGCCTTCACCAGTTCGACGAGCTGTACCATCTCCGCGCGCCGATAGGCGTAGCCGGCCAGGCGGTTGCCGGCGTGATTCAGCAACAGATAGGCTTGAAAAGCCAGGAGTGCGATCAGCGGGATGAGCAGCACGTGGGCCTTGTCCGCGGGCGGTCTGTTCAGCGCCAGCGCGGCAGCATCGACCACCGCTAGCCCCGCGAATATCGCGACGAGGCAGCCCCATTCGATGAAGTAGTTAACCGAAGCGCCCGATTTCAGCACCAGTGCGAGCATCGGCGTCGCGACGAGAAAATAGGCCAGCGCCATTACATAGGCGGCATCGGCGTCCGAGGCGAGCAGGCGCCGCCGCAGCCCAAGAGCTCCGCCCTCGGTGAAGAAGCCCACCGGCAGGCGGCGCAGCCACACGAAGATGCTGAACAGCAGCGCGAAGATGTAGGGATAGTGGTAATGCACCATCGCCACGATATCCATCAGCCCGGCCCAGCGAACACGGTTGATGTTGTATGACAGGATGTGACGGAGGAAACCGCCGTCGGTGTGCCACATCAGCGGTGTCAGAACGGCGAGGCCGAGGCCTGCCCCCGTGGCGATGCCGGCCAGGGCGGTACGCGGCCGGAGGAACAGCAGTACGCCGAATACCGCGACCGGTGCGGCGAGCGCGGTCTGTTTGCCGTACACGGCCGCGACGAAGAGAATGGCGGCGATGTGGATCGCGCCGGGCTGCCTAAGTGCGCGCAAGCCGAAGTAGAAGCCGGCGAACGTGCAGGCGAGCGATATCATATCGACGCGCATCAGGTAGGACCAGAGCTGGACAGGCAGCAGCCCGAGGACGATTAGGGCCGTCAAAAGCGCAGCTGTTCGGGCCGCGGGTCGCCCTGCGTTAGCTGGCGAAAGCTCAGCGACGACCGCCCCGACGAAACCAGCCATCACAAGCGTCGAGCCGACCGAGAGAAGGCGACCGGTGGAGAGCTGATCCATCCCTGTCCACGCGGAGAGGTAGCCTACGGCGGCATGGTAAAGCGGGGGATAGTGGAACACGATGGCGGGCAGTCCGTCGATTCTGCCATAGCCATGTCCTGCGAGAAGAAGGATCATCTGCTGCCATACGATCCCCTCGCCGTAATCGAGCTCAAACGGGTAGGCGATCGCCTGGATTGCCGTCGCCAAGTAGTCCACGAAGTTCCAGGCAAGCAGGGCGGCAAAGGCGGCGAGCCCCAGGCGGACGGGCCAACGTGCATGGAGGACGATCGACCCTGCGGCGGACTGCCAAAGGGAGGTCGGTATGCTCGGCGTCGTTGCTGGGGCGCGCATGGAGGCGTTCACTCGCGAAGAAGGGGTCGGGATCGGGATCGTCGAAGTCGGTCGGGCTTAGGCTTCTGCCACCCGCTTCCAGCCGAAGACGATGCCGGCGATCATGCGCAGACCGACCTTGAGACCGCGTAGATTGTTGATGTTGCCGCCCTTGCTCAGCCCAACGCGGGGATGGAAGGTGATGGGGCACTCGATCAAGGTGAAGTCGTCTCGCAACATCGTGTCGAGGAAGTGGGCGTTGAACTCGAGGTTTACCGAAGGATCCAGCCGTGGCAGGAGCTTCAACACCGCGTCCCGACGGCAGAGCTTATAGGTCGTGCCGACGTCGGTGATCGTGCTGCGACCGAGGTGCTTGGCCTCCAGCAGCTTGCCGACGTAGATATTGCCGTAATACATGAAGGTCGTGAGCTGGGTCAGATACTGCCGCAGCGTTTCCACGGTCCGCGTGCCGTTCACGACGTCCCCGTGCGGGGCGTAAGCCAGCAGCTTGTCGATGTCGTGGGCGCGGAAGGTCCGGTCGCCTTCGCACAAGACCACGAGCTCGGTGTCGTCGAACGCCGACGCTTCCTGCAGGCAGCGATAGACGCACCGGCCATATCCCTGTGCAGGTTCGTTGAAGGTGATCGCGCCCGCGGCCTCGGCCCGCGCGTAAGTGGCGTCGGTGCTGTTGTTGCTGACCACGATTACGCGGCGCACAAGCGGATGCGCAATGAAGTCGCGTACGGCCTCGGCGATGCTGGCTTCATCGTTGTATGCGGTGAGGGCTACGGTGACGTTCGGGTTGGCGACCGGCTGGTAGCGCACCGGGACGTTGCTCCGCTTGCGATCGAGCAGAAACAGGAGATCGAACAGCGCGAGGCTGATGCCTGCGACGACGGGTATGCCGCTGTACCAGACGATCCATTCGCTGACCGGCTTCAGGACATCATTGAGCCCAAGCAGATAGCGCGGGAAAACCATGAGAACGCCGAACAGATACATCGAGATGCCGACCGAGAAGATCAGCATGCCGTACATCAGCAGAGGGGCGTGACGACGTGTCCTCACGGCTGCATCGAGCGCGCGCTGTAGCACGTTGGTCTCGAACGGGGACAGCGCGCTGGGCGCCGCCTGCCGAGTCATCTCGGCCGGGAATTCTTCGTTCCGCAATGATCGCCCCCTCGGAAATGGATCGGCCTGGCAGTCGATATGTGCGCATGGTTAACGAGGGCTGGTAAAGAAGATGATAATGGTTGCGGTGAATGGCCGCGGTGCGCCTGGTTCGCACCAAAGAAAAACCCGCCTGGCCCTAGGGCCGGCGGGTTCTCAGCGAATGGTGGGCGTAGCAAGGATTGAACTTGCGACCCCTACGATGTCAACATAGTGCTCTACCACTGAGCTATACGCCCGGCACCATTCGTGTTTCCCTGCGGCGAACCGCGGGGCAGGGGCGGCCTTTAGCGAGGGCACTGGCCCGATGCAAGGGGGTTGATGCGGAACTTAGATCGAGGCCTGGACCGACTGGCCGAACACCCGCTGCACTTCCAACACCAGGTCGCGCAGGTGGAAGGGTTTCGACAGGACCTTGGCCTGCGGCGCCTCGCGGCTGGCCTTCAGCGTCACCGCGGCGAATCCGGTGATGAACATCACTTTGGTCTGCGGGCTGACTTCGGCGCAGCGCTGGGCCAGCTCGATGCCGTCCATCTCGGGCATGACGATGTCCGACAGCAGCAGGTCGAAATGCTCGTTCTCCAGCAGCGGCAGCGCTGCGGTGCCGCGATCGACCGCCGCCACCGAATATCCCGCGTTCTCCAGCGCCCGGGCGAGGTACGCGCGCATAGCGGGTTCGTCTTCGGCGAGGAGAATGCGAATCATGGCTCTGTTCCGACCTGTTTGTGTTGCCGACCGCCCGGCTACCGCAGTAACCACGCGGTGGCGCTGCCCAGGCGCTCCATAGCGGGTATCGAGTTAAGAATCTTGGACTCATTCGTTAATGACCGGCTTTGACACAGACCGCGCGGCGGGTCTTTCCGCGGGCGGTCCGCTAGCGGCCGATGGCGCCGGGGAATCGCCGATGCGGAGCGGCGGTCATATCCCCGGCGCGCCGGGCGTTTCGGCCTTTTCGCTGCGCGGCCCGGCGCCGTCCGCGATCCCTATCCTGATCGCCGCGCCGCACGCCGGGCGCGCCTATCCGGCAGCGCTGCTCGACCGCATGCGCAACCCCGGCTTCGCGGCGCTCAAGCTCGAGGACCGCTACGTCGACCGGCTCGGCGAAGCGGTGGCCGAGGCGACCGGCGCGACGCTGCTGATCGCGCACGCGCCGCGCGCGATGATCGATCTCAATCGCTCGCCCGACGACATTGACTGGGAGATGTTCGGGCGTCCGGCGGCGGAACTCGGCAGTTATACGCCCACCTCCACCTCGTCGCGCCGTGCGCGTGCCGGGCTCGGCCTCATCCCCCGGCGGCTACCGGGGCTTGGCGAGCTGTGGAAGCGGCGCCACGACGAATCGGAACTGGCCGCCCGCGTCGCCGGGATCCACGAGCCGTATCACGCCTGCCTCGCCGCCACGCTCGCCGAGCTGCGCGACCGCTGGGGGGCGGCACTGCTGCTCGATCTGCACTCGATGCCGCCGCTCGCCGGCGCGGCACCGGCCGAATTCGTGCTGGGCGATCGCTTCGGCGCGACCAGCCACGGCGGCCTCGTCGCCGCCGCCTTCGCGGTGCTGGGCGGGGAGGGCCGCCTCACCGCGCACAATCGCCCTTACGCCGGCGGCTATGTGCTGGAGCGCCATGCCGCGCCGGGCAAGGGCCTTCATGCGCTGCAACTGGAGATCGACCGCCGCAGCTACCTCGACTCGCGCCTGGCCGAGCCTGGGAAGGGCTTCGCGGCGATGGCCGAACTCCTGGTGGTGCTGATCCGGCGTCTGGCGGCCGAAGTCGCCGCGTTGGGCCATGAGCGCATCGCGGCGCGCTTTTCCGAGGCGGCCGAATAAAGCTTTTGTGGCCGCATCGCCGGACGCGGAAAGCCGGTGCCCACGCTGCCGGGCGATGTTCCATAAAAAAACCACCTCGCGCAATGCGCGAGGTGGCCAAGGTTCAGGGAGGAGGTGCACGAAGTGCACCTGTTCCGCCAAGCCATGAGGGAAGCTTGGAAGAACCCTTCGAAGATAAGCCGGTCGGGACCGGGTTTCAAGTCCCGAAGTGCGCCGGAATATTGGGGGGATTATTCGGGCTGGACTGAGCCTGTTTTCCAGGCCTGAGGTCCCCGCTTTCGCGGGGACGCCAGTTCAAACACTTCAGTTCGGCTGGGGCGCCGGGACCGGGCCCTTGCCGAGCTGGACCTGCTTGGCGAAAATGTCGCGCACCAGCTCGAGCGAGAAGATATGCGCGTAGATCAGCGGCAGCATGCCGTTCTGGTTCCAGCTGCGCAGGATGTCGCCCCGCAGTTCGCGCAGCTTGCTCTCGTCGACCATGCGGAAGCCGCGATAGACGAAGGGCTGGTCGTTGCCTTCCTGCTGGATCGCGACTTCGCCGTCCATCAGCAGGTCGTGCTTTTCGAGCTCGGCGAGGAAGCCGCCGGTCTTCTGCCCGGCGATCTCGAACTGCTCGCAGAAGCCCAGCGTCGCCTTGCAGCTTTCGGTCGGCTTCTCGTCCTCGAACAGCGGCAGGCCTTCGTCGAACTCGCCGATGAGGTCGGTGGTCGGGTCGAAGCAGAGCGACAGGTCCTCGCTCTCGGGCTGCAGGCGGGCGAGCATGAAGGGATAGCGGCGGACGTAGGCGGGCACGTAAGTCGGCCCGGTCAGCGCGCCGTCTTCATCGACGAAGACGTTGACGCCTTCGTTGAGGCCCATCAGCGCCAGCGGCACCGAGGTGTCGTTCTCTGACTGCTTGCTCGAGAAGACGATCGGGTAGTGGCGCTGCGCCTGCGGGAATTCCTCGACCGTCAGCGGCACCGCGTGCTGGCCGACCAGCCACTTGGCCTTGTCGGTCGCGCGGCTGCGCCAGCCGCCGTGATCGCGGCTGTTGAGCGGCATCAGGTCGTTGTAGAACAGGGGAAGCGTGGCGGCTTGCGGCGCGCTGGCCATGAAGTCTCTCTCCGGTCAAAAGTCCCGACGATCGGGAGTCCGGGCGGCTTTAAGGGGTGGCGGATGGGGGTGCAACGAGTTTCCCGGGATTGAGCAGCCCTTGCGGGTCGAGCGCCTGCTTGATCTGCCGCATCAGCGCGAGCGCCACCGGATCGCCCAGCCGGGCCAGCTCGCTCCGCTTGAGCTGGCCGATGCCGTGCTCGGCCGAGATCGAGCCGCCCCATTCGGTGACGAGCGAGTTGACCTCCTGGGAGATCGCCTGCCCGTCGCCGGCGTACCACGCCGCGGCGTCGGTGCCGGGCGGCGCGATCATGTGGAAGTGGACGTTGCCGTCGCCGAGGTGTCCGAAGGCGACCGCCTGGGTGCCGGGCCAATGCGCCTCGAGCAGCGGCACCGCCGCCTCGACGAAGGCGGGCATGCGATCGACCGCCACCGAGATGTCGTGCTGCACCGCCGGACCCTTGGCGCGCTCCGCCGCCGAGATCGATTCGCGCAGCAGCCAGAAGGCTTCCGCCTGCGACTCGCTGGCGGACAGTGTCGCGTCGGCCAACAGTCCTTGTTCGAACCCGGCGGCGACGGCGGCCTCGGTGCGCTCGCGCAAAGTCGCGGCGCCGGCGCGGTCGGCGACCACCTCGATCAAAGCATGCCAGGCGTGGTCGTCCGCCAGCGGCGCGCGGGCGCCGGGCAGGAGGTCCAGCACCGCGTCGAGGCATGACTGCGGCATAACCTCGAAGCCTTCGAGCGCTTGCCCAAGCGCGTCCTCGCAATGCAGCAGCAACGCGCGCGCAGCGGGGAGCGAGGGCAGGCCAGCCCAGACCACGACGCGGTCGGCGATCCCCGGCAGCAGCCGCAGCGTCGCGGCGGTGATCACGCCCAGCGTGCCTTCCGAGCCGATCAGCAGCTGCTTGAGGTCGAAGCCGCGATTGTCCTTCTTCAGTGGGGTGAGCGCCGAGAACACGCCGCCGTCGGCCAGAACTGCCTCGATCCCCAGCACTTGCGCGCGCATCGAGCCGTGGCGCAGCACCTGGGTGCCGCCGGCGTTGGTCGCGATCAGCCCGCCGACCGTGGCGGAGCCCTTGCCGCCGAGCGTCAGCGGGAAGCGCAGGCCTTCGCGCTCGGCGGTCTCGTGCAGCGTCTGCAAGACCATGCCGGCTTCGCAGGTGATCTCGCGCGCGGCGGGGTCCAGGCGGCGCACCGCGCTCATCCGGCGCAGCGACAGCAGGATGGCCTGGCCGCTCGCGTCGGGCGTGGCGCCGCCGCACATGCCGCTGTTGCCGCCCTGCGGCACGATCGGCACGCCGTGATCGGCGCAGAGCCGCACAAGCGCGGCGACCTCGTCGGTGCTGCCCGGTGAGGCGAGCGCGATCGCGCGACCGGTGTAGCGGCCGCGCCAGTCGGTCAGCCAGGGGGCGAGCAGATCGGCGTCGCGCGTAAACCCGCGCGGGCCGAGCAGGGCCTGGGCTTCGGCGACGAAGGCGGAAGCGTCGGAAGGGGGATGCGTCATTCCGGGGCTATCGCATATGCCGCCGCCGCTTGCATCCATGAACGCAGGAGTTAAGCGGTCATTCAAGCAGGCAGGCTATGGCCGACATCTGGACATTTCAACGCATGGATATCGAGCCACCGAACCGGACATGAGCCTCGTTCCCGCCCTGCTTGCGCTGTTGCCGGTGGCAACGGGCGTTCCAGCGTTGTCTCCGACGTTCCGTGTCGCGGCGCACCCGCTGGGAATCGCCGACACCGCGCGAGCCGACGGGGAGCGCGCCTGGCCGCAAGTGCCGGTCGCCCGGCAGGTGCGGATCGAGCAGCGCATCACCATCCGCATCGCGCCGCGCCGGCCGGTGCTGCCGCCGGAAACGGCATTGGCGCGGCCCAAGCGGTCGAACCCCCCGACCTTGCGCGAGCGGCATATGAGCAAGTGCGTGCCGGTCGCCGCGCTGGCCGGGGTGCAAGTGACCAGCGACAATCGCCTGTTGCTGTTCCTGCGCGACAGCCGCGTGGTCAGCGCCTCGCTCGAGCGCGCCTGCCGGGCCCGCGACTTCTACTCGGGCTTCTATCTGGAGCGGCACACCGACGGGAAGCTTTGTGTCGATCGCGACACGCTGTTGTCGCGGAGCGGAGCCAATTGCAAACTGTCGCGCCTGCGCCAACTTGTCGAAGGTGACGACTGAGGGGGCGACCGCCGAGGGCCGTTCGGCGATTTCCTTGACTTTCGCTTGCGATTGCGCCTAGGGCGCGCGATCCTTCACGCGCGCCGCACGGTCGCGGAGGCGGGTCGGCGACGACCGTTCATGCATTTTTCCGGAAACCGGCCCAAGCCTATGAAATTCGCCGATCTCGGCCTGTCTGACGAGTTGTTGCAATCGGTCCTCGCGGCCGGTTACGATACCCCGACCCCGATCCAGGCGCAGGCGATCCCGCCGGTGCTGATGATGAAGGACATCATCGGCATCGCCCAGACCGGCACCGGCAAGACCGCCAGCTTCGTGCTGCCGATGATCGACGTCCTCGCGCACGGCCGCCGCCGCGCGTTGATGCCGCGCTCGCTGATCCTCGAGCCGACGCGCGAGCTTGCCGCCCAGGTCGCCGAGAATTTCGAGAAATACGGCAAGAACCACGATCTCAAGATGGCGCTGCTGATCGGCGGCGTGCAGATGGGCGACCAGATCAAGGCGCTGAACGAAGGCGTCGACGTGCTGATCGCGACGCCGGGCCGGCTGATGGACTTGTTCGAGCGCGGCAAGATCATGCTGACCGGCTGCGACCTTCTCGTCATCGACGAGGCCGACCGCATGCTCGACATGGGCTTCATTCCCGACATCGAGACGATCTGTTCGAAGCTGCCGGCCAACCGCCAGACGCTGCTGTTTTCGGCGACGATGCCGCCGCCGATCAAGAAGCTGGCCGACAAGTTCCTGTCCAATCCCAAGTACATCGAGGTTGCCCGGCCGGCGACGACCAACACCAACATCGCCCAGCACAAGGTCAAAGTGCAGAGCCGCGCCAAGCGCGAGGCGCTGCGCCATCTGTTGCAGACCGACGACGTCAAGACCGCGATCGTTTTCTGCAACCGCAAGACCACGGTGCGCGAGCTCGCCAAGAGCTTGAAGGGTTACGGTTTTTCCGCCGGTGAGATCCACGGCGACATGGACCAGTCGTCGCGCATCGCCGAGCTCGATCGGTTCAAGGCCGGCACGATCAACATCCTCGTCGCCTCCGACGTCGCGGCTCGCGGCCTCGACGTGAAGGGCGTGAGCCACGTCTTCAACTTCGACACCCCCTGGCATCCCGACGACTACGTCCACCGCATCGGTCGCACCGGCCGCGCGGG
>DASVMK010000112.1:0-6327 GCA_036384395.1 Novosphingobium sp.
GCCGCGAGGGCTGGCGCTGTGCAATGCGCAAGGCGAACGTCTGGCGCCGCTCGCCGGCGAGGTGTTCGAGAAGGGCGGCAGCGTCGCCAAGACCGACGAAGGCGAGCGGCTGCGCTTCGTCGCTCAGTCGTCGGGCCGCTACACCGTCACCGTCGCGGCAGCCGACCAGGCGCGCGAGCTGCTGGTGCGCCGCCGTCCGGGCGGGACGAGCGCGTCGCCGGTGGTGTCCGCTACGCTCGGCGCCGGGCAGAGCGGCATCGCCTCGTCGGGCGCCCCGATGGTGTTCGCCTTCGCCGCCCCCGCCGGGCAGTGGGTCGAGCTCAAGTCGACCTCGGAGAAGGACACCGTGCTGCGCCTCGCCGGGCCTGACCGTGCCGGCGACTATGCGGTGATCGCCGAGAACGACGACAGCGAGGGGCTCAACCCGATCATCCGGCGGCGCTTGCCGGCGGCGGGCACCTATTACGTCCAGGTCGATTCGCTGTCGGATGAGCCGGGCGAGTTCCAGCTCGCGCTCAATCGCATCGAGGCGCCCAAGCCGCCGCCGCCGCCCGCCGTCCTGCGCCCCGGGGCAACCGTTTCGGGCCGTTTGGCCGATGGCGACGACGCCAGGCTCTATGCGCTGCCGGTGGTCGCCGGGCGCAGCTACCGCCTGGAACTCACCGCGCCATACGACGGCGTCGTCGGCATCGGCCTGCCCAACCCGGTCGAGCCCGAAGGCGGCGATGCGCGCGACGCCGGCTTCGCCGAAGTGAAATCGCAGGATTCGGGCACCACCGGCACCGAACGCCTGACTTTCACCGCGCGCAATTCCGGCCAGCTACTCGTGCGGGTGAAAAGCTTCGGCATCGGCGACAGCGACGGCGCCTACACGCTGGTGGCGAAGGATCTGGGGGGCTGAGAATCGCCCCCCCGCTCAATCGTACACGCATCCATCCAGCGCTGAATTGCGCACCACCGCGCTCCTTGCGGCGATGGTGTTGCCGTGACGGCGGGTGAAGCCGCGGGCGCCGTTGACCGCGCGCTTCCGGGGGCTGGGCAGCGCGGCGGCGATGCGGGCGGCCTCGGTGCGGGAGAGCTTGGCGGCGGAGTGCTTGTAGTAGCGCTGCGCTCCGGCCTCGACGCCATAGGTGCCGATCCCGGTCTCGGCGACGTTGAGATAGACCTCCATGATCCGGCGCTTGCCCCAGATCTTCTCGATCAGGAAGGTGAACCACACCTCCAGCCCCTTGCGCAGATAGCGGTCCCAACCGCTGCCCTGCCAAAGGAACACGTTCTTCGCGGTTTGCTGGCTGATCGTCGAGCCGCCGCGGATGCGGGTGCTGCGCGCGTTGCGCTCCATCGCCCGCTCGATCGCCTCGCGGTCGAAGCCCTCATGCTGGCAGAACTTGGAGTCCTCGCCGGCGATCACCGCCGCGACCATGTTGCGGTCGATCCGCGAAAGGCCGGTCCAGTCCTTGGTGAAGCCGTGCGGATCGGCAAGCATGGTGATCGTCACCGGCACGGGCACGAAGCGGTAGACCACGGTCAGTCCGACGCTGACGACCAGGAACCAGACGATCAGCCGGCCGAGCCACCACCCCAGGCGATAGGCGAAACCGGATTCGGATGTGGGGCGGGAGGGGCGCAGGAAACGGACCATTGCCCGCTCGTCTAGAACATCGCGCGGAAAAGTGGGAACCGGTTTTCTGCTGAAAGCGATGCGACCGCGAAAATGCGGGGAGAGGTGCGAAGAGGCAATCGTCCGCGGGCCCGCACCTGACAATCGTGCCCACTTGCTGTAGCCTCGCGCGATGTCGTCGCGGTTTCCCTTGCTGTACCTGCGCCGCCTCGCGGGACTGCTGCTCCTGCTGACGGTGATAGTCCACGCCGCCGCGCCGGTGGGCGCGCCGCTCGACCGCCAGCGGGGTTCCGCGTTCAGCTCGGCCACCGCCGACGTCACGCTGAAGGCGCGCGCCACGGCGGTGGCGGCCGAAGTAACCGCCGCGCTCGAGCCGCCCGCGCCGCCAATCCCCCGCGCCTATTACCTCGCCCTGGGTCTTGCCGAGCGGCCCGGCGGCCCCTTCGCGGCGCGAGCGCCGCCGGCCTCCGCCACGACCTTCGCCCCGCTTGCGCCCCGGGCGCCGCCCGCCGCCTGATCGCCCGCCCGTCGCGACCATTATCGCGGCGCGTCTCCCGATCACGCGAGCAGGACCATGACCCGAATCAGAAAATGCCAAAACGACCGCGCCCTGCGGCGCGTCGCCATCGAACATATCATCGCCCGCTATCCGGCGATCGACACCGCCGATCACGACCGCCTCTTCGACTATTTTCGCAACGAGGCGCGCGCGAAGGACCGGGCGGCGATCCGCGCCAACCCGGCGATCCGCCCGCAGTACCGCCAGCTCTGCCGCGATCACAGCATCGATCGGCTGCCGCTGGTCAACGCGATCGCCGGCGTGATCCTCGCCTTCGTGCTGGTGCTGGGCGTGATCGTCCTGCTCTTCGGCTTCTAGGGCGGCGCGCGCGATGCCCCATCACACGCCGCTGCTCACCACCATCGTCGCCGCGCTCGTCATCGCCTTCGTCATGGGCGCGCTCGCGCACCGGCTGCGGATATCGCCGATCGCCGGCTATCTGCTTGCGGGCGTTGTCGTAGGACCGTTCACCCCCGGCATCGTCGCCGACACCAGGCTGGCGAGCGAACTTGCCGAAATCGGCGTGATCTTGCTGATGTTCGGCGTCGGCCTGCACTTCTCGCTGAAGGACCTGCTAGCGGTCCGGCGCATCGCGCTGCCCGGCGCGGTCGTGCAGATCGTCGTCGCGACCGCGCTCGGCACCGCGCTGGGCTTGTGGCTGGGCTGGACCGTGCTCGCCGGCGCGATTTTCGGCCTGGCGCTGTCGGTGGCGAGCACGGTGGTGCTGCTGCGCGCGCTCCAGGCGCGCGATCTGGTGGAGACCGAGCGCGGCCGCATCGCTGTCGGCTGGCTGATCGTCGAGGACCTGGCGATGGTGCTGGCGCTCGTCCTGTTACCGCCGCTCGTGGCGATGCAAGCAAGCGGAGAGACGGACATTTCCGGCCTTGCCCGCGCGGCGGGGCTGATCGCGCTCAAGGTGGCGGGCTTCGCGGCGGTGATGCTGCTCGTCGGCCGCCGGGTGATTCCCTCGCTGCTCCACTGGGCCGCGCACACCGGCTCGCGCGAGCTGTTCCGCCTCGCGGTGCTGGGAACCGCGCTCGGCGTCGCCTTCGGCGCGGCGATGGCGTTCGGCGTCTCGTTCGCGCTCGGTGCGTTCTTCGCCGGCATGATCCTGGGCGAAACCCAGCTCAGCCGCCGCGCCGCCGAAGAGACGCTGCCTTTGCGCGATGCCTTCGCGGTGCTGTTCTTCGTCTCGGTGGGCATGCTCTTCGATCCCGCGGTGATCGTGGCGCAGCCGTTGCCGCTGCTGGCGACGGTGGCGATCATCCTCGTCGGCAAGTCGGTCGCGGCCTATGCCATCGTGCGCGCCTTCGGACACGGATCGCCGACAGCGCTCACCGTCGCGGCCAGCCTGGCGCAGATCGGCGAGTTCTCGTTCATCCTCGCCAGCCTGGGCGTGTCGCTCGGGGCGCTGCCCGAGGACGGGCAGGACCTGATCCTGGCCGGGGCGATCCTGTCGATCCTGCTCAACCCCTTGCTGTTCGCGCTGATGGTCAAGCGCGGACGGTCGGCCGGCGACGTGCTTGAGGCCCCGGTCGAAGCGCTGGCGCCGTCGCCCGCGCGCACCGTGCTGGTCGGCTACGGGCGGGTCGGACGCGGCATCGCGCAGCGCCTGGATGCCGCGGCGGGCGCGCTGGTGGTGGTCGAGGACCAGCATGACATGGCCGCCCAGGCGCAAGCCGCCGGCCTCACGGTGGTGGTCGGCGACGCCACCGCGCCGGGCGTGCTCGAACAGGCGGGCGCTCGCGAGGCGACGGTGCTGCTGGTGGCGATCCCCGAAGGCATCGATGCCGGCGTCGTCACCGCCCGCGCGCGCAAGCTCAACCCCGGCCTGCGCATCGTCGCCCGCGCCCATTCCGACGACGAGCGCGCCGACCTCGCCCGCTACGGCGCCGACCGCGTCGTCCTGGCCGAGGACGAGACCGCGGCGCGGATGGTCGAGCACTGCCTGGGACGAAGGCTGGCGCCTACGGGGCGGTAGATTTCTACGCCCCTCGAACCGACAAAAAAAGGCCGGCGCCCTCGTGGGTGCCGGCCTCTCTTGTTGTCGCTACGCTCGTCAGGCCGCCAGCAGCCGCCGGTCGGTGGCGATGCGCTGCATGGCCTTCTGGAGCTTCTCGAAGGCGCGCACCTCGATCTGGCGGACGCGCTCGCGGCTGACGTTGTAAACCTGGCTCAGCTCCTCGAGCGTCTTCGGGTCCTCGGCCAGGCGGCGCTCGGTCAGGATCTCGCGCTCACGGTCGTTCAGCCCGTCCATCGCCTCGATCAGCATGGCGTGGCGCACGCCGGCTTCCTCGGCCTCGGCCAAGGTCACGTCCTGCAGCGGGCGTTCGTCGGCGAGCACGTCCTGCCACTGCCCTTCGCCGTCGTCGCGCAGCGAGACGTTGAGCGAGGCGTCGCCGCCCAGCATCATCCGCCGGTTCATGTTGACCACTTCCGCCTCGGACACGCCCAACGTGGTGGCGATAGTACGAACGTGTTCCGGGTGCAGGTCGCTGTCCTCGTAAGCGTCGAGGTTCTTCTTCATCCGCCGCAAGTTGAAGAACAGCTTCTTCTGCGCGGCGGTGGTGCCCATCTTCACCAGGCTCCACGAGCGCAGGATGAATTCCTGCATCGAGGCCTTGATCCACCACATGGCGTAAGTCGCCAGACGGAAGCCGCGATCGGGTTCGAACTTCTTGACGCCCTGCATCAGGCCGATGTTGCCTTCCGAGATCAGCTCGCTGACGGGCAGGCCATAGCCGCGGTAGCCCATCGCGATCTTCGCGACGAGCCGCAGGTGGCTGGTGACAAGCTGCGCCGCGGCCTGGGGATCCCCGTGCTCGGCATAACGCTTGGCGAGCATGTATTCCTGCTCGGGCGACAGCACCGGGAACTTCTTGATCTCGGCCAGGTAGCGGTTGAGGCTCTGCTCACCGCCCAGGGTGGGGACGGTGGGGAGATTCTGCTGCTTCGTGCTCATGTCGACTCACCTGTACCTTTCATCGTCGGCGCGCCGTTTGGGGACCCTTTAGAGGCGTCCCCCGCTGGCCGCCACATAGCATTCACTTATAAACCAATAGAAGCGCTTCAGTTCCGCAATTCTCCGATCAGAGAAATCATGTCTGCCGGTAAGGGACTGACGAAGTGCAGCGCCGCGCCGCTGACCGGGTGATCGAAGCCGAGTTCGGCCGCGTGCAGCGCCTGGCGGCGAAAACCCAGGGCGGACAGGACCGCGCGGAGACTGGAAGGGGTGCGCCCATAGACAGGGTCTCCCAATAGCGGATGACCGATTGATGACATATGAACGCGAACCTGGTGGGTGCGCCCGGTCTCCAGCCGGCATTCCACCAGCGCCGCGGCGCGCAAGGATTCCAGCGTCTTGTAGTGGGTGACCGCGTGCTTGCCCCGGCCATCTTCCACCAGCGCCATCTTCTTGCGGTTGGTCGAGGAGCGGGCGATGTGGCCGCGCACCGTGCCGGCGGCCGGCCGGGGGTGGCCGGCGACCACCGCGCGATAGGCGCGCACGATCGAATGGTCGGCGAACTGGCGCGCGAGGCCTTCGTGCGCCGCGTCGGTCTTGGCCGAGACGAGCAGGCCCGAGGTGTCTTTGTCGATGCGGTGGACGATGCCCGGCCGGGCGACGCCGCCGATGCCCGACAATTGCCCTCCGCCGTTTTGCGCGCAGTGATGCAGCAGCGCGTTGACCAGCGTGCCGTCGAGGTTGCCCGCGGCGGGATGGACAACGAGCCCGGCGGGCTTGTCGACCACGATCAGATGCGCGTCCTCGTACACCACCGTCAGCGGGATATCCTGCGCCGCGGCCTCGGCCGGGACGGCGGCGGGGACCACGATGCGAAACCGGGTGCCGGCGGCGGGTTTCAACGAGGCCTGGCCCACGACCTTGCCGGCCAGCGTGATGCGGCCTTCGCCCATCAGCGCCTTGACCCGCTCGCGCGACAGGCCGCTCGCCTCGGCCAGGGCCTTGTCGAGCCGCTGGCCGACGCTGGCGATCTCGCCTTCGATGACGCTTTCCCCCATAAGCGGCCAAGATGGGCATCCTCCTCGAAGTGACAAGTGGCGCGATGACGATACTGCGCGAAGAAGCGGCGCGCGCGTTCCCGCGCGAGGCTTGCGGGCTGCTGTTCGGCCAAAACGTGTTCGGGCG
>DASVMK010000113.1:0-8257 GCA_036384395.1 Novosphingobium sp.
GCGCCGCAGCCGCACCAGCGCCTCGTCGAGCGCCGAGAGGAACCGCGAGCGGTCGGCCTTGGCGAAGGGCGGCGGGCCGCCGAGCTGTTCGCCGCCGGCGCGCAAGTCGGCCATGATCGCACGGGTGGCGATGGCGCTGCCGATCGAGCTGGTGGTGAACGGCTTGCCGTTGGGCGCCAGCACCGTCGCGCCGGCCTTCAGACAGCGGTCGGCCAGCAGGATGTCGGCGGTGACGCAGACCGTCCCCGGCGCGGCGCGTTCGGCGATCCAGTCGTCCGCCGCGTCGAAACCGGCGCTGACCACCTCGCGGGCGATCAACGCGTGCTGCGGCACGCGGATCGGGCTGTTGCTGACCACGACGACCGGCGCCTGGTGGCGAAAGGCGACTTTGTAGATCTCCTCCTTCACCGGGCAGGCGTCGGCATCGACAAGGATGCGGATCATCCGCGCGGCGGCCCGTCCTTCCGGGGGCCCTTGCGGTGGAACGGCTTGCCTCGCGGCGGGCCGCGGCGTTCGCCGCCGGGACCGGCACCGGCACCGCCACCAGAACCGCCCTCGCGGTAGGGCTTGGGCTTGTGCGGACCCGAACGATGCTCGCGGCGGGCCTGGCGGGCCTCCTCGCGCGGGGCGCCGTCGCTCGGCACGATCTCGACGCCGTCGTCCTCCCCGGCGGTGCGGCGCACCGCGTCGAGGAAGCGCGCGGCGGCCGGGCTGGCGATCTCGAAGAAGGTCTCATGCGCGGCGAGCCGGATCGCGCCGATGTCGGCGCGGCTGACGTGGCCGCGGCGGCAGAGCAGCGGCAGGATCCAGCGCGGGTCGGCGTTCTGGTTACGGCCGACGTTGAGCCGGAACCAGGTGCTGCCCTCGAAGCCTTCACGCGGCCCCCGCGGCGGCGGCGCGTCGGTGGCGAGCAGGTCCTCGGGCTCGGGCAGCCGGGCGCGGTGCGCCTGGACGAGCGCGGCGGCGATCTCCTCGGGGCTGCGCTCGGCGAGCAGGCGCGCGGCCAGCTCACGGTCGTCGTCGCCGATCTCGACCGGGGCGAGCAGCGCGGTCAGCAGCCGCTCGCTGTCGGCCTTGCGGATGTCGTCGGCCGAAGGCGGCGCGACCCATTCGGCGGCGATGCGCGCGCCGCGCAGCATGCTCTCGACCCGGCGGCGGCGCGGATAGGGCACGATGAGCACCGCGGTGCCCTTCTTGCCGGCGCGGCCGGTGCGGCCCGAGCGGTGCTGCAAGGTCTCGGCGTCGCGCGGGATCTCGACGTGGACCACCAGGCTGAGGCTCGGCAGGTCGATGCCGCGCGCAGCGACGTCGGTGGCGACGCAGACGCGCGCGCGCCGGTCGCGCAGCGCCTGGAGCGCGTGGTTGCGCTCGTTCTGACTATGCTCGCCCGACAGCGCCACCGCCGCGAAGCCCCGCTCGGTCAGGCTGGCGTGGAGATGGCGGACGTTGTCGCGCGTGGCGCAGAACAGCATCGCCGTGTCCGCCTCGTGCAGGCGCAGCAGGTTGACCACCGCGTGCTCGATGTCGGCGGGCGCCACCGCGATCGCCTGGTACTGGATATCGCCGTGGCCGCGATCCTCGCCCACCGTCGAGATGCGCAGCGCGTCGCGCTGGTAGCGACGGGCGAGCGCGACGATCGGCTTGGGCATCGTCGCCGAGAACAGCAGCGTGCGCCGCCCCTCGGGCGTGGCGTCGAGCAGTTCCTCGAGGTCCTCGCGGAAGCCCATGTCGAGCATTTCGTCGGCCTCGTCGAGCACCGCCACCGCAAGGCCGCGCAGCTCGAGCGCGCCGCGCTCGAGATGGTCGCGCAAGCGACCCGGCGTGCCGACGACGATCTGCGGCCCCTGGTGGAGCGCGCGCCGCTCGACCGAGGGGTTCATGCCGCCGACGCAAGTCGCGACGCGCGCGCCGGTCGTCTGGTAGAGCCAGGCGAGCTCGCGGCTGACCTGCAGCGCCAGCTCGCGCGTGGGCGCGATGACCAGCGCCAGCGGCCCCTCCCCATAGCGGGCGCGGCCGGCCTGATCGAGCAGCTCGGTGGCCATCGCCAGGCCGAAGGCGACGGTCTTGCCCGAGCCGGTCTGGGCCGAGACGATCAGGTCGCGGCCGGCGGCCTCGGGTTCGAGCACGGCGGCCTGCACCGGGGTCGGCGCCGAATAGCCGCGCGCGGCGAGCGCTTCGGAAAGAAGCGCGGAGTGGGTCTGGAAGGTCATGGTCTCGTTTCAGGTGGCGGCCCGCCGGTCGGGCCGGTCCGACCGTCTTGCGGTCGCGTTGGGGGCCAGATAGTCCTGACCGGCGCGGATCACAATGGCAGACTGCGCGGCGGACCGCCGCGCGCCCCCGCCCCGCCCCGCGGCGCGGCTTTCGATGCGGCGTTGCGGGCGGACCGAACGGTG
Organism: Novosphingobium sp.; assembly: GCA_036384395.1. Classification (GTDB taxonomy): domain Bacteria; phylum Pseudomonadota; class Alphaproteobacteria; order Sphingomonadales; family Sphingomonadaceae; genus Novosphingobium. Next base: position 2,394 of record DASVMK010000113.1, read on the forward strand.
GCTACGACGAACGATGATTCGAAATAAGGAAGGATAATTCGGTGGGAGAGCAGACGCAGGCGGACGATCCCCGCGCGGCAACGACCTTTCCGCAGCTCGTCCGGGCCGCGGCGGCCGCCTATGGCGAGGATGTCGCGGTGGTCCTGCGCGGCGATGATAACAGGGAGGGGGGCGGCGCGGACGAGACGATCAGCTTCGCCGCGCTCGACCGCCGCTCGGCCGAGCTGGCGCGCGGGCTGATCGCGCGCGGCATCGGCAAGGGCGCGCGCGTCGGCTTCATCCACGGCAACGGCCCGGACTTCGCCGTGACGCTGGCCGCGATCGCCCGCATCGGCGCGGTGGCGGTGCCGATCAGCACGATGATCCGCGCCAACGAACTGGTGCGCGTGCTGCGCCAGTCCGACGTCGGCGGGCTGTTCGTCCAGCGCGGCCTGCTGGGGCACGACCTGGTCGAGCGGCTGTGCGACGCGCTGCCGGAACTGCGCGGCGCCAGCGAGGGCGCGCTGCGGCTGCTCCAGGCGCCGTACTTGCGCTGGGTGGTCTCGACCGGCGAGGGTCTGCCCGCCGCGATCCACGGGCCGGAATTCCTGACCGACGCGGCCCGATCGGTCAGCGACGACATCCTGCGCGCGGTCGAGGCTGACGTGCACCCCACCGACCAGATGGTCGAGATCTACACCTCGGGATCGATGGCGCTGCCCAAGGGGGTCAAGCACAACCACGGCCCGGTGCTGTTCCGCGCGCACTATATCCGCGAGATGATCGGAGCGGAGCGCGGCAAGGAAATACCGGCGGTGATGCCGATGTTCTGGGTCGGCGGGCTGATGATGTCGCTGCTGCCCAACTGGGAGATCGGCGCGGTCACCGTCTGCGGCGAGCGCACGTTGAGCAACAGCCGCATGGCGATGGGCAGCGTCCTGGCGCCCGAGGACATCGCGCTGATCGCCCAAAACCGGCCCTACTGGGGCCTGGGCATGAGCGAGACGCTGGGCCCCTACTCCTACGGCGACGAAGTGCGCGTGCCCGCCTACCCGCTCTGCGCGCCGATGGACCACATCGCCGACGGCTATGAGGTCCGCGTGGCCGATGAGCACGGCCGCCCGGTCGGCGAAGGCGAGATCGGCGAGATGCAGGTGCGCGGCTATGCGCTCACCCCCGGGCTGCACAAGGTCGAGCGCGACGGCTATTTCACGCCCGACGGCTATTACCACACCGGCGACATGTGCCTGATCGACGGAGCGCGGATCTATTTCGTCGGCCGTAACGGCGACATGATCAAGACCGCGGGCTCGAACGTCTCGCCAGCCGAGGTCGAGATGGAGCTGGCCGCGCTTGATGGCGTCCACAACGCCTATGTGGTCGGGCTACCCGACGCCGAGCGCGGCCAACTCGTCGTCGCCGCGCTCGTCGCGCGCGACGGCGCGACGCTGGACTTCGCGGAGATCGAGGCCGCTCTGCGCAAGCGCCTGTCGGGCTTCAAGGTGCCGCGCGCCTATGTCGCGCTGGAACGCGACGAGGTGCCCCTGCTTCACAGCAACAAGGTGTCGCGCCGGCAGCTGGAAGCCCTGCTGGCGGAAAAACTCGGCCGATGAAGGCCCCGGGCAAACGTATTCTTTGCCCAGTCACGCACAAATATTGCCGGGTTATCGAAAAATTGTCGCTCCGAGCGAGATTCGACGCGCGATTTTTAGGCTAAAAGACCGCAAACCGCTGTGCTAGGGGTTTAACCGGAACAGGGTCGTTTTGGTCAGGGGGGCCGAAAGTGAGCAAGCCGATCGTGGAGAAAGCCGAGGGCGCGTCGCTTCTCGGGTGGTTGGGCTTTCGCAATTCGCGCGGAGGGGACGAGACGATCGCTCCTTCGCGCCCGAGCGCCGCCGCCGGAGTGCGGAGCGTGCTGGACCATGCCAAGCAGCAGTTGCTCGACGAGATCGCCGCCTTCGTACTCGCGCACGAGCTGGAGGTGACGCCCGCCAACCTGGCGCTCGCCTGCGAGGCGTTCTCGGGCGCCAATCCGGGGCTGGCGCGCCAGATCGTCACGCGCACCCAGTCGGGCGACGCAATCACGCAAGAGTGGCTGGACGAGGCGACCGCCACCGCCAAGCCGCCCGAGGACAGCAGCCTGCGCCAGCTCATCGGGCAGCTCGAGGCGACGCTCGCCGGCTTCGGCAAGAGCAGCAGCGCCGCGCGCAGCGCCACCGCGCGCTACGGCGACCAGTTGCAGCAGCACGTATCGGACCTGCAAGGCGCCGACGGCGCGCAGATGATCACCAACCTCGCCGATCTGGCGCGGGCGATGCTCGAACGCACGCGCAAGGTCGAAGACGAGATGCGCCAGAGCGAGGAGGAAGCCAAGGCGCTGCGCAAGAAGCTCGCCGTCGCGCAACGCGACGCCGAGATCGACCATCTGACCGGCCTGCCCAATCGCCGCGCTTTCGAGACGCTGCTGGAAACCCACTACCGCGAGGCCCAGGCGGCGATCGAACCGCTGAGCGTCGCCTTCTGCGACATCGACCACTTCAAGCGGATCAACGACACCCACGGCCACGATTCGGGTGACCGCGTCATCAAGGAGATCGGCGAGATGCTGTCGCGCATCTCCGACGACAAGTGCCACGTCGCCCGCCACGGCGGCGAGGAATTCGTCATGCTGTTCCACGGCCTTGTCCCGAAGGAAGCCAAGGCCCGGCTCGACACCGCGCGCGAGGCGATGGCCGCGCGCAACCTCGTCAACCGCAAGACCGACGAGCCCTTCGGCCGGATCACCTTCTCGGGCGGCGTCGCCGACGTGTTCGGCTATCCCGACCCGCGCGAGGCGCTGAAAGCTGCCGACGAAGCGCTGTACCGCGCCAAGGAAAGCGGCCGCAACCGCATCGCGCTGGCGGGAGAGTGAAAGGGAGCAGCCCCCATTTCCTCCCCCGTGATGAGGGAGGGGCGTGCTTTATGCCGGACGCGGCGGTTGGGGTGCGCTCACCCATCAAGGGAGGAAAAAACGAGCGCGCTCACTCCGGTTGCGGCGGATACCGGCGGAGGTTGAGGTAGAGATAGAGGTAGGTCGGGTCGAACTCGGCCAGCGCCTTCAAGCCCTCCATGTCGCGGATCGTGACCACGCGATTGCGGAAATCGGCGAGCCCGCGTTCGCGCAAGGTGCGCAGCACGCGGTTGGTGTGGACGAACGTCAACCCCAGGCACTCGCCGAGCTCGGTCTGGCTGATCGGCAGGGCGAATGCCTGGCCGTCCGTGAGGCCCAGCATCTCCAGCCGGGCGTGGAGCTCGCAAAACAGATGCGCCGCCTTGGCCGGGCCCGAGCGCTGGCCGAGCGACACTTCCCATTCGCGGTGCATCGCCGCGTCGAGGTTGGTGAGGAACCACAGCAACCGGGTCAATCGCGGAAACGCCTCGGTCAGCTCGTCGAGCCGCTCGTGCGGCACAAAGGCAACCTTGCAGTGCGCCAGCGTCATCACGTCCTGATCGAGGTGGCGCAGCGTATAGCCGTGCAGGTCGGGGAAGTCGCCGGGCAGGTGCAACGCGGAGATCTGCCGACGGCCGCTCTGCAAGTCGCGGAAGCGGCACATCAGCCCCTCGACCAGCAGGATCGAGCGACGCAGGGGCTCGCCGCGCGCGACCAGGACCGTCTTGGCCGGCACCTCTTCCGCCGCGCCGATCAGGCCTCGCAGCGCAGCTTCTTCCTCGGGAGAAATCGTATCGCGCGACTTGAGCTTGCGCAGCAGCCTTTCGATCATGCCCCGTCCAATCCAGTCGCGCCCGGATACGCATCGTCATCGGGCAAACGGATCTCGAACGCCTCGACGAAGGACACCCGAAGCCGCAGTCTGCCCATCGCATCCGCCACGTCAATATGGCCCTCGAGATCGATGACGCCGTGCCGTGCCTCTTCCGCGACGATCGAGCGGATGTTCTCGACGGCGCGGCGGAAGGCGACAGCATCGTCGTCGGCCTCGATCCCTTCCTCGTCGCGGGTCACGCCGTAAGCGTTGTGGATGTGAAAGTAGAGACGAGGCATTGTGTGCTTTCCGGCCGAGTACGGGAAGAACGCCGGCTCGCTTCGTAGGTTCCGGCCCGATGCAGCCGTACGGTCAGCCGTATCGGCGGTCGCCCCCGACGACGGAAATCAGATCGTCCGGCCGGTAGGGCTTGGCTAGGAACAGCACCAGCGGCGGCAGTTCCTCGGTCCGGGGGCGCATCCTTCCCGACGTGAGCACCACGCGCATCGCCGGCTGCCGCGCGCGCGCGATCTCGACAAGCGCGTGGCCATCGATGTTGCCGGGCATCTCGATGTCGGTGAACAGCACGGCGATGTCCGAACGCGCTTCGATCAGTTCGAGCGCCTCGTCGCCCGCCGCCGCTTCGAGCACCTCGTATCCGGCGTCGCGCAGCATCTCCACCGCGCAGAAGCGAACGATCGGTTCGTCCTCAACCACCAGAACGACGGCGCGTTCCCGCATCTCCGATCGGTCCTGCACGCCCCCTCCTGCGCGTCCTCGTGTCGTCTCCCGGAATGGGAGATGTAACATAAGTTAATCGTAGAACGGGCGAAGAAGTTCCCGGCCGGCGTTCGACGGCGCGACGCAGCCCGCCCGAAAGCCGCAGCTTCCGCCCCGCTTCACGAAAGATGCATTGCGATCATGGCGATTTAACACAGGTCATAATTGATCGCGCCGCATGGCCCTATGCACGTCCGCGTGATGGACGTGATGGAATGTTTCGGGGGTCGCGGTAGTGCTCGGTTCAGGTGAGGCGCCGCGCGACGTGGCGCTGGTGCGTATCGCAGCACGAAAGGAGTTCGCGATCGATCCCGGCGCGCAAGTCCCGCCGCTGCTGCGTTCGGGATGGGCGGCCGAGCAGCTCGTGCTGCCCGATGGCCGCCGCCAGGTGACCGGACTGTTCCTGCCGGGCGAGCGGGTGATCCCCTCGACGCTGTCGCGCGAGATCGAGAGCGTCTCGCTGCTGGCGGTGACGCCGCTCGAACTGGCCTATGCGGCCGAGCCGCCCAGCGAGCACGAGCTGGCCGGCTTGCGCGGCGAGATGGACGGCCGCCTGTCGCAATGCTTCCATGCGATCGTCCGCCTCGGCTGCCTCGATGCTTATGAGAAGACCGCCAACCTGCTGCTGGAGATCGCCGAGCGGATGGACGCGGAGCACGGCCAGGCGATCGACTTCCCGCTGACGCAGGAACTGCTCGCCGACCTCCTCGGCCTGTCGCAAGTCCACGTGAACCGCACGCTGCAGCAGTTGCGGCGCGACCAGCTGATCGAGCTGCAGAGCGGGCGGCTGACGATCCTCCAGTGCGGGCTGCTGCGGACCGCCGCGCAATACGGCACACCGGCGGCGCCGGGATCTGCGCTTTCGGATGGCGACTGAGGCCCAATACCTTCCAAAATGGATTTAATCTGGAAGCGTTTCCGCGCTTTTCGACGCGGGTGTCTGCTATCCCCGCGCGAATGGGGCTGGTGCGACTGACTTTGGTGGACGGCGATTCAAAGCGCCGCGCGGCAATCTGTCACTGCCTGTCCGGCGCCGGGATCCACGTCGAGCCTTACGAGGACGCGCGCGAGGTCGTGCGCCGCTGGCCCGAGGAGCAAGTGCTGCTGGTCCACGACGACGAGGGCGCGGTCGTCACGCTGGTCCGGTTCCCACTTTTCCGTGCGGTGCTTCAGTAGCGCCAGCCGCGCAAGGCGTGCCCGGCGTCGCAGTGCATCACTTCTGCGGTGATGAAGCGCGCGTCGTCCGATCCCAGGAACAGCCCGAGCGCGACGATGTCGTCGGTGGTGCCGTGAAGGCCGAGCATCTGCCCGCCCTGGATGCGCTCGCGCGTCTCGGGCGGCAGCGCGGCGGTGCTGGCCGGC
>DASVMK010000114.1:0-6218 GCA_036384395.1 Novosphingobium sp.
CCCCATGCGTAAATTGATCCTCGCGGCCCTGATCGGGGCCACCGCCGCGACCGCCACCCCGGCGCTGGCCGATCCGCCGCCCTGGGCGCCCGCACACGGACGCCGCGCGCACGAGCGGCAGGCGGTCTACGATTCCTACGGCCGCTATTACGAACCGCGCCGGCTGTCCCGGTCCGATCGCATCTGGCGGGGGCGCGACGGGCGCTACCATTGCCGGCGCAGCAACGGCACCACCGGACTGATCATCGGCGGCGCCGTCGGGGCGCTGGTCGGCCGCGAGCTCGACGGCGGGCGCGACCGGACGGTGGGCACGCTGCTGGGCCTGTCGGGCGGAGCCCTGCTGGGCCGCGAGATCGACCGCGGCAGCCTGCGCTGCCGCTAATTTCGATTGCGGACTAGCCGCGGGCGTTGTCGAACGCCCGCGGCATCACCGGAAAAAAGGCGGTTCTCAAAGGCCGAAGCGATAGAACAGCTGCAAGCCGCCGCCGGCGTCGGGGCTGCCGTTGGTAAAGCCCGTGTAGCCGTAGGCCTGGACCCGCACCTGCCGCGACAGCTTGAACGTCGCCGAGCCGGTCATCTCGCTCCGATCCGCGGCGGTGCTAAGCGAGCCCTCCCGCCAGTCGTAGTCCAGGCCCAGCGTGAGGTTACCGGTCTGATAATAGGCCCCGGCTCCAGCCTGCCAGACGTCGCGAAGCGGAAAGAGCGTCGACGAGCCGTTGAAGCGCCGCCCGCCACGCGCCGACAGGCTCAACTGCCCGAGCTGCTGCGTAAGCGCCGCCTCGGCGGTGATGTCGGTGGTTCCCGTGCCGAGCCCCTTGGCTTCGGAAGCCGTCGGCACCTTCACGCGGGCGGTCAGATCGAGGTAGGTCCGCTCGGCCAGCGGCAGCGTGTAGCCCGCGCTCAACGAGAGATCGCCGATGCCGCTCCTGGACCGCACAGCCCCGGAAGGCCCGCCTGGCACCGCGCCCCCGTCTCCGGGAACGACGCTGCCCGGTCCCTTGACGTGTACGTAGGGAAGCGAGGCGCGCACGTAGAAGTTGCCGGTGTTGTATTTCACGCTGACCGGCAGCGCGAGGATCTCGGTATCCGCGACGTCGCCGTAGTCGCCGCTCGAATAGTCGACGCCCGCGCCGACCTGGAGATAGTCTTCCGCCGATGCGGAAGACGCGGCCATTGCGAGCGTGCAAGCCGCGGCCACCGCCGCGATGCGATACGAAGCGTTCATTGTCGGATTTCCCCCTGAGGACGAATTATCTGATCAAAATGGAAATAGCGGGAGCCCGAACGCCCCCGCTATCCTAGGTCTTCTGCCGGTTAGGTGTCAGCTACCCAGGCCCGGCCGCTCCGGGCGCTCCGGACGGTCGGGGCGTTCCGGACGGTCTGGCCGCTCGGGACGATCCGGCCGCTCGGGACGGTCCGGCCGCTCCGCGCGTTCGGCCCGCTCGACGCGCTCCGGCTTTTCGGCGCGGTCAGGCTTTTCGGCGCGTTCCGACACCTGCGGCCGTTCCGGACGGGTCGGGCTACCCAGGTTGTCGTGCTCGACCGTCGTGGTGACGTTGCCTGCGGCGTCGGTCGTCTTGATCACCCGATGCTCGATCCCGCTGGGCGTCGAGACCGACTTGATGTTCCGGACCTGATCGGTCGTGGTGCTCGTCGAACCATCTTCGGCGGTGGTCGTCGTGGTCGTCGTCTCGCGCGTCCGCTCGACTGTGGCGCCCCGCCCGTTATTGGTCGGCGACGCGAGCGTCTCGGTCGTGGTGGTTGTCACGGGTGCGGGCGGAGCGGTTTCCTCCTCGGTCACCTCCTGCGCGACCGCCACGATCGAGATCGAGCCCGCAAGCACGGCGGCTCCTGCTAGAAATGCGCGTTTCATCAAACCCTCCTTCACATTGGGCAGTCGGTGCGACCCGAGGTCTGCCCCTCACTCGCGGGTTAATTCCGGCTCGATCAGTTAACCCAAGTTGAACGGACAAGAGTTAATTCCAAGCCATCGAAAATCGTTAAAACCGCCGCCGAGCGGCCAGCCGTGGCAGTCGCGCGGCAGATCGCCAGCCGCGCCTTTCAGCCGCATTTCAGCGCCCACCGCAAAGCGGCGGGAGCCCCTTTCCTAGCGGTAGAACGCTGCGCGTGGGCGCATTGGTGACCGGCGCTAACAATTAACACCATTGCTCATGAAAAAGTTAGCACCGCAGCACCACGCGCGGTTTACCGAATACGGAACCCAAGCCTTACGCCCGCCCCGACGTCGGGCGCGCCGTCCGACAGGCCGGCGGTGCCATAGACGCCCAGCGACAGGCGCTTCGTGACCGCGGTGTTGAGCCCGGACGTGACCTCCTCCTCATCGGGCAGGCTCGCGCTGACGCTCTGCGAATGACTGTACGCGACGTAGCCCCGCGTACGCTCTCCCAGGCTGGCGGCGACACCAGCCCGCAACGACAGGCTGTTGCGGAGCGAATAGCCCTCGGGATCTCCTGGCACGGTATAGCCGATGCCGACAAACGGCGTGACCTTGCCGATGCTCCTGGAAGCCTCCGCCGCGATCGCATAATCGGTGCGCCCGGTGCCGAGGTCCTTCGCCGCGGTGGGCAGCTTGACCTCGCCGGACAGCGTGAGGTTGATCGCGCTCGTCGGAATTGCATAGGACGCACCAAGCATGAGATCGCCGATCCCTTCGCGGCTGCGCCGACCGCCCGCAGACTTTGTCGGATCGACGATGATCGGAAGGCCCAGCAGACCGCCTCCGGCGACGACGTTGCCCGGTCCCTCGATCCGAGTGTACGGAAGGCTCGCCGCCAGTTGAAGGCGACCCGATGAGGCCTTCACCGTGGTGGGCACATTGATCTTGCTGATCTTCCGGCCGGTCCCGTAGCGGCCCCCCTCGTACTCGACGCCGGTGAACCCTTCGACGCTCGCGGCGCTTTCAGCCTCAGCCGGCCGCGGCTCCTGCCCTCTAGCTTGCACAGCCGCAGGGGTAGTTCCCAAGATTAGTACAGCCAACAATGGCAAGCCACGCATGTCGATCGCTCCCGATGGGTTCATCGAAAAACGACCGGCCCGTTTTCTTTAATCCGACAGCCGGAAGAAAAATCTGCCGCCTGTCAGTCGTGACGCCGGTGCGCCGCCGTCGCGGCTGTCCGGCCATCCGTCCTCAGCTGTCGAACCGCTCGATCAGAAACTATTCAGAAGCGGCCGGTCTCCGCCCGCCTTCAGCGCCAGGACAGGACCAGCCCCGAATAGGCCGGCACGCGGTAGCAGGCCGCGTCCTTCGTCCGGCTGCGGGGCTCCAGAACCTTGCCGTCCAGGGTCCGCACGATCGCCTCTGGCAAGGCCTTGCGCCCGGCGCGCACCAGGGCAAATTCGGCGGCCTGGTTGTCCTGGCCGTCGATCCTCAGGCTGAGCGCAGTGTGATCGAGGCGTGTGATGGCGCGCAGGAAGTGGTCGCAGAACAGCACGAACGGCGCGTCCTCGACGCGGTGGAAGGCTCGCGTCGCGAAGATCATCGCCGCGCCCGCGCCGTAGATTTCCTGTCCGACCTGGCCGGCGGGCTGTCCATCGGGATAGAGGTCCTCGAGCGGGAAGGAGAGCGCCCGGTCGATCTCGCCGTTGCGGATTTGGGTGGCGATCGCGTCCCTGGGCAGGGCGTCCGGATAGTAGAACCAGGCGCGGTGCAGGGCGTAGCGGCAATATTCGGTGACCAGCATCTTGGCTGCGGGGATGAGGTCCGGGCCGCCGAGATCGAGGAAGCGTTCGAACGCCGTGTAGGAATCGAAACACTCGTAGAGCGCCATGTAGGGCGCGTCTTGCAGGCAGGTGACGCCCAGGAAGTTGGAATAGTGGCGGGCGTGGCCGATCTGGCTCTCCCACATCTGGGCGTTGTGGAAGAAGCTGGCGAGATAGACGTAGCTCAGCGCCAGGTAAGTCTTGCGATTGGTGATCCGCCATAGGCGGATGCACGCGGCCGCGCCCCAGGCCGTGAGATTGGCCTGGTAGTTGAGGTCGAACCGCATCCCGCGCGCCGCCTCGAGCGCGTTGCGGGCCTCGTCGAGGAAGCGCACTTCCGAGGTCAGCTCGAACGCCTGCAGCATCACCCAGGCATAGATCCCCCCCACGTCGGTCTGCCCGCGCTCGTCGGCCGGCGCCACCGGAGTGATCACCGAAAAGTCGGTGGCGTCGTACTGGATCGGCCATTTGTACTGGAAATGCTGGGCGGCGCGGATGCCGTAGTCGATCGAGCCGAGAAACAGCTCCCGCGCGGTCTCGTCGCCGGCCAGGGCCAGGTTCGAGAGGTTGAGCAAGGGGTGGTAGAGGTACCAGCTATCGACTGCGTCGGCGTTCTTGTCGTCCCCCACGTCGGGCAGATACCGGCGCAGGGTCTTCAGCTTGGGGTCGTAGAATTTCGTCAGTCCGCGCCGGATCACGGCTTCCAGGGGATGTTTCTTTCCTTCCCAGCCACCCCAGTCGCGGATGGCGGAGAGCAAGGAGAGCTGGACCATCGCATCCGGATATTCGGCCCCGGTGTAGGGATGGAAATAGACCTGGCCGTAATGCCGCTCGCGCGCCTTGGGCGACTTTTCTAGGTCGCGCAGCGTTTGCCGCGAGCGTCCGACCCAGTCCCGCCGCTCGGCGGCCGGCTGGTCGAGGTTGCGATAGACGGCGCCCAGCATGTCGAGGAACTGCCAGGCGTTCTCGGCCTCTTCCTCTTCGGGCTTCTGGCGGAACACCAGCCGGGTGTCGTAGAGCACGATGTCCTTGTCCGCCGGCAGAGCCTTGCTCGGGTCGCCCGGCTGGGTCGGCGGCAGATAGCCTAGCATGGGCCATTCGCCGCCGACGGCGCTTTCGGGCTTGGTCTGCGTGGCCCTGAAGTAGGCGTTGAGCGCCGTCAGGTTCTGCACATAGAGCAGCTTGCCGATCGCCGGTTTGGTAATGTTGAGATAGCACAGCCCGGTGTTCAGCCGGCGCTGGCGCGCCTCGATACTGCCTTCGCTCGACAAGGGATCGCCCTCCCGGCCGAACACCATCATGTCGCGCGGAAAATGCGGAACGTGAACGGGGCGGCGCGGCCTGAACGTCATGCGATAGGCGAAGTGCTCGAGGCCGGTCGGTTCGCCCCGCAGCTCCGCGCGAAAGTGGCCCGCCTCGTTATCGGCTTGCCAGGTGAGCAGGCATTCATCGGCGTTCGTTTGCGCCGTGCATTTGGCGCCCTCGGCCAGCAGCGGCGTGCGCAGTGCGACCCCGCCTTGCGCGTCGCGGCGCAGCACCACCCACAGGTCAGCCTTGTGATGGAGAAGCTCCACGTCGAAGCCGCCATGTCGGACATTTCGCAGCAGCGTCTTGCCACGCGCGATGGCGTCGCGCGCTTCGATCGCTTCCAGGCTCAGCGGCTTCATGGGTTCACGCCCTCCACGTGGGCGTGCGGGCGCGCGTGGCCTTCGGTTCGTAGATACCGCTGGTCGATGTCGCTCAGGATGGCGTCGCTGCGCGCGCCCGCCTGCAGGCGGATCAGGGCATCGATCTTGGCTTCCATGCGATCGTCGTTCTCTTTCGAGCTCGGCGAGCCGACGTAGAGGAAGTAGGCCAGGCCGAGCACCTGCCAGAGCAGTTGGAGGAATTCGGACTGTTAGTTCTCGAATGTGTCGCGCAGCATCTGGTCGAGGTATTCCCCGACCGCCGGCAACTGTCCGTGCTCCTGGGCTTCCGCGACGAACGACTTCCAGCCGAAGTACCAGTGCAGGATCAGCGAGCCGAGGAAGAAGCCCAGCGTCAGCCAGCCATAGGCGTACTTGCCGAAAACCCCGTGGCGGGCGGCCTTCTCTTCCTGTTGGCTGGGCACCGCTGCCTCCTGTTCGCTGTGGCCGGAGCGCGCGGCCGCCGCGTCGCCAGCGGACCAGGCTCTCATAGCAAAATCGGCGGCGCCGCATTCGGTTCCCGGCCGGTGTGATCGCGGGGCCGGGAGGGGGACCGCCGCCGAACTTTCCTGCGAAACCATTTGCGCCGCGCACGGTTTGTCCCGGCGAGGAGACCGCATATGTCCAGCATTCCCAATTCCGCGATGCCCCATTCCTATGCCGCCGGAGCCAAGCCGGAAAAGGCGCGCCCGCGCTCCGGTTCGCGCTTCGTCAAAGTGGTCACCGCGCCGGCGGTGTTCGCCCTCGGCCTGTCGCTGATGGCGCTGTCGGGGCTGGCGGCGCTGGTGCGTTCGAAGTCCGCTTCGCGCTAGC
>DASVMK010000115.1:0-19455 GCA_036384395.1 Novosphingobium sp.
CGGGGTCGACGTCGATGAATATTGCCGCACCTCGCTGCCCGACGTCTACGCGATCGGCGACTGCGCCGCGTTCGCCTGCGACTATGCCGACGGCACGGTGATGCGGGTCGAATCGGTCCAGAACGCCAACGACCAGGCGACCTGCGTGGCCAAGGCGATCTGCGGCGACGCCCAGCCCTATCATGCCTTCCCGTGGTTCTGGTCGAACCAGTACGACCTGCGGCTGCAGACCGCGGGGCTCTCGGTCGGTTACGACCAGACCGTGGTTCGCGGCGATCCGGCGGCGCGCAGCTTCTCGGTGGTCTATCTCAAGCACGGCCGGGTGATCGCGCTCGACTGCGTGAACATGGTCAAGGACTACGTCCAGGGGCGCAAGCTGGTCGAGGGCAGGATCAGTCCGAAACTGACGCGGCTGGCCGACCCGGCCGTGCCACTGAAAGAATTGCTGCCGGGCTGAGCGGTGCTGGACGGCGCATCAGACGTAACCGTCCGGCCCGACGCGCTTGCCGAGGTAGGGCGGTGTCCGCAGGACGTCCTTAAGGCCGCACATAAGGACAGCCATGACGCAGGTTACGGTGTTGACGGCGATTATGCTGGATCTGGCCGATGGTCGGCGGATGCGCATTTCGGCATCGGCATCGGCATCGGCATCGCCGGCGCTGGCAGCGGCTGCGCTAAGTGCGATGCGATGATTCCGCCTGGCGCGCGCGTGTGTATCGCAATGGGCCACACCGATATGCGGCGCGGGATGCGGAGCTTGCCCGTGTGCTTACCATCAGACAGGGATGCGTGAAGTTCGTCTGGCGATTTCGGCGTGGTCCCCAGTCCGTTCGATCGTGCGGAAGTCCGCCGCTTCCTCTGGGCAATCTGGCGATGAAATTTGAACCGGGCCGTGTTTGAGACAGTTCGCCGTCTCGGTCCCACCAGTGTCGGCCCCGGCCGGTTTCCGCAAAGCGACAGCGCGTTCCGGCCTTGGCCGTCCTCTCCTGCAGGCGGAGGTCCGCATGTCTCTGCAGTGCCCGATAGAGGGACCAATCGCGATCTCGATGAGCGACCGCCCGCCCGCCGCCACTGCAAAGAACCGCAAGGCAGGCGATCGGCGCCGAGAGCAGCCCTTTGCTTGATAAGAACTGCAAACGGCTCCGGGATATTCAGGTCACAGTATGGAGCGCTTCAGCCAATCGGCTATGAGTCCCGCCGTTTCCTGCCATCGGGCCTCGAGTAGCAAGTTATGGCCGCGTCCCCTGATGTAGCGATAATCCGCGCCGTAGAAGTCAGCCAGCGCTCGACCGGTATTGGGGGGTGTCATGATGTCGAGCTCCGCCGCCAGGACCAGGACGGGTCCTGAAACGCGGATACGGTCGACCGAGACGGTGCAGCGGGTCGCTTCAAACACGGCCTGGGGAGATTCCTGGCAGAGCAAGGAATAATAATGTTCGGCCTCGGTCCTGGTCAGACCCTGGAAAAACATCTCCAGGGTGTCTTCAAAAGGCGGAGGTCCCCAAAGCTCGTTCATGTCCAGCGGGAATTCGAGCTTCATGCCCGCGACCTCGGCCGGGACGACCGAGGCCGTGAGGACGAGGGCGGCCACCGGGTTCTGTTCGGCGTATTTCTGTGACGCCAGACCGCCCATGCTGTGCCCCACCACGACCGGCGGACCGGATAGCCCACCGGCCACGACCGAGATTTCTTCCACGACGTTGGCGATGCTGCGCTTGACGAACTGCTCCTTGGGCTTGGCTTCCGAGCCGTTGTGTCCGTACCAGTTGAGCGCGTGGCATTCCCACCCGGCTGCGGCGAAATAGGGGAGGAACTTCTCCCACGACCAACTGCCGTGACACCCGCCATGGACGAAAATGATGGGCGGACGCCCGTCGCCACCCCCGGCCGGTGTCGTGGATTCGACCCGGATGCCGTCGATCATGTATTCTCTGTAGTTGGTCATGTCTTATTCCCAATGCAGCAGGTCATGAATAAGTGCGGGCGGCCGTTCCATGGCCGCCCGGCTCGCTAGAGTCTGGCCGCCACGAGATGTCCCGACATCCCGGCCAGGCCGGGGCCGGGGTGAGTCGATGCGCCGATGTGGTAGAGCCGGCGCACGGGCGTATCGTGGTTGCGACCGCCCGGCAGCGGGCGGAATAGAAAGAACTGGTCGATCGAGCAGGAACCCGAATAGGGATCTCCGCCAACGAGGTTCATGTTCATCGCCATCAGATCGGCGGGCGAGAGTACGGTCGTCTTCAGAAGCGACCGATCGAGATTGACGATCGAGCCTTTGAGCCGCTCGATGATCCTCGCGGCATAGTGTTGGGCGAGTTCGGGGGACCAGTTGCCGTCCGGTGGGGGCGGAATAGCGCTCGCCGCATCGCCACGAACCGCTCGCGGCAACTCCTGCAACTGGATCCACAGTAGCCCTTGGCCCGGGGGGACGCGGCTGGGATCGGTTGCCGCCGGCTGCCCGACCACGATCGTGCCTGTGTCGGGCAGCAGGCCGCGCTCGGCCTCGTTAACGGCGCGCGAAACGCCATCGAGCCCTGGGGTGAGATGGATCAGCGCGACGTCGTTCAGGGACGGGTCGATCCATTGCGCGGGCTCGGCCAGGGCCAGGTGGATCTGCATGTCGGCACGCCCGTAGCTATAGCGCTGGGCCCGCGCGACCTGCTCCGCCGGCGCATCCGGCAACAGGCGGCCGTATAGCTGGGTCGGGGTGACGTTGGCGACCACCGCCTTGCGCGCCGACAGGCGGCGCCCGTCGGCAAGCTCAACCCCCGTGGCTGCACCGCGCTCGGTCAGAATGCGGCTCACGTCTGCCGAGGTCATGATCTTGCCGTCGTGTGCCTCGATCAACTTGGTGAAAGCCGCAACGAGCTGCGATACCCCGCCCTCGACGAAAGGAATCCCCACCGCTTCGAGAGTGAACAGGATCAGCTTGCCCATCAGTGCCGAGAGCGGCGCGTCGGGGCCGAGCCCGGTGTGGAGAATCCAGGGCGCGATCAGGGCACGGGCGAGATCGGATCCGAAATCCTGTTCCAGCCAGGACCGCATCGGACGCATGAAATCACCGGCGAGGCCTGCAAGCCCGTCGACCTTCTTGCGGAGCAGCGTCCGGGCCAGCAAGCTCAGTGTCGGACGACTGCGAGGCTCTTGTCCGAGCAGCCCGAAAATCAGTGGGGCATTGTCCTCGATCTCCCGCATGGCGCGGATGTAGGCCTCGCCGTCGCCGGGATGGAGTGCTTCGAACGTCGCGGCATTCGCCTCGCGCGATTGACCGAACACGACCACCTGGCCGTCGTCGGTTACCACCGCCGTCGGCTGGGGCGCAGTCACCAGTCTTAGCCCATGTTCGGCCAGCTTCGGTCCAAGGACCGGATAATGGGCGGCGGTTACGAATAGCGGCAAGGACATCGCGAACAGGTCGTGATGGAACCCGGGCAAGGTCACGTCTTCGGTACGCAGGCAGCCGCCGGCGACCTCGTTGCGCTCAAGCACCAGGACTCGGCGTCCCTTGAGGGCCAGTTCGGCGGCGCAGACAAGCGAATTGATCCCGCTGCCGACAATGATCACGTCCCATGTGTCGCTCATTGCTAGTCCTTCTCGAACCAAGGCCGGGGGCCGAGGCCCTGGTCAGGGCCCAGGATCGAGTAGCCCCCGTCCACGGGCAGATCGACGCCGGTCATGAAACCCGCCATTTCCGAGCAGGCGAAGACCACGACCTCTCCAACATCCGCGCCTCTGCCAACGCGGCCGAGCGGGTGCGTTCGGGCGCCAACCGCGTCGGCGCGCTGCTCGGTTCCGGCCATGTCGGCGAGCGACGGGGACCAGGTCCAGGCCGGCGAGACCGTGAGAACGCGGATGCCGCGCGGCGCCAGCGTCACCGCTGCGTTCTTCGTCAATTGCATGATGCCGGCTTTTCCGGCCGGGTAGAGCATGCGCCCCGCCGCGCCGAACTTGCCCCCAACGCTGCCGATGTTCACGATTACGCCGCCGCTCGGCAGAAGCTCGGCCGCCTTGGCCATCAGCAGCGCCGGCCCGACCAGATTGACGTCGAGAGATCTGTGCCAATCCTCGCGCGTCGCTCCGAGACCCGGGTCGGCATAGAGGCACGCATTGTTGACCAGGATATCGAGTTGTCCGAACCTTTCGATCACCGCGTCGAGGCAGGCTTTGATGCCGTCGTCCTGGGCGAGGTCGGCGTTGACGAAGGCTGCATCCGCCCCCAGCGCTTCGGCCACGGCAGTGCCGCGCTGGATGTCGCGTCCGGTGATCATGACCGAAGCGCCGGCTGCACGCAGCGAGGCCGCGATGTCGGCACCAAGGCCTTGGGTCGCTCCGGTGACCAGCGCCACTTTGCCATGCAGAGGGATCATGCGTCGTGCTCCAGAAGCGCGGCAACAGTCGAGACTTCACCCAGAAGGGCCATGTTGTCGATCGCGGCGCGATGAAGGTGGGGATGAGCCGCGGAGCAGGCGTCCGCCGCAAGCGCGATCGCGTAACCCATGTCTGCTGCGTGTCGGGCGGTATGTTCAACCACCGAATTGGTGGCGACGCCTGCCAGGATCAGCCGCTGCGCGCCCAGCGATATGAGCACGCGTTCGAGGTCCGAGCGGAAGAAGGCGTTGACGCGATCGTGGGTGACGACACTCTCACCGGGAAGCGGCTCCAGACCGTGCAGGAACTCCGCGCCCCAGCTTCCTTCCAGAATCGCGCCCAATTTCGCCACATTGCCGAAGATGGGCGCCTGCAGCGGGACGCCGGCATAATTGGCAGGAAAGGCCATGCGCACGTGGACGAGAGGCAATCCCTGCTTGCGGGCTGCCGCAAGCAGGCGACCGGCCGCGTCCACCACCAGATCCCGATCGGGTGAGTCCTTCGCCACTCCCAGACGGATCTTGCCGTCGGGGTGCAGAACCTCGTTCTGGTAGTGAAGCGCGAGGATGGCCGTTTTCACACGAAAATCTCGAAGCAATCCTGGATACCGTCGCAGTTGATCAGATCGACGCGCTTAAGCGCGATCCGCCATTCGCCGGGAGTTTCTCCCACCAGGTCATGCGTGTAATGCCCGGCCAGCTGCCGCTGTTCGCGCCCCTTGCGCCACTCGGTCATCTGGAAGGTCGAGCGGACCCGCAGGCCGCTCGCGCTCTGCTCGACGATCTGCACGTTGCCGACGATGCGGGCCGCACGCGTGATCGGCTGCTGGGACCAGGCGCGCTCCTGGTCGAGGCGCCGGCGACGCACGTCGCGCATGATCGCATCTTCGTAGAAGATCGACGCATGGTTGAGCGGATCGCTCTGTCCATGCTTGAGCGGCACCCAGTACATGCCTTCATCGGTGAAGAGCGCATCCCATTCTTCCCAACGCCTGGCATCGAGAAGTTCGGCCTCGTGGTAGAGGTATTGGGCAACGGTATGGTGCAGGATCGGATCGCCGCTCATGCTTCGGTCTCCCCCATATATTGCGCCCAGGCGCGAAACTGATTGCGCATCGGGACCTCGCTGATGCCGGCTCCCAGGATGCCGCCTTCGAAGGGTGTGTCGTGACCGGCCATGCGGTGCTGGCTGATCCAGTCTCCACCATCCGACGCCATGCCTTCCTGGCAGCGCTGGTAGACCTCGACGTCATCCACCATCACGGTCGATGAGGCTGAGTTGACGATATTGGTGTAGTTGATCGTCCGCTGGAAGAATGCCTCCGACGTGCCCTTGAGGCGGAACGTGAAGATTTCCACCAAGGTCCGATCGATCGAGATCGGACGAATGACGCGTAGCTGCTGGAAGCCGGTGTGCGGCGAGCAACTGGGATAGATGATCGTGTTGTGACGGTTCATCGACAGGATATCGTATGCCTTCTCCTTACCGTAAGCGGCTTCGAGCCGGGCACGATACTCCAGGCTGATCTCGTCGGTCGGCGCGTTGAAGATGGCGTCCATGTAGCTGTGGCCATAGTCGTAGCAGCGCAGCTCCAGGCTCTCCCAGAAGCTGTTGGGCTCGCCGTTGCCTTCGATGATGTGGAGCTGGAACGGCGTCTTGCCGTCGAGCTTCTCGCGCACCGTTCGCCGGGCCGCCGCGAACGAACTTTCATGCGTGGCCTGGGGATGGCCGGTGTCATTGAGGTTCTCGAAGAAGATCTTCCAGTTGGAACGCTGCATCACCCGCATGACGCCGCCGGCCACCTCAAGCTCGCCTTCCGGCGCCCGGTCGGCGAAATTGTCGATGCTGGCCAGCGCGCCGCCGAGGTATTCCTCGAGGGTCGGCCCCGTCTCGGCCAGGGAGCAGAACACGAAGCCGCGCCGTTCCGCGACACGGGCGACCGGCCGCATCGAAAATTGCGGATCGTCCAGCGAAAAGCCGGTGTCGTTGTAGCCCTGGCGGAAGGGGACGCCGCGGATATGGCCGTCCAAAGTAAAGGTCCAGGCGTGGTAGGGGCAGCGGAACAGGGGGCCTACGTGGCCGCAGCCATCCGCGACGAGTTTCGCCCCCTTGTGCGGACACCGATTGTAGAGGACGCGGATCTCGCCCCCGCGGTCACGAACCATTATGACCGGTTCACGTCCGATCAGTGTGGTCCAGTAGTCACCGGCGTTGGGGACCTGGCTCGTGTGGCCCACGTAGACCCAGGCCTGCCCGAAAATCCGCTCCATCTCGAGGTCGAAAATGGCGGGATCGGTATAGACTGACTTATGCACCTTGTCCGGTTTGACCAACCCGGCGAGCTTGTCAGCTTCCATGTCATTGCCTCCATCTCTGTGATAGAAGTTCTATGCAAGTCTCGTCGTCCGCAATATCCGCCAATGGCGTCCGCCATCCGTTTCCTGCCGAAAGATACGTGGCGAGGCGGCTGGGGATCGTAGCCGCCGGATACGCATGACGATGATGGCGACAGGGCAGGGCGCAAGACGCCATCCGCGTGCCTTTTGCGTGGGGGGCAACGGTTTGGTCACGACGCGAAAAAGGGGAGGAAAGCGGTGTCGCCGTGGCAAATGTTGTACCAGGCCCTGACCCCTCCTTTGGGGGCCACGATGACTCTATGCCCCAGGTTCAATTTCGGCTGGAGATCGAACCGTTCCATGCAGCTCATGATCGTCCGCATGAAGGTGCCCGGCTGGCTGCGCTGCATGTAACTATCTCCTGAAACTGTCTTGTCGCGTCTTGTCGAAACATCGTCTGGCAATTTCCGACAATTACCCAATTCCTCAGTGGCTGGCGGTTATCGTCCCGAGACCGCGTTGGCAGCGCTGAAGGGAGTTATCAGGCTCGGCCCGCGGCCTTGCGGAGGGTTTGCGACGGCCGCTCGTTGAAAATATCGTGATAGCTTTTTGCAAAGCGGCCCATGTGAAGAAAGCCGCATCGATGCGCGATCTGCGTGACGTCGGCGCCCTCTTCCGCTTCCAAGAGCGCCTGGCGGGCGTGCTGCATCCGGATTGCGCGCAGGCATGCCATCGGCGAGGCGCCTTTGAAGCGTTTGAAGCCGTCATGGAGCGCTCGCTGGCTCACGCCTGATACCTTGGTAATATCTTGCAGCGTGATTGGTTCTTCGGCCCTCGCCACCATGAAGTCGTAGGCTCGCGCGACATGCTGCGGGCAAGCCGGCTGATTGATGGCCTCGATGGCGTCGGAATAGGAATGCTCGAAACTCGTCAGAAGCATCGTCAGCAACGTCTGCTCGAACTGCTCGGAGACTGGTTTGGATCGATATATCGCGTCGCTTTCAAGGAACGCGTCGGAGAGATAGCGGATCAGGCCCAGGAAATTGCTGCCCGGCCCCGTGGAGAAATCGAAGGGCCGTTTGAAACGAACCGGCTGCTTTACAGGTTGGAAAATCATCTTGGAGAGCAGCGTTTCCAAGCGCTCCTTGCTGAACTGCACCATCAATTGTCCGCAATCGGCCGACCATCGTGTCGCCACTCGAGACGACGGGGGAACGATCAGCGCCATGCCTCGAGAGATCTCCACCTCCTGATCGTCGATCGAGAGCAATGCCGTGCCGGAAATGGGCATGTGGACCATGTAGAAGGTCTCAAACTCGCGCGGCTGGATGCGCACGCGCGCGCCATATTGCAGATAGTTGAGGGACGAGGTGCCGAAGGACCGGCGGGCAAACCGTGCGTTCACCGCGTCGCTCCGGCTCTCGGTCGCGATCGAGTGCTGGCAATAGCGACGCGTCAGCACGTCCTGTATCGTTGCCAGGCTACTCGTGACCGTGCTGTCTCGACTTACATAAGCGGTGCTGTCCCTCATGTCTCGGCCCTTTCCCCGCCGTGTCGCGCCGGCCTTGCCTAGGCCCGGAAACTCGGCCTCAAAGCTGCCAAGTTTCGGCCCATGCGGACGAAGGCTGGCGATTGTTTTAAGCTTGTAATACTATCTGGATTTTCTGTCTAGCGCCGAGTCCCCGGCTGGAAGCTGCGCCCGACCCCGGTGGTCGTCCATCGCGCGCACCGCACGCACCAATAAGATTTAAGCTTAAAATGTATTGCAGGGAGTACGTCAGTCGTGCATCGAACGAGCTGTCGAAACAATCGGAGCTGCCGTGACCGAAGCTTACATCTGTGATGCGATTCGCACCCCGATCGGGCGGTTGGGCGGGAGCTTGTCGTCTGTGCGGGCAGATGATCTCGCCGCCATTCCCTTGCGTGCCTTGCACGAGCGCAACCCCGCAGTGGATTGGTGTGAGGTCGACGACGTCATTCTCGGTTGCGCGAATCAGGCAGGCGAAGACAATCGCAATGTGGCGCGCATGGCCTTGCTGCTTGCCGGCCTGCCGGAGGTGGTGCCCGGGGCCACGATCAACCGGTTGTGCGGTTCGGGCCTCAACGCGGTCGGGATCGCCGCGCAGGCGATCCGCGCCGGCGATGCAGAGCTGATCGTCGCGGGCGGCGTCGAGAGCATGACGCGCGCGCCCTATGTCATGGGCAAGGCCGGCGCTGCCTTCGCCCGCACGCAGCAGCTGGAGGACACGACTCTTGGCTGGCGATTGGTCAATCCCGCGATGAAAGCGGCGTTCGGCGTCGATTCGATGGCGCAGACCGCGGAAAATGTCGCCGCCGAGTGGCGGGTCGATCGCGAAGCGCAGGATCGCTTCGCCCTGGCGAGCCAGATGAAGGCGGCGGCTGCCCAGGCCAGCGGTCGTCTGGCTGCCGAGATCGTGCCGGTTCACCTGCCGGCCAGGAAGGGTGACGGCGTCATCTTTGCGCAGGACGAGCATCCGCGCGCGACCAGCCTCGAAGCCTTGGCGGCTCTAAAGCCCGTGACGCATCCGGACGGGACCGTGACGGCGGGCAACTCCTCCGGACTGAACGACGGCGCGGCCGCCATGATCGTCGCGTCCGCCGCCGCCGCGACCCGCCATGGCCTGACGCCGCGCGCGCGGATCGTCGCCATGACTTCGGCGGGGGTCGCGCCGCGGATCATGGGCGTGGGCCCGGTCGAGGCAGCGCGGCGCCTGTTCGCGCGGACGGGGATAGGCCTGAACTCGATCGACGTCATCGAGCTTAATGAGGCCTTTGCCGCCCAGGCGATTGCGTGCCTTCGCGACCTCGGGCTCGATCCGGCGGACCCGCGCGTCAATCCCAACGGCGGCGCGATCGCGCTAGGGCATCCCCTGGGAATGTCGGGCGCGCGGATTGCGGCGAGCGCGGTTGAGGAACTGCACAGGAATGGTGGCCGCTATGCCCTGGTCATCATGTGCATCGGGGTCGGTCAGGGAATCGCGATGCTGCTGGAACGGGCGTGACGCCTTTGCGAGGCGCCGGACAACAAGGAGCACCCATGGTCGTATCTTCTCAACTGCGCGACGGCGTCATGGAAGTTGTGGTCGACAACCCTCCAGTCAATGCGCTGGGCCATGCCGTGCGTGCCGGGCTGGCCGAAGCCCTCGGCGCTGCCGTCGCTCAGCCCGAAGTTGAGGCGATCGTGCTGCGCTGCGCCGGCCGCACGTTTTTCGCCGGAGCCGACATATCGGAGTTCGGCAAGCCGCCAAGAGAGCCCGCGCTTCCCGATTTGTGCGAGCTCATCGAAGGCTTGGCCAAACCCGTTGTCGCGGTCGTTCATGGAACCGCGCTTGGCGGCGGCCTCGAAGTGGCTCTTGCCTGCCATTACCGGATCGCCGCCACAACCGCGCAACTTGGCACGCCTGAGGTGAAGCTGGGTTTGCTGCCGGGCGCGGGCGGGACGCAGCGCTTGCCGCGGCTCGTGGGCGTTGCCGCCGCACTCGACATGATCGTGCTGGGCGAACCGATCCCGGCCGAGCGCGCCCTGGCGCTGGGTCTTCTGGATCGCGTCTCGGCACCGGAGAACCTCGTCAGCGATGCCCTTACTTTCGCGCGGGCAGTGGCTAAGGACCGACCTCTGCCGCGAACCGGCGCGAAAGCGATCGAACCGGATCAGCCCGCGATCGAGAGGTTCAGGGCCGTGCATGACCGCAAGCTCGCCCATCAGGACGCACCCCAGGCCTGCATCGAAGCGATCACGGCGGCAACCACCCTCCCGATCGCCGAGGGCCTGGCGGTCGAACGCAGGCTGTTCGGCAAGTTGGTGGGTGGAGACCAGTCGAAGGCATTGCGGCATTATTTCTTCGCCGAGCGCAAGGCGGCGAAGATCGAGGGCCTGGGCCCCGAAATCAAGCCTCGCCCTGTCGAGTCGGTAGGCGTGATCGGCGCGGGCACGATGGGCAGGGGCATCGCCATGGCCTTCGTGTCCGCCGGCCTTGCCGTGACCATTCTCGATACCAACCGGGAAGCACTGGATCGCGGCGTGGCGCAGATGCGCGGCACGTGGGAAGCCAGCGTCGCGAAAGGTCGCATCACCGCAGAGGACCTGGCCCGTTATTCGTCGCTGCTGACGCCCGCATTGGATTACCAGGCGCTGCGGGGCTGCGACCTCATTATCGAGGCCGTCTTTGAGCTCATGGAGGTCAAGCGGGAGGTGCTTGGGCGGGTCGATGACGTTGCCAAGCCCGACGCTATCATCGCGACCAATACCAGCTATCTCGATGTCGATGCGATAGCTCTTGCAACCAGCCGTCCCGAGCAGGTGATCGGGCTCCACTTCTTCTCGCCGGCGCATGTCATGAAGCTGCTCGAGATCGTGCGGGGCGCCCGGACGGCACCAAACGTACTGGCGACTGCGATGGCGCTCGCCAAACGGATCGGCAAGATCCCGGTCGTCTCGGGTAATTGCCATGGCTTCATCGGCAACCGGATGCTCGCCAAGCGCCGCGAACAGGCTTTCGACCTACTGATGGAGGGCGCAACGGTCCAGCAGATCGACGAAGCCCTCGTCGCGTTCGGCATGCCCATGGGGCCATTCCAGATGTCGGACCTTGCGGGCGTCGATATCGGATGGCACCGCGATCCGTCGCGGGTCGAAACGGTGAGGGATGCCCTTTGCGCCGCCGGCCGGTTCGGTCAGAAGTCGGGCAAGGGCTATTACGACTATGACGATAATCGCAAGGCTGCGCCCTCGCGCGACGCTCAGGCGATCATCGAAGCCTTTGCCGCACGGGCCGGCCACCGTCCTCGGTCGATCGCACCGGACGAGATTCGCGAGCGATGTCTGTTCGCCATGATCAACGAAGGTGCAAATATCCTCGCCGAAGGCATCGCGCAGCGTGCGTCCGACATCGATGTGGTCTGGATCAACGGCTACGGCTGGCCGAAACAGACTGGCGGTCCGATGTTCTGGGCGGAGCAGGTCGGACTACGCCAGATCGTTGAGAGACTGGAAAGCTACCATATTGCGGTTGCACCGCTGCTGGCGGAGAAGGCCCGCGAGGGGCAGGGCTTCGCATCCACAAATGATATAGTTTAGGCTTGAACTAAATTTCCGGGCTGGGTATGCTTCAATCCTAAACTGATTTGGGATTCGTCAGATGAAAGTCGCATGTGTCGGTGGTGGCCCGGGAGGGCTCTACTTCGCTATCTCCATGAAGCTGCGCAACCCGGCGCACGACATCACGGTGTTCGAGCGCAACCGGCCGGGCGACACGTTCGGCTGGGGGGTGGTCTTCTCGGATCAGACGATGGAGCATCTGCAGGCCAACGACTCGGCCAGCGCGCAGATAATGATCGACGAACTCGCCCACTGGGACGATATCGAAGTTCATATCGCCGATGGCGACCGCAAGGTCACCACGCGCTCGGGCGGGCACGGCTTCATCGGCATCGGTCGCAAGCGCCTGCTCAATATCCTGCAGGACCGGGCCCGTGAGCTTGGCGTGACGCTGATGTTCGAAACCGAGGTGGAGCCGGACGACGCGTTCCTGGCCAGCTATGATCTGGTGATCGCGGCCGATGGGCTGAACAGCAAGCTGCGGCGGCGCTTCGAACGGCAGTTCGAGCCCGATATCGACGTCAAGCGCAACAAGTTCGTGTGGCTCGGCACGCACCAGCGCTTCGATGCCTTCAACTTCATTTTCGCGAATACCGAGCACGGCTGGATCTGGGCGCACACCTACCAGTTCGACAAGGATACCGCGACCTTCATCGTCGAATGCTCGCCCGAGGTCTACGACCGTTTCGGCTTCGGGGAGATGAGCCAGGAGGAAACCTGCCGCACCTGCGAGCGGATCTTCGCCGATCATCTCGGCGGCCATGAACTGATGACCAACGCGTCGCATATCCGCGGGTCGGCCTGGATCAATTTCCCCCGCGTCGTTTGTGCCAACTGGAGCCACCAGAACGTGGTCCTGCTGGGCGATGCGGCCCATACCGCGCATTTCTCGATCGGTTCGGGCACCAAGCTTGCCCTGGAGGATGCGATCAAGCTGGCGGAGGTGATGAATCGCCCCGGGCTGGACGTGGCCGCTGCCCTCAAGGAGTACCAGGAAGAACGCCACCTCGAGGTGGTCAAGCTTCAGAATGCCGCGCGCAACTCGACCGAATGGTTCGAAAACCTCGATCGTTATCTGAAAATGGACCCGCTGCAGTTCACCTATACGCTGCTGACCCGCAGCCAGAGGGTGAGCCACGAAAATCTGCGCCTGCGCGATCCAGCCTGGCTGGCCGAGCTCGAAAGGAGCCTGGCGGAATCCGCTTTCGGCCGGCCGTTGCAGGAGCCGGTGCCCCCGATGTTCCTGCCTTTCCGGCTGCGTGAAATGGAGATGCGCAATCGTGTCGTGATGTCGCCGATGGCCATGTATTCCGCCGTCGACGGCGTGCCGGATGATTTTCATCTCGTCCACTATGGCGCGCGTGCGCTGGGAGGGGCGGGCCTCATCATCACCGAAATGACCTGTATCTCGCCCGAGGGGCGGATCACTCCGGGATGTACGGGGATCTGGAACGACGAACAGGTGGCAGCCTGGCGCCGCATCACAGATTTCGTGCATCGCACACCCGACGCGCGCATCTGTCTCCAGATAGGCCATAGCGGATCGAAAGGGTCCACCCGGGTTGCCTGGGAAGGCATCGACAAGCCTCTGGTCAGCGGCAACTGGCCGGTAGTCGGTCCTTCGAATGTGCCTTATCTCGCCGAAAGCCAGGTACCGATCGCCCTTACCCCTGAGGCGATGAAGGCAATCGAAGCGGAGTTCGTGATGTCCGCCCGCCGGGCCAACGAGGCCGGTTTCGACATGATCGAGCTCCATTGCGCGCACGGCTATCTGCTGTCGGGCTTTATCAGCCCCACCCAGAACCGCCGCGAGGATGAATATGGAGGCAGTCTGGAGAACCGGCTGCGCTATCCATTGGAGGTCTTCCACGCCATGCGGGCCGAATGGCCGCAAGACAAGCCGATGTCGGTGCGTATCTCCGCGCATGACTGGGTCGGTGACGATGGCGTCACGCCGGATGAGGCGGTTCTGATCGCGCAGGCGTTCAAGCAAGCGGGCGCGGATCTGATCGACGTGTCGTCGGGCCAGGTTACCAAGGCGGAGCAACCCGTCTATGGCCGGATGTTCCAGACACCTTTTTCGGACCAGATCCGCAACGAGGTGGACGTTCCGACCATTGCGGTGGGCAACATCTACGAGATCGATCACGTCAACTCGATCATCGCCGCCGGGCGCGCGGACCTTTGCGCCCTGGCGCGCCCGCATCAAATGGACCCGAACTGGACGATCCATGCGGCGGCGGTGCAACAGCTGAAAACCGCTCCGGTCCCCGAGCAGTACAAGAGCGGCTATTTCCAGCTCAGCCTCAATCTCCAGCGCGCCGCGCAGATGGCGGCAGCCGCGCAGTGAGTGCAGGCCACGCCCTGGTCACCGGCGGCGGCAGCGGCATCGGCCGTGCGATCGCGATCGAACTGGCCGATGCCGGCTGGCGCGTCACGATCGTCGGCCGCGATATCGCCAAGCTGGAATCCACACGGGCCGAAAGGCCGGCAATTCTCGTCGTTGCCGCCGACATTGGCGATGAAGTGGCGGTGGAAGCGGCCGTGGCCCGCGCTTCGGAAGGCAATGGCCCTGTTACCGCGCTGATCAACTGCGCGGGGCTCGTCCGGACCGCTCCCTTCGAGAAGACCGGTCCGGAATTGTGGGATGCCGCCTGGCGCACCAATGTAATGGGAGCGGTTCACTTGTGCCGGGCGGTGCTGCCGGGAATGCGCGCGCTTCCCTCTGCGCGCATCGTGAACATTGCCAGCACCGCCGCGCTCAAGGGTTATGCCTATGTCAGCGCCTATACGGCATCCAAGCACGCACTGCTCGGGTTGACGCGCGCGCTGGCCGTCGAACTGGCGGGCACGGCGATCACGGTCAACGCCGTCTGCCCTGGCTACACCGACACCGACATAGTCCGCGATGCGGTCGCCACGATCGTGGCCAAGACCGGCCGCAGCGAGGCGGAGGCCCTCGGCACCTTCGTCGGCGCCAATCCGCAAGGCCGGCTGATCGCTCCGACCGAGGTTGCTGGAACGGTGATGTGGTTGCTGTCGGCCGCGGCACGGTCCGTCACCGGCCAGGCGATAGCGGTCGCGGGCGGCGAAGTCATGTGAGGAAAGGACAAGGGATGATTGATCCAGCGACCTACGAGCCGCGGCATTTCGCCATCGCTTTTGCCGGCAAGGTGGCGACGATCACGCTGAACCGGCCCGAGCGCAAGAACCCCCTGACCTTCGAGTCCTATGCCGAGCTGCGCGATCTGTTTCGCGAGCTGGTTTATACACCGGCGGTCAAGGCGGTCGTCGTGACGGGAGCGGGTGGCAACTTCTGTTCCGGCGGCGACGTGCACGAGATCATTGGCCCGCTGACGGCGATGGACATGCCCCAGCTGCTGGCCTTCACGCGCATGACCGGCGATCTCGTCAAGGCGATGCGCCGCTGCCCGCAGCCGGTGATCGCCGCGGTGGACGGGGTTTGCGCCGGCGCCGGCGCGATCCTGGCGATGGCGTCGGACATCCGGATGGCGACGCCTGCGGCGAAGACTGCTTTTCTGTTCACGCGGGTGGGCCTCGCCGGGGCGGACATGGGCGCCTGTGCAATCCTGCCGCGGATCATCGGTCAGGGCCGCGCCGCCGACCTCCTGTTCAGCGGCCGCAGCATGTCGGCGGAAGAGGGTGAGCGGTGGGGCTTCTTCAACCGCCTGGTCGAGCCGGAAGCGCTGCTCGGCGAAGCGCAGGCCTATGCCGCCAAGCTCGCCGCGGGACCCACCTTCGCGCATGGAATGACCAAGAACCAGCTCGACATGGAATGGGCGATGTCGATCGAGACGGCGATCGAGGCCGAGGCCCAGGCCCAGGCGATCTGCATGCAGACCCAGGATTTCGAGCGAGCCTACCATGCCTTCGTCGCCAGGCAGACGCCGGTTTTCGAGGGGGACTGAAATGGCGGATAGCAGCTTCATCGATTGGCCCTTCTTCGGCGAGGCCCATCGTGCGCATTTCGAGGCGCTATCCGAATGGTGCGCCGAACATGACGCCGAACTCCATCGCGAGAGCAGCGATGTGGACGCGGATTGCCGCCGGCTGGTCCGCCTTTTGGGCGAGGCAGGTTGGCTGCGCAGTGCGGTGCCGGGCGCCCATGGTGGCCTGTCGCCGACGCTGGACGTGCGAACCTTGTGCATTAGCAGAATGGTACTCGGCTATCACGCTGGCTTGGCCGACTTCGCGTTTGCGATGCAGGGACTCGGTACCGGCGCAATCAGCCTCTTCGCGGGCGATGCGGTTCGCGAGGCCTATCTGCCCAAGGTCGCGACCGGCGAGATGATTGCGGGCTTCGCGCTGTCGGAGGAAGAGGCCGGTTCCGATGTCGCGGCGATGACCACCTCGGCCAGGCGGGTCGAGGGCGGCTGGCGGATCAATGGCGAGAAAACCTGGATATCCAACGGGACGATCGCGGACATTCTGACACTGTTCGCCCGAAGCGAAGAGGCGCCGGGCGCCAAAGGTTTGTCCGCCTTCGCGTTTCCGACCGACACGCCGGGCTTCTCGGTGATCGAGCGGATCAACGTGATCGCGCCTCATCCGCTGGCGACGCTGCGGTTCGACGACTGCTTCGTGCCCGACGACCATCTGATCGGCAAGCCGGGCGACGGCTTCAAGGTTGCGATGGCCACGCTCGACGTATTCCGCTCGACGGTCGGCGCCGCCGCGCTCGGCTTCGCTCGCCGGGCCATGGACGAGGCGCTCGGCCGTGCGACCGCGCGGCAGTTGTTCGGTGCGCCGCTTGCGGATCTCCAACTGAGCCAGGCGGCGATCGCCGACATGGCGCTTGGCAATGACGCGAGCGCGCTGCTGGTCTTTCGCGCGGCCTGGGCGAAGGATTGCGGCCAGCCGCGCGTCACCCGCGAGGCGGCGATGGCAAAGCTCTACGCCACCGAGACCGCCCAGACCACGATCGACAAGGCGGTACAGCTGTTTGGCGGTGCGGGAGTGGTCAGCGGCAACATGGTGGAGCGGCTCTACCGAGAGATCCGGGCGCTGCGCATCTATGAGGGTGCGAGCGAGGTACAAAAGGTGGTCATAGCGCGCGCGGCGATCGCGGCGGCACAAGGGCAGTGAGAGTATGAAGATGAAGATATTGCAACCCGCGGGATGGCCGCGGCCGAAGGGTTATTCCAATGCAATCGAGGTACAGGGACGGACGATCTACGTCGCCGGCCTTATCGGTTGGACGCCGGAGGAAAAGTTCGAGGCAACCGATCTCCCTGGCCAGCTCGAGCAGATACTTCGCAATCTTGTCGGGCTTCTCGCCGAGGCGGGCGCGGGACCCGAGCACGTCGTGCGCATGACTTGGTATGTCACCGACAAGGCTGCCTATTTGAATGATCTTCAGCGGATCGGCGACATCTATCGTACCGTCATGGGCCGCGTATTTCCGGTCATGGCCGTCGTTCAAGTGGTGGCGCTGATGGAAGATGATGCGCTGATCGAGATCGAGGCCACCGCCGTCGTTGCGGACTGACCATTCTGAACCGAGGAAATGACCATGAGCCAGATGAGCCGCTTCGACTGGAGCGACCCCTTGTTTCTCGACGATCAACTGACCGACGACGAGCGGATGATCCGCGACGCGGCGCATGCCTATGCGCAGGGGAAACTCCAGCCGCGCGTGATCGAGGCCTATTCTCGGGAGTACACCGATCCCGAGATCTTCCGCGAGATGGGCGCCCAGGGCCTGCTCGGGGTTACCGTGCCTGAGCAGTACGGCGGGGTAGGGGCCTCCTACGTCGCCTATGGTCTTGTCGCTCGCGAGGTCGAGCGCGTGGATTCGGGCTACCGATCGATGATGTCGGTGCAGTCGAGCCTCGTGATGTATCCGATCTACGCCTACGGTTCGGAAGAACAGAAGCGACGTTACCTGCCAAAGCTTGCCTCGGGTGAATGGATCGGCTGTTTCGGTCTGACGGAACCCGATGCGGGCTCCGATCCGGGTGGGATGCGTACCCGCGCGACCAAGGTCGAAGGCGGCTATCGCCTGAACGGCAACAAGACCTGGATCTCGAACTCCCCCCTTGCCGACGTCTTCGTGATCTGGGCGAAGTCGGACGCCCATGATGGGCGCATTCGCGGCTTCGTCGTCGAGAAGGGCGCGAAAGGCCTTTCCGCGCCGAAGATCGAGGGCAAGATGTCTTTGCGAGCGTCGATCACCGGCATGATCAACCTCGACGATGTTGAAGTGAGCGAAGACGCGCTGCTGCCCAATGTGCAGGGCCTGGCGGGGCCGTTCGGCTGTCTCAACCGGGCTCGCTACGGAATCAGCTGGGGCGCCCTGGGGGCTGCGGAATTCTGCCTTCATGCCGCCCGCCAGTACGGGCTGGATCGCAAGCAGTTCGGCCGCCCGCTCGCCGCCACGCAGCTCTACCAGAAGAAGCTGGCGGACATGATGAGCGAAATCGCGCTGGGCCTGCAGGCATCCTTGCGCGTCGGCCGGCTCATGGACGAGAGCCGCTTCGCACCGGAGATGGTGTCGATCGTCAAGCGCAACAACGTGGGCAGGGCGCTCGATATCGCCCGGCTCGCGCGTGACATGCACGGCGGCAACGGCATCTCCGAAGAGTACCAGGTCATTCGTCACATGATGAACCTGGAAACGGTGAACACCTACGAGGGGGCGCACGATGTTCATGCCTTGATCCTCGGCAGGGCCATTACGGACATCGCTGCCTTTTGAGGAATGCCTTGTGAATTGGGCCGGCCGCTGGCTTGGCGGTCGGCCTTACGCAAGAGTTGCTTCGGCGGGATCGCCGGGCTGCGGTCATTCCTGAGGCCGACTTGGCGCGCCGCTGTCCGACACCTCATGCCTTGCTCAAATCGCCCAGGGGCCGTGAGCGCAGGTCCATTGCGAGTGGCGGCCCCATTTTCTCCGTCAGCGCCGTTGCCAATCGGAAATCGCAGGGCGAGGGAATCTCCGGCCGATGCGTGTCGATCAAAAGCGCCCCCAATGAAGACCGTCCTGGTCCGATGGTGAGCCCCCGGTCAGTTAAGTGAATGTATCTTGTGACAATTTGGGAAAGCCCCGGGCAGGCATGAGGCGCAGTTTGCACCTCCTGGCCACACGGTGAGTGACCCTTCGAAGGGGAGGAACTCGGCATTTGCAATCCGCCGCGAAAGGCTATTTCGCGCGTACGAAAAAACATGCATTGACACGTAATCGTAATTCTGGAAGCCTCCCCGAAATGCTCCAGAACCGGGGGATGGCGCCTCGGCTCACGCAGAACGTTGATGGGCGTTTTTGCCGGTTTGCATGAGATGGCCTTACAATAATTGGAACAGGCAGGAGGGCTGATAGATCACTCGACCCAGGCGCGTAGACGGGGTCTTCGTCCTGTCCCGAACTCGGTCCCGAAGGCGCAGAAATGCTGCTGATCAGTCGATGCCGTGCTGTGCGCGGCCCAGGGTTGTTGCGAGTTCGCGCCGGGCGGGAGTTTCTGGCGTGTTTGATGGGGTGATTGGGGCTGGCGAGCTGGTTTCGGCATGGGGGTGATTGTATGTCGCATGATTTCGACACGTCGACGGGCGATAGGCCCGTTTCCGGGTGCTTCGAGACCCATGAAGAGTTGCAGGAATTTTACGGCCCCGCGGCTG
>DASVMK010000116.1:0-1652 GCA_036384395.1 Novosphingobium sp.
CGACCTCGCGCGCGCCGGCCGCCTCGCGCGGCTGCGGCTGGTGCTGCAGGACCGGCCCGGCTCGCTGCTGCGCGTGGCCAAGGTGTTCTACGATCACAACGTCAACATCATCGAGATCGTCCACCAGCGCGTGTTCACCCATCTGCCGGCCAAGGGCCTCGCCACCGAGATCGAATGCGAGGCGCGCGACAGCGACCAGCTCGACGCGCTGATCGAAGCCCTGCGCGCGCAGGGCTTCGAGGTCAGCCAGATCGAGCTGAGCTGACACACAAGTCCCGCTCAACAGCGAGTCGATCAAGCACCAGTCTTGAAATGGCCCCTTGCGGGCCTAATCAACGTTATTCTAAGACGCCGCTGCTATCTGGCAGAGCACAGTAGGGGTTTCGAGTCGATGTTCCACGTGACGCCCGCCTTTATCGCTGGCCTCAAGGCCGGTCTCGCCGCCCCGATCGCGCTCTACGCTCCTGTACAGTCCTATCAAGTCGCTTATCATACCTTCAGCCCTGCAGCGGCTTTCAGCTCGGTTGGTGGGTTTCTCTCCCGCGCAGCTAACGAGATCCGACCCGAACGTGGCTGAAGGCACCGCCGACGATATTCCGCCATCCAGCGACGGCACACCCGCCGTTTCATCGCCGTCGCCAGTAACCGTAACGCTGCCGCCCGGCATCCAGTTGCCTTTCCCGGGATTTCCGGCTGCCGTGCAGACAGTTCAGCAGGTTCAAGTCTGGCAGGGCCAATTTCCCCCGCCCGACGTCGTAGAGCGTTACAATGCGCTTCAGCCAGACGCATTCGACCGAATTATCAAGATGGCGGAGCGGCAGCAGGAGGCCGCCATTATGGGAAATGTGAAGGCGATGGACCTTCAGTCGCGTGATGTCCGCCGCGGTCAGGTGCTTGGCACCCTGGTGACCGCCGGGGCGATCGGAGGGGCGCTGTTCGCTGCGTCAATTGGTGCAACGGCGGTAGCTATTGTTCTGGTGGGAGTGCCTGTCATGGCTGTCGCCAAAGCCCTTATCGACAGCGCGACCGCTAATCGACAGGTCAAGACACAGGCCCAGCTGATTGAGAACGCTTCGTCTCGTCAGTCGGAGGACGAGGAGGAATAGCTGTCTTTAAAATTGGGTTAAGCAATACCTTGCAGCCACATCTACAACCCAGTCATTTGAAGATAGCGGAGCATTCGACCTAACCAATTGTTCATGCAACCGCCGCCGGTGACGGCGCGTTTGTCGGGGCATGGATTTCAGCCAGTAATGCGCGGTGGTGACCGGCGCCGAGTCCGGGATCGGCAAGGCTTGCGCGCTCGCGCTGGGCGCGGTCGGGGCGGCGGTGGCGTTCACCTGTTTTCGCGATGAGGCGGCGGCCGCGCGCTCGCACAGCGGACCGACGTGCGCGACGAGGACCAGGTCGAGGCGCTGCTCGCCGCCGCCGCCGCGCCAGCGCGCCGGGGTCGATATCGCCTTTGCCGCCTCGTGCCTCGACGATGGCGAGACGATCGTGCTCTGGTATTCGCTGGAGGACCGGCTGCCGCGCCGCGTCCGCATCCGCCGTTTCGCAACGAACTGACGAAATTCTGCCTCTCGTTGAGACAGTCTGCGCGTGGACGCGGATAGTGTGCTAAAAAGGTTTCCGCATTAACCGGAAATCTTGGT
>DASVMK010000117.1:0-26098 GCA_036384395.1 Novosphingobium sp.
GATGAAACTGCCCTCCGGCGCGGGGCCGCTGGGCTATCTGGACGTCCTGCTGCATCTCAAGCGGGGGCACGGGCTGACGCTGATCGGCATGTGCCGCGAGGGCGCCAGCAAGGTGGATCTCAATTGCCCGGCCGATTGCGCGGTCGGGCCCGGCGACACGCTGTTCTACATCGCCGATCATCGCATCGGAGCGGATGCCGTGGATTGGGCGGCGGCGCGCGGGCTGGTGGCGGCATGATCCGTTCCTGGTTCGGCGGCGGCCGCAAGGATCCCCAGCTCCCGGCCGAGCGCGGGCCGCTGCGCTGCGCCATTTCGGGCGCGATCGAGATCGACACGCTGGGCCTGCAGGCGGCGCTCGCCTCCGGCGATCCGGCGATGGGCGCGCCCACGGGCGGCGCCTTCATCGTCAGTGCCATCGGCACCGCGCGGCTCGACGGCAACAGCGAGCTTACCCGCTATTACGACGACGATCAGCGGATGGTGCAAGTCATGGCCGCGCCCGGTGGCGGGGAGGACACCATCGTCGACGTCAGCCTCTACACGCCGTGGGACAGCGTCGTTCCGGGCGGCGCGAGCGAATGGGGGCGGTGGACCGGCCCGGGCGGGCTGATCGGCGCGCCGCAGTACGACGCGGACGGGATCGTGTTCACGCGCTATTGGGGCGCGGGGGCGGACCACGCCGATCTCGTCGAGTTCGTCGAAACGGTCGACGATGGCGTGGGCACGCGCCGGATCCACCAGCGCTGCATGCTCTATGCGCGCGCCGTCGGCAGCGGCGAGGAGATGCTGCTGCTCAATGTCGAGCGCGATCTCGGCGAGGACGCGCGGGCGCAAGGATCGGCGATCGCTTTCATGGTCGGTTACGGATTGGGCGCGGCGGACATTCGCCGGATTTAAAAAGCGGGTTGCGCGATATCCGAATCGCGAAATCCGCTCTAAGCTTTTGTTGTCGCGTCGCTATTTGCGTAAAACCGGTTCCCGCTTTTTCGCACGAATGCTGTAGCGGTCGGTTTCAGGAGGGGTCATGTACGGATATGTGGCGGGGTTGCCCGCGTTTCTCGCTTACTTCGGCTGCGGCATCGTGCTGCTGTTCGTCTTCGCAACCGTCTATTCGCTGGTGACGCCGCAGCGCGAGCTCACGCTGGTGCGGGCGGGCAACTGCGCGGCGGCGACGGCGTATCTGGGCGCGCTGCTGGGCTTCAGCCTGCCGCTGGCCTCGGCGGCGGCCAACTCGGTCAGCCTCGTCGATTTCGTCATCTGGGCGGCGGTCGGCGCGGTCATCCAACTGCTCGCCTTCGGGCTCGCGGCGCTGCTGCAGAAAAACCTGCCGGCGCGGATCACCGCCGGCGAGATGAGCGCCGGGCTCTGGGCGGGGGGGATCGCGCTGATCGTCGGTCTGCTCAACGCCGCCTGCATGACCTATTGAGGATCGGGAGGAGCAGTCATGGTTGATCCCCGATCCGAACGTCCGTCTCGTCGGCGCTTCGCCGGCCGCGCCCGGCCGACGCTGGTGCTGGGCGGGCTCGCCGCCGCCGCGAGCATGACGCTGGGCGGCTGCGAGAGCGCGCCCGAATTCCAGGACGCGCAGTTCACCACGGTCGCGGAATGCACCAAGGCGGGCTTCCCCGATTCGGTATGCCAGGCCGGGTTCGACGCGGCGCTCGCCAATCATCAGGGCAGCGCCCCGCGGTTCGCCAACCTCAAGGCCTGCGAGCAGGAATGGGGCGCCGATCATTGCATCGGCTACACCGGCGCCAACGCTGTCGCCAACAACGCCGGCGGCTCGTCGGTGGGCAACGTCTTCGTACCGATGCTGGCCGGGTTCGTCGTCTCGCAGGCCTTGCAGCGCCGCTATTACGAGGATGGCTACGTCGGGTACTACGGTGGCTACGGCGGGGGCTATGGCCGGCCGATCTACCGCAGCCGGACGGGCGGCACGGTGACCGTCGATCGCAGCGGCGGCCGCGCGATCGCCACCCCGGTCAACGTCAACACGACGACCGTCGCGCGCAGCGGCTTCGGCGGCATGGGCATGTCGCGCGGGAGCGGTGGCGGCGGCTTCCGCTTCGGCGGCTAGGGCGAATAGCATGCGCCGTCTCGTCCTGCCCGAACGTCCCGACTGGCGCGACAAGGCCCGTGCCGTCGGCTTCGGGTTCCACGAGATGTACGGCGAGCCTTACTGGTTCGAAGGCGCGGCCTATGCCTTCTCGCTCGCGCAGATCGAGGACGACATCGAAGCGCCGAGCGAGGCGCTGCACGCGCTGTGCCTGGCGCTCGTCGCCGATGTGGTCGAGGACGAGGCGCAACTGCGCCGCCTGTCGATCCCCGAGGCGCATTTCGACCTGATCCGCGCGAGCTGGCGCGCGGGCGACCGCCATCTCTACGGCCGCTTCGACCTGGCCTACGACGGCAGCGGTCCGGCCAAGCTGCTCGAATACAACGCCGACACGCCCACCGCGATCTTCGAGGCGGCGTTCTTCCAGCACAATTGGCTGATCGACCAGATCGACGCCGGCGCGCTGCCTGACGGCACCGACCAGTTCAACCTGCTGCAGGAGAGCCTGGTCGAAGCCTTCGCCGCCTTCCCGCCCGACCGCATCTTCCACTTCGCCTGCTGGACCGGCAATGAGGAGGACCGCGGGACCTGCGCCTATCTGATGGACTGCGCGGTCCAGGCCGGCCATGCCGTCGACCTGGTCGACATCCGGACGATCGGCGTCGATCCGCAAGGGCGCTTCACCGACCGGCAGGACCGGACGATCGACCGCTGCTTCAAGCTCTACCCCTGGGAAGACATGCTGCGCGAGCCCTTCGCCGCGCACCTGAAACCCGGCGTCTTCGTCGAGCCGGCGTGGAAGGCGATCCTGTCGAACAAGGCGATCCTGCCCTTGCTGTGGGAGCGCCACCCCGGCCATCCCAACCTGCTGCCCGCGTTCTTCGCCGACGATCCGCGCGCGCAAGGCCTGACGGACGCCGTGTCGAAGCCGGTCTTCTCGCGCGAGGGCGAGAACGTTTCGCTGATCGAGCACGGCAGCACGGTGGAAACCGCGCCGGGCGACTATGCCGACCAGCCGCGCATCGTCCAGGCTTACGCGCCCTTGTTCGCCGCCGATGGCCAGCATGCGGTGCTGGGCAGCTGGATCGTCGGTGATCGGGCTGCGGGGCTGGGCATGCGCGAGGACCGCGGGCGGATCACGCGCAACCTGTCGCGCTTCGTGCCGCACATCATTACGGATTGACCGCCGTGGCCCGGCGCCTTGTCGTCCGCCCCTTGCTGGAGAATGGAAGATGACGACGGCCCGGCAGCGCATCGAGACCGGCGGATTGATCCTGTTCGTCGTGCTGGCCACGGTCGGCCTGGCGCTGGTCGTGGCGCGGTTCTCGGGCGCGCTGCTCTGGGCCGCGCTGGCCGCGCTGCTGTTCCAGCCGCTGTTCCGGCGGTTGCTGGCCCGGCGGCCCGATCGCCGCAATCAGGCGGCCGCCCTGACCATGCTGATCCTCACCGTCGGCGTCGTGCTTCCGGCGTTGCTGATCGCCAGCCTGATCGTCGAGCAGGCGGCCGGCGTTTACGAGCAGATGCGCGGCGGGCAGATCAACGTCGCCCTGTACTTCGAACATGTCCAGCATGCGCTGCCCGTTCGCGTCCAGCAACTGCTCAGTTCGGCCGGGTTCGAGAGCTTCGAGCGGGTGCAGGCGCGCGTGTCCGAGGCCGTGGGCGACAGTCTTAGCCTGATCGCACGCCAGGCTCTGTCGATCGGCGCGAACGCCGCGGCCTTCGTGCTGAGCTTCGGCGTCGGGCTCTATGTCACGTATTTCCTGCTGCGCGACGGCGAGCGCATTAGCGACGCGATCAAGCGCGCGCTGCCGCTCTCGCCGGTCGTGGTCGACCGCCTGGCGGACAAGTTCGTCGCGGTGGTGCGGGCGACGATCAAGGGGTCGGGCGTCGTGGCGCTCGTCCAGGGCGCGCTCGGGGCGGCGACTTTCGCCATCATCGGGCTGCCCGCCGCCTTGCTGTGGGGCCTGTTGATGGCCGTGGCGGCGCTTTTGCCGGCGATCGGCCCCGCCATCGTCTGGGCGCCGGTGGCGGTCTATCTCCTGGCTACCGGCGCGATCTGGCAGGCCGTGGTGGTGCTGGCCTCGGGCATCGTGGTGATTGGCCTGGCCGATAATCTCCTGCGCCCGATGCTGGTGGGGCGCGACACCGGCATACCCGACTGGCTGGTGCTGGTGACCACGCTGGGCGGCATCGACCTTCTCGGTCTCAGCGGGCTCGTGGTCGGGCCGCTGGCGGGCGCGCTGTTCATCACCGGCTGGCAGATTTTCACCGAGCAGCGGCTGGCGGCGAGCCCGTCGTCCGAGGATGCGCCGGTATAAGCGTCCCCGCCCGCTTCAGACGAGCATCAGTCCCGGGGCTTGGGCGTGACCCAGATGTCGATGGGCGCCACGAACTTGCCGGGCGCGGGCTTGCCGATGTCGATCCGCTCGGCGGTGACGAGCTCGCCGCTCTCCAGGTTGAAGCTGGCCCACGGTTTCGGCATCCGCGCGAAGCTCATCTTCTGGATGGGGCGGCCGGTGGCGGTGTTCATGATCGTTGCGATGATACCCATGACCGCGCCGGTAGCGAGCCTGCGGCGGGCTTGTCCAGCCGGCCGGCGAAAGTCGCGGCGGATTGCGCGGCGATCACTGCCACCCGCGCTTCGCCGCCGCCGCTTCGCCCGGCGCGTCGAGCGCGGGACCGGCGGCCATGTCCTGCGCCGCGGCGAGGACGTCGGCCGCCTCGTTGCCGGCCTGGCGATATTCGGTCGCGGCGCGTTCCGTCCCGCCGAAGCGCTTTTCGAGGCGCCAGCCGGCGCTGTCGCGGCAGGCGATCCCGGATTCCGAGGCGCCCGAGAAGCCGCGGCAGAAGCGCCCGCCCGCATCGCGGAAACTGAGCAGGACGCGCACCGGCGCGTCCGGCCGCTGGGTCGCGGCGAGCTGATCGTCGAGCGCCTGCGCCAGCGCCCCGCCGGCGTAAGGCCCGGTGGGCGCGGGGTCTCTGCCGAGGCCGAAGAAGGCGAGCGCCAGCGAGGCCGCCAGCGCCGGGCCGGCGATCCACGTCCAGCGGGGCATCTGGCGTTCGCGCCGGGCGCGGGCAGCGGCGATGTCCACCACCTCCGCCTCCTGGGGCGTGAACGCGGCCGCGCGCAGGCGCTCGGGCACCGGCTGCGCGGCGATCGGCGCGAAGTGGGCGGAGAGGCGGGCCTTCAATGCGCGATGCGCCGCGACTTGCGCCTGGAGCGCGGGATCGGCGGCGATCGCGGTTTCGACCGCGCGCGCGGTCTCGCCGTCGAGCTCGCCATCGGCGTAGGCGGCCAGCCGCTCGGGGGTGATCGAGATCATGCGGGTTCTCCCAGCAGGCCGAGCAGGGCATCGCGCCCGCGCACCAGCCGCGAATTGAGCGTGCCGACCGGACAGCCGACGATCTCGGCCGC
The DNA here is from genome assembly GCA_036384395.1 of Novosphingobium sp. Lineage (GTDB taxonomy): Bacteria > Pseudomonadota > Alphaproteobacteria > Sphingomonadales > Sphingomonadaceae > Novosphingobium. Next base: position 5,472 of record DASVMK010000117.1, read on the forward strand.
CTCGCGGTACGAATAGCCTTCCACCATGACCAGCAGCACCGCCTCGCGTTGCTCGCTGGGCAGCGTCGCCAGCGCGCGGTCGATCTGGCTCAGCTCGACGCTCTCCTCCTGGCCGCCGCCGGCGCCGACATCGAGGCCCTGATCGGGATCGACGAACGTCTTGCCGCGCCGTGTCCGTGCTCTTGCCTCGTCGATCCAGATGTTGCGCATGATCCGATATATCCAGCTGTCGAGCCGCGAGCCTTCGCGCCACTGGCCGTGGCTGCGCAGCGCGCGCTCGATGGTCATCTGACACAAGTCGTCGGCGTCGGCGGCGTCACGGGCGAGCCCGGTGGCGAACCGCCGCAACCGTGGCAACAACGCCAGCACGCCTTGTTCGAACCCTTGGCTCGGCATCCTTGCCTTTCCGGTGTCTTTCGCGGGATTAAACGGCCCAGTCCCCGCGTTTAATCCATGTTCATCGATATTGTCGTCTGGAAAGGTTCATGCACAGGCTTCACACCGTCCTTGCCATCTTGGCGCTGCCGATCGCCGTCCCGGCGCTGGCGCAACTGTCGGTGCCATCCGTGGGCGGAACCGTGGGCGGCGTGCTGGGGCGCGTCGATCGCGCGCTCGATCCCCTGGAGGAGCGCGTCGGCGGACTGGCCGAGCGCGCGACCCGGCTCGCCGACGCGCGCGTCTCGCGTCTCGCCGCGCTGGTTCGCCGCAACCGCGACAGCATCGAGATCGACAAGGACGGCCAGCCCGCGCGCAAGGGCGAATTGCTGCTGATGGGCGCGAGCGAGGCCGATCTGGCCGCCGCCGAACGCGCCGGGTTCACCGTGCTCGGCCGCGAGCGGCTGGGCGAACTCGACATCGCCGTCGTCCGCCTCGGCGTACCGACGGATACGTCGCTGGCGCGAGCCGAAGCCAATCTCCAGGCCCTGCTGCCGAACGCGACGATAGCGGCCGACAGCCTCCACTTTCCCGCCGGAACCCCTGCTCGCGGCGCGGGCGCGGCGACCCCGCGCGCCGCCCCGCGGTCATCAGGGCCGATCGACACGCCGGTCGGCCTGATCGACGGCGCGCCCGGCCCCGCCACCAAGGTCGGCGCGCTGCGCGGCTTCGCGCGCGGGGCACCGCTGGCCAGCCGGCATGGCAGCGCGACCGCATCGCTGCTGGCGCTCGCCGGGGTGCGGCGGATCCTGGTGGCCGACGTCTATGGCGCCGATCCCGCCGGCGGCAACGCGCTCGCGATCAGTCGCGGCATCGACTGGCTGACCGGGCAGGGCGTGCGCGTCATCTCGATCAGCCTGGCCGGACCGAACAACGCGCTGCTGGGCCAGGCGGTCGCGGCCGCGCGGCGGCGGGGCGTGCTGTTCGTCGCGGCGGTGGGCAACGACGGCCCCGCCGCGCCGCCCGCCTATCCCGCCTCGTACCCCGGCGTACTCGCCGTCACCGGCGTCGATGGCCGCAACCGCGCGCTGATCGAGGCCGGGCGCGCTTCGCATCTCGACTATGCCGCGCCCGGCGCCGACATGCTGGCGGCCGACGCGGGCGGCAAATGGGTGCGCGTGCGCGGCACATCCTACGCTGCGCCGCTGGTAGCCGCGCGCGCGGCGGCGGCGAGTGGAGCGGCCGGCGGCGCGCTGTCGTCGCTCGATCGCGAGGCGGCGGACCTGGGCGCCAAGGGCCCCGATGCGGTCTATGGCCGGGGCCTGCTCTGCGGCGCCTGCGCACGTCGCCGATAAAAATCTTCGCCCGCGATGGATTAAACCGCAAGCAGGGGTCGTTTCCCGACTGTGAGAGCGGCTTGCCCCCCTCTCCGACGAGATCGAGGAAAGGAAACGACCATGCGCAATCTCTTCATCATCACCACCGCGCTCGCGCTCACCGCCATGCCGGCGCAGGCCCAGATCCTGGGCGGCGGCGGGCTTGGTGGCGGTCTGGGCGGCAGCCTGGGTGGCACGCTCGGCGGCACTTTGGGTGGCGCCGGCTCGGTCGGCTCGACGCTCGACAGCGCGCGCTCGACCACCAGCGGCACGCTGCGCGGCTCGGGCGCGACCCAGGGCAGCCAGAGCGTCGACCGCAGGAGCGGCCGCGTGAAGGCCGATCGCAGCGCCCAGGGCAGCGTGGCCGGCGACGCCGCGCAGGTCGTCTCGACCCCGACGCAGACGCTCGGCGGCAGCGCTTCGGGCAGCGGTTCGGCCAGCGGCTCCGGTAGCCTCGACGTGCAACTGCTCGGCACCGATGCGGTGCGCGGCGCGGCGCAGTCGGCGCGCGGCACCGCGTCTGATACGGCCGGCAGCGCTCGCGGCGCGGCTTCGAACACGGCGAGCGGCGCGCAGGGCGCCGCCGGCAACGCCGCTGCCAACAACGGCGGTCTGGTTGGCGGCCTCACCGGCAGTCTGACCGGCACGCTGACGGGTGCGGGCAGCGGCAACGCCAGCGGCGGCGGTGCGGCCGGTCCGATCAGCGGCTCCGGCTCGGGTTCGGGCAGCGGCGCGGCCGACGGCGCGCTGACCGTCACGCGCGGCACCCCGGTGCTGGCGCCCGACGGCGACCGCATCGGCAAGGTCCGCCAGGTCTTCAACAACGCCAAGGGCGAGGTCCGTCAGCTTCTCGTCAAAGTCGGCGATCAGACCGCGCTGCTCCCCGCGTCGAACTTCTCGGCCAGCGGCAACGCGGTGATGTCGGCGATGAGCGAAGGCCAGATCAAGCAGGCGGGCGAGCAGCAGCAGGCCTCGGGCGAGCAGGCCGCGGCCAAGTAAGCGTTCCCCCCGCGACCCGGAGCTGCGCCGCCCCCCGCCGCAGCTCCGGGATTTTTCGTGCTTGAGTGTGGTGTCGCGTCGCCGTTGCCTACACCCCCCGACCGTTGATCAACCGGGTCAGGTCGATCAGCGAGCGCCAGCTCGCAAGGCCCGGCGTCGTCGCGATGAAGCGGCTTTCCCAGTGGGGCGCGAACTTCTCCTTGTACTGCCGCAGCCCCGCGAAATTGTAGCGCCAGCCCCGGACCGAGAAGGCCAGGTTGGCGAGCCGGGCCCAGATCGGTGCGAGCTTGCCGCCCTGGACGCCCGACAAAGGCGCCATGCCCAGGTTGAAGCGCGCCGCGCCCACCTCTCGCGCGTGGCGCATCAGCTCGAGTAGCAGGAAGTCCATCGTGCCCGGCGGCGAGCCGGGCCGGTGGCGCATCAGATCGACCGAGAGCTCGCTGCCGTCGCCCGAGCGCCAGATGTTGGCGAAGGCGACCGGCTCCTCCCGCGCGTCGAGCGCGATGGCGAGGTCGAACCGCGTGAGATAGGCTGCGGTGAAGTTGCCGAGGCTGAAGCGCTTCTCGGTTTCGCCGTGCTGCTTCAGCCATGCGTCGGACACCACCTGCAGCCCGCCCAGCCACGACGGCACCTCCGATGCCGGGACCACTACCAGCCGCAGGCCTTCGCGCAGCGCGCGGGCATGGCTGTTGCGCAGCGATTTCATGCGCGGCCCGTCGAGGCCGAAGGTGGCGGCCGCGACGTGCGCTTCCTCGCCGTACTTGATCGGCTTGAGGCCCAGCTCGACCACGAGCGGCAGCATCGCCGCGCCGATCTGGTAGAAGCACAGGCGCACGCCGTTGCGATCGGCCAGGCGTCGCAAGTCCCAGACCAGCGCGCGCCAGCGGGCGGGCGGGCCGACCGGATCGCCCATCACCACGCAACTGCCGCCGTGGTGGCGGTACATCAGGAAGGCGTCGCCCTCTGGCGCGACGAGGAAGCGCTTGTCGCCGGTCAAGGCGAGCGCCGCGTCACTGCGGGACGATGTCGCGACGGCGCGGGCGAACACGCCTTCGGGCAGGCGGTCGAGCCCGCCGGTGCGGCGCGTCCGCCACAGCACCTGGCGCAGCGCGAAGGCGGCGATCACCACGCCCGCGCCGAAGCTGGCGCGCAAGAAGCGAGGCGCATCGCCGCGCAGGCAGAACCGCCACCAGTGCTGGGCATCGAACGGCAGGTGGCGGTAGGCGATGATGCCGCTGACCGCCGACAGCGCGACGCCCACCGCCGCCGCCGCCGTCCAGCCCCGGCTGCCGACCGAGAAGGGCCCGGCGGCCTTGCGGTAGAAGGACGGGGCGGACAACTGGAGCAGCCCGGCCATGACCGCCATCACGCTCGCCTCCTCGACGTCGAGCCCCTTGGCGAGCGAGAACACCGCGCCCAGCAGCAGGAGCGTCCGCGCGGCTCGCAAACCGCTGTCGAGCCGCGCCGCCAGCGCCGGAGCGACGAGCAGCAGCCCGGTGCCGACCAGGCTTGCGGCCAGGTGCGCGGCTTCGACCAGCGGCAGCGGCAGAACTTCGACCAGCAGCCGCAGGCGCGGATGGATCGCCGGCAGCGCGCCGGACAGCAGCAGGACCAGACCGCCGCCGAAGCTCATCGCCGCGAACAGCAACGGGCCGATCTCGTCGCCGACCAGGCCGGCGGCGCGCCTCACCGGGCGCAGATGGGGGCGCAGCCCGCGCGCCTCGATCGCGGCGTTGAGGAGCAGCGAGACGGCGAGCGGCAGCAGATAATAGATCGCGCGATAGGCGATCAGCGCGGCGACTTCGGGCGGGCCGCTTTCGGGCAGCGCGGCGAGCACGACCGCTTCGAACACGCCGATCCCTCCGGGGACGTGGGTGACCAGCCCGGCGATGATCGCCAGCGCATAGACGAGGTAGAGCTGTGGGTAGTCGCCGGCCGGCACCGTGGGCAGCAGCACGAACAGCCCGGCGGCCGCGAAGGCGAGGTCGAACGCGGCGATCGCGATCAGCAGCAGCGCGAGCCGCGTGTCGGGGGTCGGCACCACGCGCCCCACGCGGGTCCGCAAGGCCGGACGCAGCGTCAGTAGCGCCAGCGCCGTCGCGGGAACGGCCAGCACCGCCGCGCCGGCGACGCGCGCGCCCAGCGGCGCGAACGTCAGCCCGGCGATCGTCAGCGGCTGGTGGATGAGCAGCAGGCAGATCGCCGCGACGCTGGCCACGCCGCCCCAGAAGGCGAGGCCGGCGATCAGCACGATCTTGGCGACCGTGGCGGGGCGCAGGCCCGCCGCGCCGTAGATCCGCAGCCGCGCCGAGCCGCCGGTCAGTGCGCCGAAGCCGAGGTTGTGGCTCAGCGTATAGCTGGTGAAAGCGGCGCGCGCGGTGGTGCGCCAGGGCACCCGCGCGCCGACCGCGCGCAGCGACAGCACGTCGTAGAAGATCAGCAGCACGTGGCTGGCGGCGGTGCAGCCGAGCGCGGCGGCGATGCGCCAGCCGGGCAGGCCGGCGACAGCGGCGAGGACTTGCCCCGGATCGACCTCGTGCGCCAACCGCGCGAGCGAGGTGGCGGCGATGGCGATCACCGCCGCGATCAGCAGCGGCATCCACACCGCGCGGCACGCGGCCAGGCGGCGGTTCAGCGTCGAAGCCAGGGTGGAGGCGGCCGCGATCGCGGTCATGCCCGGCGCCAGAGCTGCGATTTGCACAGGAACTGCCCGAACAGGCATCCCGAGACGCGGGCATGGTCGGCATCGACCAGGTCGATGTGCGAGGAGAAGCTGCGCCCGATGTCGGGCACGAAGACGGTGCCCTGCCAGCGCGCGGGGCCGGCGGGGACATAGCGGCGCATCAGTTGCATACCGACGAGCGCCGGGTAGCCCGCGGCGCGGGCGTCGGCCGCCGCGACCGGGCTTGCCGCGACGACGGTGCCGCACAGCGCGGCGCCGCAGACGCCGATGCGGACTTCGACCGTGCCCTTGGGGTTGCGCCAGTCGCCCTGGAGCGGGCTGGCTGGCGCGGGTGCCGGGGCATTGCCGATCGCGGCGGCGGCGAGGAGGGAGAGGAGGGTTTTCATCTGGGGACGCTCCGCTGGTCAGCGCATGGGACGCGGCGGATGGAGCACGGCGGCATCGACCGCGGCCGCCAGCGCGGGGCGGCTGAACAGCATCAGGTGCCCATCGTCGATGCCGACGCGATTGGCGCCGTCCATCACCGCGTGGCGGCAGAGGCTGTCGTCCTCCTGGGTGCCGAAGATGCAGGTCACCGGCAGTCCGCGCAGCAGCGGGATGGTGTGCGCCGGATCGGCGGCGGTCGGTCCGCTGTAGAACAGCCCGGAAGGGTTGGCGCGGAAATAGACCTCGGTCCCCGGCACGACGAGCACCACCGAGGCGATGCGTTGCCGCAGGTCGCGCGCGACATGGCCCAGGCCACTGCCCACGACGTCCGCGCCGAACGAGCTGGCCACCACCGCGACGCGATCCGCGCCGCTGCGCTCCAGCGCGGCTTCGAGCGAGTGCGCGACCTCGGCATCGACATAAGCGCGGTCACGGGCGTGGCCGAACAGTACCGGCGAGCTGACGCTCAGCACCGGGATACCCTCGGATCTCAACCCCTCGACAATCGCCGAGGCGGTGCCGACGCGCATCCCCATGTCGCCGGTCCAGTACACCGCGGCGAGCGGATAGTGCGGCGCGCGGCGGTCGGGCCAATGCAGCGCGAAGGGCCGCGAATCGAAATAGCCGCCCACCGCCAGCACGGCCACGCCGGCGAGCGCGAGGGAGGACGCCAATCCTCCCGCCACTCTCGTCCATCGGATGCGCGCGATCGCCATCCTCCCGCGATAGCGACAGGCCCCTATCCTTGCGGTGGGGAACAGATTAACTGCGCGTCATCTCTGGAGGGAGAACAGGCCGATGTCCGGACGCATCCTGGTGGTCGAGGACGACGACCAGCTCGCCAGTTATATCGGCAAGGGGCTGGAAGAGGCGAACTTCACGGTCGATCGCGCCGCGAACGGCCGCGATGGGCTGTTCCTCGCCACCGAGGGGGCGAGCGACGTCATGATTCTCGACCGCATGCTGCCGGGCATCGACGGGCTCGCGGTGCTCAAGGCGGTCCGCGCCGCCGGGATCGCCACGCCGGTGCTGATGCTCTCCGCGCTGGGCCAGACCGACGACCGCGTCGAGGGGCTGACCGCGGGCGCCGACGACTACCTCGCCAAGCCCTTCGCCTTCACCGAGCTGCTCGCGCGCGTGCAGGCGCTGATGCGGCGCGGTGGGAACGCCGCCGCCGCGGCTTCGCAGCAATCGGTGCTGCGCTGCGCCGATCTCGAGCTCGACCGCCTGTCGCGCCAGGTCCGGCGCGGGACGCGCAAGATCGTCATGCAGCCGCGCGAATTCCGGCTGCTCGAATACCTGATGCTGCACGAGGGCGAGGTCGTCACGCGCACGATGCTGCTCGAGGCGGTGTGGGACTATCATTTCGACCCCGGCACCAACGTGATCGACGTCCATGTCAGCCGGCTGCGCCGCAAGATCGACGACGGCGAACCGCAGCCGCTGCTCCACACGGTGCGCGGCGCCGGCTATCGGCTATCGGCCGACTAGGAAGCCTCGGGCGATGCGCAAGCGGTTCACCTCGACGATCGCGGGTCTGGGGATCGCGATCTTCGCGCTCCAGCTCTTGTCGAGCGGCGCGGCGATCTCGCTGCTGCACACGCAGATCCGCGAGGTCGTCCAGGCCGACCGCACGCGCGAGCTGCACGACGTGCGCGACGACCTGCTCGCCGCTTACTACGACGGCGGCTACCGCGCGCTTCACGATCACATCGTCCGCCGCAAGGGCAGCATCGCCGATCCGTTGATCTTCGTCGCGTTGTCCGCGCCGGAGGGGACGCTGCTGAGCAACGTGGCCACGGCGCCGCGCGGCGTGCCGTTCGATCGGCCGGGCGTGGTCCGGCTCGCCGCGACGGACGCCGGGCACCGAGAGGGGCTGGCGCTGGCTGCGCGGCTGCCGGGGCGGGTAGAGCTCGTGGTCGGGGTGCGGACCGAAACCGAGAGCCGCTTCGAGCTGGCCTTCGCCGAAGCCATCGGGCTGACGCTGGCGCTGACGGTGGTGCTGGCGGGGCTCAGCGCGCTGGTGATCGGGGCGGTCATCAGCCGGCGCACGCATGCCATCGCCGACACCGCGCAGGCGTTGGGCTCGGGCGACTTCGCCGCGCGGTTCCCGCGCGAGGACATCGGCGACGGCTTCGACCATCTGCGCCGCCAGATGAACCTGATGGCCGAGCGGATCGACATGCTGGTCCGCCAGCTTCACACGATCTCGGGCGCGCTGGCGCACGATTTGCAGTCGCCGGTGGCGCGCCTGCGCGCCTCGATCGACACCGCACTGGCCGGTATGGCGGACGAGTCGACCGCCGAGGCGCTGCGCCGCGCGCAGGCCGATGCCGAGGCGCTGCAGGAGATGCTCGCGGCCGCGCTCGAGCTCGGGCGGCTGGAGAGCGGCACGGTCGAGGACCGCCGCCGCGCGATCGAGCTGGGCGCGGTGGTCGAGGACCTGGCCGAACTCTACGAGCCGCTCGCCGAGCAATCGGGCATCGCGCTTGGTGCGCAAGTCGACGCGGTGCGGGTCCACGGCGATCGTGAGCTGCTGTCGCGGGCGCTGGCGAACCTGATCGACAACGCGATCAAGTACGGCGGCACCCGCATCGCGCTGCGGTGCCGCGCGGAAGGGCCGTGGGCGCTGGTCAGCGTCGCCGACAACGGACCCGGCATCCCCGCCGACCAGCGCGAGCGCGCGGTCGATCGCTTCACCCGCCTCGACAACGCGCGCACGCGGCCGGGCGCGGGGCTGGGGCTGGCGATGGTCCAGGCGGTCGCGCAGCTCCACGGCGGCGCGCTCGAGCTGTCGGGCGGGGACGTGCCCGACCTCGGCGGCCTCGTCGCGACGCTGCGCCTGCCTCGCTAACGCGGTCCATGAAGAATCCCCACCCTTCGATCCTCCCCTGGAAGGGGAGGTGGCTGCCCCGGAGGGGCTGACGGAGGGATGTAACCGCCGGCGGGACTCCACCGCCTTCCGGCGGTCTCCCTCCCCTTTCAGGGGAAGATCGCAATGCCGCGTCGCACTTCGCTCATGCCGGGAAAGCCGGTTCCCATTTTTCCGCGCGATCCGTCAACTCGGGCGCGCTCACCCGGCCGGTACGTTCGAGCTTGCCCCAGCCGATGCCCAGCCCGGTCGCCGCCGCGTTCACCGCGCGGATGACGACGCCGTACATCAGCTGGCGATAGACGAAGCGCTGCGCCAGCAGCAGCAGCGCCGGAAAGCGCTCCTCGCGCCGGTCGAGGCGGTAGGCGGCGAAGCCGCAGGCGAGGTCGACCGCGGTGTAACCGATCCAGTAGAGCCCCATGCGCAGCACGTCGGTCTGCGTCTGCGCCCAGCCGTGCTGCGCGATGCGCAAGGCGGTGTCCGCGATCGAGATCAGCAGCGCCAGGTCGATTGCCGGCGAGATCACCGCGAAAGCGATCTGGAACAGCCAGGCCTGCGGCATGCCGACCAGCGCGAGGCCGCCCGGCCGCCGCCGCGCCAGCACGCCGCGGTGCTTCCACAGGCACTGCAGCGTGCCGAACGACCAGCGGAAGCGCTGCTTCGACAGCGCGCGGAAGGTCTCGGGTGCCTCGGTCCAGGCCACCGCGTCCTCGTCGTAGGCGACGCGCCAGCCGCGCCGCTGGATCGCGATGGTCAGGTCCTGGTCCTCGGCGAGCGTGTCCTCGGGATAGCCGCCCACTTCGTCGAGCGCGCGGCGGCGCCAGGCCCCGACCGCGCCCGGCACCACCATGATCGCGTCGAAGCGCGTCAGCGCGCGCCGCTCGATGTTCTGCGCGGTGACGTATTCCACCGCCTGCCAGCGGCTGACCAGATTCACCCGGTTGCCGACCTTGGCGTTGCCCGCGACCGCGCCGATCCGCTCATCCACGAACCAGCGGACCAGGCGCGAGATCGCGGCGCGCTCGAACTGGGTGTCGGCGTCGAGCGCGACGACGATCTCGCCCGTCGCCACCAGCAGCGCCCGGTTGAGCGCCGAGGCCTTGCCCCCGTTTTGCATCGTCAGCAGCGTGACCTTGGGATGCCCGGCGAAGGCCGCGGCGACCACGGCGCTGGTCGCGTCCTTCGAGCCGTCATCGGCGACGATCACCTCGATGCGCGGGTAGTCGCTGTCGAGGATGCGGGCGATCGAGGCGGCGATCACCCGCTCCTCGTTGAAGGCGGGGATGATCACGCTGACCAGCGGCGTGAACGTGCCGTTGCTCGTGGGCGCGCGCCGCCGCTGCGGCAGCAGCGCCAGCACCGTCAGCCCGACCGAGCGCAGCACGCCGAGCGCGATGGCGAAGAAGAACGTCCAGTTCAGCGCGACGATTACCGCGCCGATGGCGGTGAACGCGAACACGTCGGCGCGCACCGCGGCCAGATCCACGCCCTCGATCCGGGGCATGACCTGATCGTGGCTCAGCCCGGCGAGCGTGGCGGTCGGGACGATGCGATAACCGGCGCGCTGGAGCCCCGAGATGATCGCCGGCAGCGCCGCCACCGTCTCCGAACGGTCGCCGCCGCCGTCGTGCAGCAGGACGATGTTGGCCTGGTGATCGGGCCGCGTGTCCGCCACCGCGCGCAAGGTGCGGTCGACGATCGCTTGCGCCCCCGGTCGGGTCCAGTCGCCCGGATCGGCGTGCAGGCCGACCACGGTATAGCCCTGCTCCTGCGCGACCAGCGCCGGCAGCAGCTCGTCGGCGGTGGTCGGCTCGGCGTCGCCGAAATAGGGCGCGCGGAACAAGTGGGTGGAGCGCCCGGTGAAGGCCTCGATCAGGCGCTGCGTCGCGTTGAGCTCCAGCCGGATGCCGCCCGCCGGCTCGTCGGCCATGTTCGGGTGGGTGTAGCTGTGATTGCCGATCTCGTCGCCGTCGGCGACCATGCGCCGCAGGAGGCCGCGATCGGCGACCCCGTTCTCGCCGACGATGAAGAACGTCGCGGGGACGTGATACTGTTCGAGCACCGAGAGGATCTTGGGCGTCCACACCGGATCGGGCCCGTCGTCGAAGGTCAGCGACACCAGCTTGGGGCGCGCGCCGGTGCGCTGGACCACGTAGGGCGTGGGCAGCGCGTCATAGCGTTCGTTGGCGATCGTGCTGCCGCGCGCATCGAAGCGGATCGTGCGGTGGCCGGGGCGCGGCACCGCGGTGATGCGCAGGATCTCGCCCTGGCCCTCGACGTCGGCGTTGGCGGTCTGCGCGATGTCCTGCAAGGCGGGACGCGGGTGGCCGTGACGCCAGGCCGACAGCGCCGGCCAGAAACCCGGGTCCTCCGACCCCACCCGCCACAGCGCGACATTGGCGACGCCGAGGCGCGACAGCGCCTGCATCTGGTTCCAGCTCACGGCGGCGTCGAGCAGCCAGACATCGTGGCGGTGGCCGTCGTCGAGGAACGAGAACCCGACATTGCCGCTGGCGCGGTCGAACGTGGGCGTGGCGCCGCTGTCGTGCGCTTCCAGCCAGGCCTCTTCCACACTCAGCGCGTCGGCATGGCCGTCGTGCCAGTCGTAGGCGTAGTTGCCCAGCGCGACCACGGCCTTGCCCGGCGGCATCCCGCGCAGCGTCGCCGCCAGCCGCTCGCCGAACCACGGGTCGGAAGCGATCGGGCCGGGCTGGCCGCCCTGCCAGTGCTCATCGTAGGCCATCAGGATCACGCGGTCGGACGCCGCCGCCAGCGCGCTTGGCGACCAGTCGGCGTCGTCCATCGGCATCGTCACCGAGACGAGCTTGCCGCGCGGGTGCAGCGCCGCGCGAGTCTCTCCCACCAGCCTGACGAGATCGGCGGCGGCGCCCTTGGGCAGGCTCTCGATATCGAACATCACGCCCGCGTCGCCGCTGCGATCGAGGTAGCGCGCGATCTCGGCGATCAGTTGGGCTCGCCGGTGGGAATCGCGCATCAGCGCGGCGGCGCCGGCGCCGTCCCAGCCTTTGTCGTCGGTATTCTGCAGCACCGGGACCACGCGCGGACGGTGCAGGCTGCCGGCGATCACGCGGCGTAGCGGTCCGTCGTCGCTCACCACGAGGTGCCCGTTCTTGCCGATCGACAGCAGCGTCGGCGCGATCCAGTCGAGCTGGCCGATGTGCCGCGCCAGCGAGGGCGCCGTGGCATCGCCGGTGGGGGTGTAGAAGCCGATCGTCAGCGGCTTGCCGGGATCGCCGCCGACCGGCTGGGGCGAGACTTTGTGGACCAGGTGGGTCAGCCGGTGCTTGAGGTGGCTGACCTGGGTACGGAAGGGCAGCGGCGTCATCCGCTCGAAGCCGATCGGCAAGGCCGATCCGGCGGGCACCGACAGCACCGTGGAGGCGAAGGCGAGGCTCGCCGCCAGCACGACGAGGATCGCGGCGAGCATGCCCCACCGAACCCGTCGCCGCCGTCGACCCGACGGGTCGTAGAACACTGGACGGGTCACCGCATTCGCCTGCTGTCAGAGAGGAGGGGGGTGACGATCCGGCACCAAGGGGTGGCGGCGCGATTGCCAGGGGAGAGCACCGGATCGTCGAGGACCCTTCTAGCCCCGCCGACGTGCCGCGAGCGTGGGCGGCACATTACGGTTTGGACAGGTGTTCAGGGCGTTGGAGGACCTCCTGCTTCCCCATCAAGGAGGAGGCGAAGCGCACCCACCGGAGTCGTTCCAGCCTTGATCGAATCGGGCCTGCGGTTGTCCGATGCTCCCCGGAGGGGGAGGGGGACCGCCCACGAAGTGGGTGGTGGAGGGGGGGCGCCGGCGGTTACACCCCTCCGTCAGCCCCTGCGGGGCTGCCACCTCCCCTTCCAGGGGAGGATCTCAATGCCTCGGAAAAACTCTAACCCACCGCCGTGGGCAGCGGCACGACGCTGCGCGCCAGTGCTTCGGCCAGTGTCTGGCGGTCGAGTTCGGCGAGAAACGCCTGCACCGCCGAGCCGAGCATCGGCGTCAGCCCGCAGCCGTGCTTGAGCGCGCAGCTGCCGCAATCGACCGGGCCGAGATCGGGTTCGGTCAGCCGCACCACTTCGCCCAGGGTGATCGTCTCGGGCGGGCGGGCCAGCGTGAAGCCGCCCCCGCGCCCGCGCGTGGTGGCGAGGTAGCCGGCGTTGGCCAGCTCGTTCACCACTTTCATCACGTGGTTGCGCGAGATGCCGTGCGCCTCCGCCACCGCCGCGATCGACAGCCGCTGGCCCCCCGCCGCGGCGGCCTGGAGCAGGATGCGCAAGGCGTAGTCGGTGTGCAGCGTCAGGCGGATGGGATATCTCCGGAAAATGATGCTTCCTATTTACATCTTATCGACTCGATTTTATAGATGCATCTCCAACGCATCTTTAGGATTCGAGCATGACCCGCACCCTCAGCGAAGAAACCCTCGCCCTCGTCAAGGCCAGCGCCCCGGCGCTCCAGCAGCACGGACTCGCCATCACCCAGGCCATGTACCGGCGGCTGTTCGTGAACGAGGAGGTGAAGGCGTTGTTCGACATGGCCGCGCAGGAATCGGGCGAGCAGCCCAAGCGTCTTGCCAACGCGATCCTCGCCTATGCGCAGAACATCGATAAGCTGCAGAACCTCGGCCCCGCCGTCATGCGGATGGCCGCGCGCCACGTGGAAACCGGTGTGAAGCCCGAGCACTATCCCTACGTTGCGGAGGCGCTGCTGCCGGCGATCCGCGACGTGCTGGGCGAAGCGGCAACCGACGAACTGCTCGCCGCCTGGGGCGAGGCCTACTGGTTCCTCGCCGACATCCTGATCGGCAAGGAGCGCGAGCTCTATGCCGGGACCGAGCTCGAGCCGGCCTGATCGCAGCCGTGGGTATCGCCGGCGCGGTTGCGCGGGGGCGGGCGCTCGGGCAGCTTTCCTTCGGAAAGAGGAGAGCCTGCATGAGATTCGCCATCGTCTCGATCGCCGCGCTGGCGCTGGCCGGCCCGGTCCAGGCGCAGCAGGCGCCGGTCCCCGAGGCGCAGCTCGCGGCGCCTTCGCGCTTCGTCTTTCTGGAGGGCGGCCGCAACTTCCGCGATATGGGCGGCTATCGCACCGTCGACGGCAAGCTGGTCAAGAGCGGGGTGCTGTACCGCTCGGGCTCGCCTGGCGGTCTCACGCCCCGGGGGCTGGCCGATCTGCAGGCGCTCCACGTCGCCGCGATCGTCGACTTGCGCACCACCGACGAACGCCGCCACGACAGCGTCGATCTGCCGGCCGCCTTCGGCCCGCGCTACTGGACGCGCGACTACGGCATGTCGGTGGGCGATATGCGCTCGGTGTTCTCCGGCGGGCCACTGACGGCCGACTCGATCCGCGCGATGATGATCGGAGTCTATCGCCGGATCCCCAGGGAGCAGGCGCAGTCCTATCGCGAACTGTTCGCCCGGCTGGCCCAGGGCAAGGGACCGACCGTGGTCAACTGCACCGCCGGCAAGGACCGCACCGGCGTCGCCGCCGCGCTGGTCCTGACCGCGCTCGGCGTGCCTTACGAGACCGTGCGGCGGGACTTCCTGCTGAGCAACGGCGCTCCCGGCATGGAGACCCTGCAATCGGGCATTGGGCCGCTTGCCAAATTGCCGCCCGATGTCGTCGCGCCGCTGGTCGGGGTCGAAGCGGGCTATCTCGACACCGCTTTCGCGGCGATCCGGCAGGACTTCGGGTCGGTTGAGGGGTATTTGAGGGACCAACTCGGCGTCGGCCCGCGCGAGATCGCGGCGCTGCGCCGACAGATGCTCGACCGGGGAGACACGCCGTGACCGAACGCACCTGGTGGAAGATCCTGCTGTTCATGAAGCGCCGGCCGGGGATGAGCGTCGCGGAATTCCGCGATTATTATGAGAACCACCACGTTCCGCTCTGCCTCAAGTACACCGCCGGCATCGCGCGATACATGCGCCGCTATCTCGATCCCCAGCCCCACGCCGAGAGCGGCCGCAACGACGAGCTGCCTTACGACGTGATCACCGAACTATGGTTCGACAACGAGGAAACCTGGCGCGGAACCGTCGCCTACTTGTCCACCACCGTCCTGTCGGGCGAGGTCCTCGCGGACGAGTGCAACTTGTTCGACCGCCCGACTATGCGCATGGCGACGGTGGTCGAGCACGAGACGGTGGTGACCGGCTAGCGCTTGCGTCGCTCCGTCGCGGTTCGCATATAGCCCTGCGAAGGAGCATCCGATGGCCGACAAGTTGCAGCTCACCGAAGCGGAATGGCGCGAACGGCTCGGCGCCGAGCGCTATCACATCCTGCGCGAGGCCGGCACCGAACGGGCGTTCACCGGCGAATACGAGCAGAACAAGACGGAAGGTCTCTACCGCTGCGCCGGCTGCGGCGCGCCGCTGTTCGCTTCCGACACCAAATACAATTCGGGCTCTGGCTGGCCCAGCTACACCGCGCCGGTCGCCGCCGACGCGGTCGAAGAGCACCGCGACGCCTCGCACGGCATGGTCCGCACCGAAGTGCGCTGCGCCCGCTGCGAAGGCCATCTGGGCCACGTCTTCCCCGATGGCCCGGGACCGCAGGGGCTGCGCTATTGCATCAACAGCGCCTCGCTGGATTTTGAGCCCAAGGAATAGCGGCTGCGTATGGGGAAGCCGCTTGCGCGCCGCGCGCGTTCGACGAATCCCGTCTCCAACCTGCCCATCGGGCTGGCCTTGATTACTTGCGCGCTGGCCGTGCCGGCGCAGGCCGAGGAGGCCGACGACGGCGCGCCCATCGTCGTCACCGGGCACGGTCTGGCCGATACCCCCGCGACCCCGGCCTACGACCGCCAGGAAATCGCCCGCGCCCGCATCGTGGCTTCGGCTTCGGGGCGGATCGAGGATGTGCTGTACTCCATCGCTGGATTCCAGCAGTTCCGCCGCTCGGACAGCCGCGCCGCCAATCCTTCGGCCCAGGGCGTGACCTTGCGCGCGCTCGGCGGCAACGCGACCAGCCGGGCGCTCGTGCTCCTCGACGGCGTGCCGATGGCCGATCCGATGTTCGGCTATGTCCCGCTCTCGGCGATCGCGCCCGAGCGCCTCTCCGCGATTCGCGTGACGCGCGGCGGTGGTTCGGGCGCTTTCGGATTGGGGGCGGTGGCGGGCACGATCGAGCTGATGAGCGCCGATGCCCAGACGCTCGGCCCGGTCAGCGGCGGGGCGCTCGTCAACCAACGCGGCGAGAGCGAGCTGTCGGCGACGTTGGCGCCCGAGCTGGGCGAAGGCTTCGCGGTGGCGAGCGCGCGCTGGGATCGCGGCCGGGGCTTCTGGACGACGCCCGCAGTGCAGCGCGTGCCGGCCAGCGCGCGGGCGCGCTACGAGAGCTGGTCCGCCTCGCTGCGCGCCGTCGCGCCGCTGAACGACACGGTCGAGCTCCAGGCGCGCGTCCAGGCCTTCGACGATCATCGTACCTTGCGGTTCGACGGTGCCGATTCGACGTCGAGCGGCCAGGACGCCAGCCTGCGCCTGGTCGGTCGCGGCGACTGGCAGTTCGACGCGCTGGCCTATGTGCAGGCGCGCGATTTCTCGAACGTGGTGGTGAGCGCGACGACCTTTCGC
The DNA here is from genome assembly GCA_036384395.1 of Novosphingobium sp. Classification (GTDB taxonomy): domain Bacteria; phylum Pseudomonadota; class Alphaproteobacteria; order Sphingomonadales; family Sphingomonadaceae; genus Novosphingobium. The sequence continues at coordinate 21,790 of DASVMK010000117.1, forward strand.
CGCACGCTCGATCAGCGGCGCACACCTTCGACGGGGCTCGGCGGCAAGATCGAACTGCGCCCGCCGGTCGCGAGCGACCATGTGTTGCGCGTGGGCGCGGACGCGCGGATCGCCGATGGCGCGCTTCAGGAAGAGCCCTATGGCGGCAATCCCGCCGCGATCACCGCCCGGCGGCGCGCGGGCGGGCGCAACAGCGATGTGGGCCTGTTCGTCGAGGACGACTGGACGCTCGGCGCCGTGGTGCTGACCGGCGGCCTTCGTGCCGATCGCTGGACGGTGCGCGACGGCTTCTTCCGCGAGCTGAGCGCGGCCGGAACGGTGCGGCGCGACGACCGCTTCGCCAATCGCGCGGGCTGGGACACCACCTTTCGTGGCGGTTTCGTCTGGCGTGCGGGCGGCGGCGTCTCGCTGCGCGCGGCCGGCTATAGCGGGTCGCGCTTACCGACGCTGAACGAACTCTATCGCCCTTTCGTGGTATTCCCGGTGGAGACCCGCGCCAACGCCGCTCTCAGGAACGAGGACGTGCGCGGTTTCGAGGTGGGCGCGGACTATGCGCCGAGCGATGCGCTCCGCCTGTCGGTCACTGCGTTCGACAACCGGGTGCGCCATGCCATCGCCAACGTCACGATCGCCGCCAACGTGCGCGAGCGCCGCAATGTCGACGCGCTCAAGGCGCGCGGGCTGGAACTGGGCGCGGCGCTGCGGTTCGGCGCCGTCTCGCTCGACGGATCGCTGGCGCTGACGGACGCCGAGATGCGCGACGAGAGCGTACCGCCGCCGGGCAAGAGCTCGCTCGACGGGCTGCGCCCTGCCCAGACCCCCAAGCTGGCGGCGAGCGGCACGCTGGCCTGGCAGCCGCGCCCCGGCTGGCGGCTGGCGGCGACGCTGCGCCACGTCGGCGCGCAGTTCGAGGACGATCTGGAGAGCAACCTCCTGCCCGCGGCGACGACGCTCGACGCCTTCGCGCAAATGCCGCTTGGCCGCGGCGTCAGTCTGGTGCTGCGCGGCGAGAACCTGACAGATACAGTTGTGGTGACGCGCAACCAGGGCGGCTCGATCGACCGCGGCGCGCCGCGTACCATCTGGGTGGGTGTGCGCCTCGGGCCTTAGGGGCTTTCCCCAGGTCTCCGCATTTTCTAAAGGTCGCGCGATGCCGGGTCTCAACGTCAACGCGCGCGCGGTCGATTTCCGCATGGATCCGCAGACGCCGCTGCTCTGGGCGCTGCGCGACGCGGCCAACCTTACCGGCACCAAGTACGGCTGCGGCGTGGGCGAATGCGGCGCTTGCATGGTGCTGATCGACGGCGAGGCGACGATGTCGTGCATGGTCTCGCTGGCCGAGGCCGAAGGCCGCAGTGTCACGACGATCGAGGGCCTCTCGCGTGATCGCTCGCACCCGGTGCAGCAGGCGCTCGTCGCCGAGCAGGCGATCCAGTGCGGTTTCTGCACGCCAGGCATCGCCCTTGCCGCCGCCGCGTTGCTGGCGCGCAACGCCGATCCCAGCGAGGACGACATCAAGGCCGGCGTGCCCAATTTGTGCCGCTGCGGCGTCTATCCGCGGCTGGTCCGTGCGATCCAACGCGCGGGGCGGGCGATGCGCGGGCTGGAGACGCTGGCCGCCGCGCCCGCACCGGGCATCACCCCATACGACGCCGCCGGCGCGGTGCCGGCGCTGCGGGCCGAATAGGAGCGAGGACAACACGATGAAAGCGACGATCTGGCACAACCCCGCCTGCGGCACCTCGCGCAAGACGCTGGCGATTCTTCAGGAGACGCCCGGGGTCGAGGTTTCCGTGGTCGAATATCTCAAGGATGCGCCCAGCGCCGAGAAGCTCGCCCAGATCTATCGCGATGCCGGAATCACGCCGCAGCAGGGCTTGCGCCTGCACGGCACCGATGCCGAGGAACGCGGGCTGCCGGCGGCGAGCGACGCCGCGGTGCTCGCCGCGATGGCGGCCGAGCCCCGGCTGATCGAGCGGCCGCTGGTGGAGACCGACAAGGGAGCCCGGCTATGCCGTCCACAAGACAAGGTGCGGGAAATTCTCTAGGGGTCTTATCCTTCCGCCATTGCAATCGGCGGAGGGATTTGCGAATTCCGGGCGCCTTCGGGCACGAGCATAGAAACTGGCAGGACCATCTCAGGCATGACCACAGGCGAGCTGGCGCAAGAATCGCTGTCGCAGAAAATGAAGCGGCGGCTGGCGCGCGCGTTGGGGCCTTGGGGGGTCTTTTTCGAGGGCTTCCTGCAGCATCCGGTGATGGTCGGGTCGATCATCCCGTCGTCGCGCTTCACCATCGACAAGATGCTGGCGCCGGTCGACTGGGACGAGTGCCGCCTTTTCGTCGAATACGGCCCCGGCGTCGGCACCTTCTGTCGCCCGGTGCTCGATCGGCTGCGCCGCGACGGCACGCTGCTGGTGATCGACACGAACCCGCTGTTCATCGACTATCTCAAGTCCACGATCACCGACAGCCGCTTCGTGCCCGTGCTGGGCTCGGCCGCCGACGTCGAGGAGATCGTCCGCGCGCATGGCCACGATCATGCCGACTATATCGTCTCGGGCCTGCCGTTCTCGACGCTGCCCGACGGCGTCGGGCCGGCGATCGCCGCCGCCACCCACCGCATCCTGCGCCCCGGCGGCGCCTTCCTGGTCTATCAGTTCAGCGCCCGCGCGCGCGACTTCATGGCCAAGCACTTCCGCCGCATCGACAAGGGCCTGGAGATGCTGAACATCCCGCCGTGCCGGCTGTTCTGGGGCTGGAAGGAAGAAGCCGGCGACGCCTGAGCCGCCGGCGGTTCGGCCTATTCGAACGTCGCGCTCACCGCATCGGGCGAGGGGCCGCTAAGCTGGTGATGGACCGCCGCCAGGATGGCGGTGAGGATCACGCTGGCGACAGTGCCGATCACGCCCGAGACCAGGCTCATCGCCAGCGTTGCGCCGGCTCCGACCTGGGCTCCGCCGCCCTGCATCGCCGCCATGCCGCCGCCGACGAACAGTGAGAACAGCAGCCCGAAGACGATGGCGATCACCAGGTAGGCGACGAACAGTAGCAGGTAGAAGAAGAACAGCCGCACGCTGTTGCCCTTGGTCAGGCGCCAGGACCGCAGCAGCGCGGCGACCGGGTTGAACGTCCGGTCGATGACGATCACCGGCAGCAGCAGCGACAGCTTGGTCATCATGTATGCGAAGCCGACGAGCAGCGCGATGACGACGACCACGGCGGCCGGGCCGGCAGCCGCCGCCATGAGCCCGGCGAGCAGGCTGACCGGCACTGTCGCCAGCATCATCGCGATCATCAGCAGCACCGCCGCGGCGATCACAGTGGGCACCGCGCGCAGGCCGATGCCGATCGCCTCACCCACCGTGGGGCGCTTGCGGTCGGTCAGCAGCGCCAGCAGCGTCATCGTGCCCACCGCCTGCACCAGCGCGGCGCCGAAGCCGATCAGGAAGAACTTGGTGGCCGCCGCCGGCGGCACCGCCTGGGCATTGGTCAGCATCATCGCCTGGACGTCGGTGAGGAAAAAGCCGGTGGCGAGCGCCGGCAGCAGGAAGAACACGCCCGCCACGGCGAACAGCACGTCGCGATGCGCGGCGACCGCGGCGATGGCCTGTTGCCAGGCGAGGTTTCCGTTGAACTTCATGCGATCTCCCCGGAACCCGGCTTTCTAAGTTGACGCATCGCTTTGAGCGGAAAACCGGTGCCCACTTTTCCGCGCGACGCTCTACAGTTCGCGCTTGATAACCGCAGCGATCGCCTTCACGCAATCCGCGATGATCGAAGAGCTTGTCCCCGGTATCGAGCTGCGCCGCGATCCCTCGCCGGTGCCCTATCGCGCCGCGCTGGAAGCGATGACGCTGCGCAACGCGGCCATCGCCGAAGGCACCGCGCCCGAGCTCGTCTGGTTGCTCGAGCATCCGCCGGTCTATACCGCGGGCACCAGCGCCGCCGCCGCCGAGCTGCTCGATCCGCGCTTCGAAGTGGTCGAGGCGGGGCGGGGCGGGCGCTACACCTATCACGGCCCCGGCCAGCGCATCGGCTATGTCTTGCTCGACCTCAAGCGCCGTGCCCGCGACGCGCGCGGCTATGTCCACGCGCTCGAAGGCTGGGTGATCGCCACGCTCGCCGATTTCGGCGTCGAAGGCTTCCGCAGCGACGGGCGCATCGGCATCTGGACGCGCGACATCGACGGGCGCGAGGCGAAGATCGGCGCGATCGGCGTGCGCATCCGCAAATGGGTGACGATGCATGGTTTCTCGGTGAACCTGGCGCCCGACTTGTCGCATTTCACCGGCATCGTGCCCTGCGG
>DASVMK010000118.1:0-1821 GCA_036384395.1 Novosphingobium sp.
AGGTCCAGCGCGCGGCCGCCGCGCTCGACCGGGCGCAGCGCGACCTCAAGCAGCAGACCGCCGCGATCCAGCGCCAGCGCGAGAAGCAGGCACACCGCGACAAGGCCGGGCGGGCCACGGCGGCCAAGGGCGGCACGCCGAAGATCCTGCTCGGCGCGATGGCCGAGCGCGCCGAGAACAGCGGCGCGCGCAGCGACCAGCTCGCCCAGCGGCAAAGGGCCGAGGCGGACGCGACGCTGGCCGAGGCGCGCCGCGCGGTCGAGGTCGTCACCCCCCTGCGCATCGACCTGCCGCGCGCGCGGCTGTCCGCCAACCGCACGCTGCTGCGCTTCGAGCAAGTCGTGGCGAAGCGTGACGGCCGGCGGCTGTTCGGCCCGCTGTCGTTCGCGATCACCGGGCCGGAGCGGGTCACGGTCTCGGGCGCCAACGGCAGCGGCAAGACCACGCTGCTGCGCCTCGCGCTGGGGTTCGATGCGCCCCAGGCCGGGCGGATCAGTCGCGCGGACGGCGCACTGGCGCTGCTCGACCAGCATGTCGCGCTGCTCGATCCCGCGCGCGACCTGGTCGCCAACTTGCGCGCGCATCACCCCGCGCTCACCGCCGGCGAGGCACACGAAGTGCTCGCCCGCTTCGCCTTCCGCAACCGCGACGCGCTGCGCCCGGCGGCGACGCTGAGCGGCGGCGAAGCCTTGCGCGCGGGCCTTGCCGTGGTCACCGCCGGGCCGACACCGCCGCAGATGCTGGTCCTCGACGAACCGACCAACCATCTGGACATCGCCGCGCTGGAAATGCTCGAAGAGGCGCTGGCGAATTACGACGGCGCGCTGCTGCTGGTCAGCCACGACCGGCGCTTCCTCGACGCCGTGGGCGTGACGCGGGAGATCGCGCTGGGAGAAGAACGCGGATGACCGACGAGGAATGGAAGGGCGATGCTCGAAGTGGGGGATTCAACCGACAGTGAAATGATACCGGATCACTCGAATGAAGAACGGCTCAGCCCGGAAAGAGTATCGCGCCGTAGTTCTGCGCGCCGTGCAGAATGTGGATGACGGTCACCCTTTCCGCCTCGACCCGGTAGAAGATCAGATAATCCCCATGAACCCGTCGCCGCACGCCGCTTGCCTCGTAGCGCGGCACGAGCTGGAAGCGCTCCGGCATATCCGCCAGCCCCAGGCATTTCGAACGCAGCTCATAGAGGAAGCTCAGGGCCCGCGCCGGATTGTCGCGCGCGATATGGTCGCCAATCGCCTCAAGATCGTATTCCGCCTCCGCCGAGAGCTGGACGATCATTCGTCGCCCGCACCCATCGCGCGGTATTTGGCCTCAAGGCGATCGAACACCTGGTCGGCCGGTGTCGTGCGATCCGCATCCGCGTCCGCGAGGCCCCGTGCGATGGACGCATCGAGAGCGGCCATGCGGGTTTCCCGATCGTGGATCAGCCGGACGCCTTCGCGCAGAACCTCGCTTTTCGAATTGTACCGCCCCGTCGCGACGAGCTTGGCAACGAAACTCTCAAGCTGCTGGCCGAGATCCGCGCTAATCATAGTCCGCCTCCAATCGGCAGGATCATAGCCGGTTATCAACTATTGATAAAGCACCATGCTCCGGTGCCTATCCCCAAAGAAAAAGGGCGGCCCCAGCGGAGCCGCCCCTTCCCTGAAATCTCCCGGACGCACGAAACGTCCGGGAAAGAAGATCACTTGATCTCGACGGTGCCGCCGGCTTCCTCGATCTTCTTCTTGATCTCTTCGGCCTCGGCCTTGTTGACGCCTTCCTTGATCGCCTTCGGGGCGCTCTCGACCAGGGTCTTGGCTTCGGTCA
>DASVMK010000119.1:0-17791 GCA_036384395.1 Novosphingobium sp.
CCATCGCGCGGCGCTCGCGGCCTGGCCAAGACGCTCCGCCGCCAGCGGAAGCGTCCGTCCACGACGTGCGCTTTCCCGAATGAAACCGCCTGGAGGTCGACCTCCGTAAGATTACCAATTCAGCGCGCCTTCCTTGGACGGCACTCTCATGGCGACGACGGAGACCCGCGATGCAGAACGTGCTGCTCCTCATACACAAGGACGCTGGACAGGAAGCGCGGTTCGAGGCCGCGATCGACATAGTCCGCTCGGTATCGGGTCATCTCTCGTGTCTCGACGTGACGCCTTTCCCGGCGATCGCAGGTGCCGGGATAGGCCTCGCGCCGTCGATGATGCGCGACGAGGCCGAGCGTGATGCCGGCCACCGAGAGGACATGCGCTGCCGGCTCGAACGCGAGGACCTGAGCTGGAGCTGGACCGATCTGCGCGACGACTTCATCCCATGTCTGATCGAAGCCGCAGCTAACGCGGACATCGTCGTGCTCAACCGCAAGCTCGAAAGCACGCCGAGGCCGAACATGCGCGCCATAACCTCTGCTGTCCTGATGCACACCAAGGCCGCGATCGTCGCGGTGGACGAGCATTGCCGCGCCTTCGACGCCGTCGCCCCGGCGCTGATCGCCTGGGACGGATCGAAGGGCCTGTCGCAGGCGATCGAGCGAGCGCTCCCCCTCCTCAAGGCGGCCGCGCGCATCACCGTCCTGCAGGTGGGTTCGCTGCCCGAGAATGCGATACCCGCTGACGAGGCGGTGACGTTTCTGCGCGAGCATGAGATGTCGTGCGACTTGGAACAGGTCGCTGCAAGCGCCGACGTGGCCGGGCAGATCCGCAGGACGGCCGATCGTATCGCGGCAGGCTATTGCGTGATGGGCGCCTACAGCCACGGTCGGCCGCGCGAGGCGCTGCTCGGGGGCGTCACGCGCGATATGCTCGAAACGAGCCGCATCCCCCTTTTCCTGGCACACTGAGATGGTTTTCGCCTCTCACCACCGGAGGCTTCGGCAATGACGTCTTATGCAAGGCTCGAGGGCGCCGCCGAGACCCTCGGTCAAATTCTGCGCAACGCAGCTGAACCACTCCCGAGTCCAGAATCGCCGAGCTTCGCGAGCAGCTTCGACCGCTTCGGCTACGCCCGGATCGTCCTTCTGGGCGAGGCCACCCACGGCACGCACGAGTTCTACGCCGCCCGGTCGGCGATCACCCGTCATCTTATAGAGCGGCACGGCTTCAATGTCGTCGCGGTGGAAGGCGATTGGCCGGACATTGCGCGGATCGACGACTATGTGCGCCACGAGGCCAAGCGGCCGGGTGCCCAGGACCCGTTTGCGCGCTTTCCCACCTGGATGTGGCGCAACCAGGAGACACTCTCGCTCGCCGACTGGCTCCGCCGACACAACGCGACGCGTGAGCCCGGCCGCCGCGCCTCGGTGCGCGGCCTCGACGTCTATAGTCTCGGTCAATCGATCCATGCGGTCGTCGCCTACCTGGAGGCGCACCAACCCCACTTGGCTCAGGAGGCGCGCAAGCGCTACAGCGGCCTGCTTTCCTGGCAGGAAGAGCCGCAGCGCTACGGACAGGCAGTGGAGCATGGCGGCTTGGCGAGCTGCGAGGACGCCGTGGTCGAGCAGCTCGGCCAGCTGCTGGCAGAGCGCATGCACCTCATCGCCGACGACGGCGAGGCATTCTTCGACGCCGAGCAGAACGCCCGCATCGCCCGTTCCGCCGAAGGATACTACCGCGCGATGTATCGTGGGGCCGCGGAGAGCTGGAACCTGCGCGACCGGCACATGTTCGACACGCTCCTGCGGGTGATGGCGCACCAGGCGGACGCACGGGTGGTGGTCTGGGCCCACAACTCGCACATTGGCGATGCCTCGGCCACGGCCATGGGATGGAACGGCGAGTTCAACATCGGCCAGCTCGCGCGCGCGGTCTATGGCGACCAGATCGCCCTGATCGGCTTCGGCACGGACCGCGGCACGGTCGCCGCCGCATCCGAATGGGGCGGCGAAATGCAGGTCATGGACGTTTTGCCCGCCCGCGCCGACAGCTGGGAGGCGGCATTCCGCCGAACCGGCCTGGCGCGCAGCCTCACCGATTGGCGGAGCGTGAAGGCGAAAGGGCTGCGCGGGGCCTTGTCCCAGGTCCTGCTCGAACGGGCGATCGGTGTGGTGTATCGCCCGCAGTCCGAGCGCGCGAGCCACTACTTCGAGGCGCGCCTGGCGGAGCAGTTCGATGCCTTCGTATGGTTCGAGGAGACGACCGCCGTCACGCCGCTCGGGCACGAGCGACCCGACGGGGCTCCCGACACCTGGCCGTTCGGACTATGAGCGTCGCGAACACCTGCGAACCGCGCGAAGTGCTGGTCGGCGGCGATCCAGCTCTGCCGGCGCTCCTCGCCGTCCCCGCGGACGCCGCCGGACTCGTGATATTCGCGCACGGCAGCGGCAGCGGGCGCCTCAGCCCTCGGAACGGCTATGTCGCGGGGCGGCTACGCGAGGCCGGGCTGGCCACGCTGCTCCTCGATCTGCTCACGCCGGGAGAGGAACTGGATCGCCGCAACGTGTTCGACATCCCGCTGCTCGCCTCACGACTGCGAGGCGCCGTCGATTGGGCGGCCGCTAATCCCGAGACCGCCAGTCTGCGTCCATGCTACTTCGGCGCCAGCACCGGCGGCGGCGCGGCCATCCTGGCTGCGGCGGGCGACCCGCGCATCGCCGCGATCGTCTCTCGCGGAGGTCGGCCCGACCTTGCCGGCCCGCAAGCGCTGATGCACGTCACGGCACCGACGCTCCTGATCGTCGGCGAGCGCGACGAGACCGTGGTCGACCTCAACATCGACGCCCACCGCCTGATGCGATGCCCCCGCGCTTTCGCCGTCGTGCCGGGCGCAGGGCACCTGTTCGAGGAGCCGGGCACGCTCGACGAGGTGGTTCGGCTCACCACGCGATGGTTCCTCAAGTGTCTGGAGGGGTTGCGATGACTCACCTGTTCGATGATCGCCGCGAGGCGGGCGCAGCCCTGGCCCGCGAGCTGCGGAAGCTCCCGCTCGAGGATCCCGTCGTGCTGGCGCTGCCGCGTGGCGGCGTGCCTGTGGGGTATGAAGTGGCCCGCGAGTTGAGCGCGCCGCTCGACATACTGCTCGTCCGCAAGATCGGCGCGCCCGGTCACGAGGAATACGGTATCGGCGCCATCGTCGATGGCGACCCCGCTCATCTGGTGATCGACGACGCGGCGGCTCGGGCTACCGGCGCCACGCGCGACTACGTCGCGCATCAAGTGGCGCTGCAGAGCGAAGAGATCGAGCGGCGGAGGAAGGCCTATGGAACTGGTGCGCGTGTCGAGCTTGCCGGACGGACGGTGGTCCTCGTCGATGATGGCATCGCCACCGGCGGCACGGTGCGTGCGGCCTTGCAGGGGCTCGGCCAGGCAAGGTGCCGCAAGGTGGTGCTCGCCGTGCCGGTCGCTCCTTCCGAAGTGGTCGAGGCCCTGCGGCCGCTCTGCGACCGGATTGTCTGCCTCCGTTCGCCCGAGCCGTTCTTTGCCGTAGGCGCGCACTATTCCGATTTCCGCCAGACCTCCGACGAGGAAGTCGTCGGCCTCCTCGTCGCCGCAAAGCGCTTCGGCGGAGTCGGGGCGAAGAAGCAGGTGGACCACTACGCGAAGGATGCAAGATGACCAGGCAGCAGGATCCACTTCCGCCCAACCGCATCGATCCGCAATCACCGCCGGAGGTTCCGCCCGCGCCCCCGCCCGCCGATGATCCCTTCGAACCGCCCGAGGTCGAGCCGCCGCAGCCGAACATCGACGACCCCGATCATGGTCTGCCCGAAATCCTGCCCGGCCAAGAGCAGGCGCCGGGGACTTGATCACTTGAGGGCCCCGATCGCGGCATCGACGACGTCATCCACTGCCGGCGAGGCATCGATCGAACGCCATTCCCCGATGTCGCCCACGTCATATGCCATCTGCCGATCCACGACGGTCGGATCGGCGTCCGAGGCATCGCCGTGACGCGAAGCCACACGCGCGACCAGCACTGTGCGCGGCGCATGAAGCCAAAGACCGACGAAAGGCACGGCGGCGCGATCGGCGACGTGCGCGATGTTCGCCCGCTCGTCCGCACGGGCGAACACGGCGTCGACAATGACGGATCGCCCAGCTGCCAGCGTTGTGCAGGCCTCTTCTCCGAGCCGGCGGTATACCGCCTCATGCGCTGCCGCCGTGTAGGCATCTGCCGGAAGCCTGGTTTCGGGGGAGCGGCCAGCCATGCGCTTGCGCAGCACGTCGCTGCGAAGCCGGCGGGCGCCCAGGGCGCCCCCGACCAGCGGGGCCAGGCGGGCCGCGATGGTGGATTTGCCCGAGCCGCTCAGGCCGCCGATGGCGATTAGTCGCGGATGGGATTTATCGAGGAACGACCCGGCAGCGCAGAGATAGGACCGGGCGGCTTCGAGCTTCCGCCGCCGAGCCTCCTCGCTGGGCTGCCGCCCGGCCGCCGCCGCGCTGACATGGGCGCGGATGGCCGCGCGCATCGAGAGGAACAGCGGCATCGCTCCGAGACCGGGCGTCTCGTCGGTCATGTCAAGGTAGCGGTTGAACAGCTCCGAGGCCGCGGATCGATAGCCGCGGTGCCACATGTCCATCGCGAGGAAGGCGAGATCGTATAAGACGTCGACCGTCGCGAGCTCGGCGTCGAACTCCAGGCAGTCGAAGAGCGTCGGCCGACCGTGCCAGAGGCAGATGTTCGCGAGGTGGAGGTCGCCGTGGCAGTGCCGCACGTGGCCCGTGGAGCCCCGGAGGTCGAGCAGTCCGGCGAGCCGCCCGCATTCGGCGAGGCTGCGCGCCAGAACGTCGGCCCGCGCTTCCACAGGAAGCAATTCCGGGGAGAGGCGTGCGAAGCTATCGGCATTGCCCTCGATGACCCGCTGCACGCGCTGCGCCCCGCCCGTCTCGGCGGAGACTGCCGCCGCGCCGTGGAAGCGCGCGATCTCGTCGGCGAGGTTGCGGACCAGATCGCTTGCCAATCCGTCGCGCGCGGCAACCTCTTCCAGAAGGCTTCCGGGGGCGAAACGCTTCATGACGACCACCCAGTCCTCGGGACTTCCCGCGGCGAACGAGAGGGTTCCGTCGGTAAGGCGGTTCACGCTCCGCACCTCGAGGTAGAGGTCGGGCGCGGTCCGCCGGTTGAGTTCCAGCTCAGCCTCGCAGACCTGCCTGCGCCGCTCGCATGTCGAGAAATCCAAGTATGCATAGCGGACTGCACGTTTCAGCTTGAAGGCATGCTCGCCGGCCAGGAAGACGATAGCCGCGTGCGTATCGATCCGTTTGACGGGTTCCGACATGCCATGATTGGCCGGATCGCCCAGAAAAGCGATGACCTCCGCTTGCGAGGTCTCAGACCCGCTCGCCTCGCTCGGCGAAGCCGTCGCTCGCTCCATGCATCACCTACCTTGCCGCGGGAGCCGGCCTGCGCGGCGGAACGCGTGAAAGGACAAGGTGACCACGCCTCGGCGACTACGCAGCTTTTGACGCGGCGAGCCGCAAGGTCTCCGGGCGGGTCCGGTCACGACAGCGGCAGCGCCGGCCGGGCCTGCGCCTGCGCGGCGGCCCAGAGGCGCCGGATCGAATAATACGCCAGCTGGAAGGCGAGGATGGATTCAGCACCGCAGTTCTCGTTACGCCCGCGCGGCGTGACCCCGTCGCGGCAGGCGCCGCTGGCCACATCCACGAGGCTCACGTGCCGGTCGTTGGAACCGAAGAACCAGGCGTAGGCGGCATTGGCATGGTCAAGCCAACGGGTATCGCCGGTAAGTCCGTAGGCGATCTCCGCTGCCTCGATCGCCGCCTGGGCCTCCAGCGGTTGCTGATCGAAGGGCAGATGCCGACCCATAAGCCCGAAGCTCTCGCATCCCACGGGTCGGAACTTGCCCGTGGGCGCCGTCTGCCGACGGCTGAGCCACGTGAGCGACCGCACGCCGTCGTCGATCCAATCCTTGCGCCGGCAGGCGGTCCCCGCCTCGATCAGCGCTTGCGGCAGTCGCGGATTGTCGTAGCCGAGCACGCTCTCGAACCACGTCCAGTCGGCGGATTCTGCCGCCGCCAGCAGCCGCGTCAGGTAATCGCCGCCGCCTTCGGCGACCACCCGCGCCTCCGGGTGGAGTCGGTCCCGGCGCAGCACGCAGCCTGCCCCCAACACCATGAAGGCCACTGCCCGCGGCGAAGTGACCGCCAGGAGCGAACTCGACACGCGCTGGAACAGCGGCAGGGCCCATGCCCGGAGATCGGCATCACCCGAGAGCTCGACCGTGTGGCCGATGGCCCAGAGGGCCCGCCCGTTGGAATCATCCGATCCCACCTCCTCGCACCAGCTGCGGTCGAAGCGCATGAAGTTGCGGAACCGTCCCGCCTGAGCGTTCCAGGCATGCTGGACGAAGCTCGCGTATGTGCGGCTCAAGTGTCGCTGGCGGGCGGGTTCAAGTCCGGACACGACGTTCATCAGCATGAGCGCCCGGGCGTTGTCGTCGAGGCAGTAGCCGTGGCGCCGGTCGGGGATGACGCCGATGGCGTGCTGAAGGATCCCAGTATCGTCGCTCATCCCGATCACCGCCGAGGTTCCCGGGGCGCTGGCCGCCGACGCTATCCCACGGCGCGGTCCCGCGGCGGCCCGCAAGAGATCGGCACTGGCGCGCGCGAACTCGGGCCAGATCGTGGCACGGCCCCTCTCGTATGCTCGCCGCTGGACCAGTTCCAGCTTGGCGGGATCGTCGAGAAGGTCGATCACCGCGCTCGCGATCGCGGCATTCGACCTGGGTGGAACGAGCATGCCGATGCCGTCGGACAGAAGCTCGCGCGCATGAAGGTAGGGCGTGGAGACCACGGCCTTGCCCAGCGCGACCGCGTAGCTCAAGGTGCCCGACGTCGATTGCTCGAGGTTGAGGTAGGGCGTCACGTAGACGTCGCAGGCCTCGAGCTGATCGAGGAGCTCCGCCGTCTCCAGGAAGCGGTTGTCCCAAACGACGTGGCGGTCGACGCCGAGCGTTTTCGCGAGACGCGTCAGCCGTTCACGGTAGGCTTCGCCTTCTGTGGCGAGCAGCGTCGGGTGCGTCGCGCCCACGATGCGATACACCACCTGGGGGTGCCGCGCGGCGATTGAGGGCATCGCCTCGATCACCTGCTCGATGCCCTTGCCCGGGCCGAGCAGACCGAAGGTCATCAGGACTGGACGGTCGGAAAGGGCGAGGCGCGCCTTGAACTCGGCGCTGCGACCGAACGGTCTGTCGGGCGCCCCGTGCTGGATCACCTCGACCGTGGCGGCGTTCGCGCCGTAGATGTCGATGAGCCGCCGGCGACCATCCTCGGACATCACCATGCTGCGCGAGGCGCGGGAGACCAGGTACCGCATGATCTGCATCTGGCGTTCGGACGGTTCGGCGAGGACCGTGTGAAAAGTCACCAGGAGCGGCGCCGCCAGGCCGGCGGCGAAGCCGCAGACAGCCTGGCCATCGTCGTCCCCGAATATCCCGAACTCGTGCTGGATCCAGACCGCGTCGGGCGCCGAGGCATTGATGGCCTCGGCCGCCGCCGGAAAGGAACCCTCGTCGTCGACACGAATGACGCGGCGCAGGCGGTCATATGGCAGGGCAGAGCCGCGTCGATCGAGGGCGTAGACATCGCAAGCCACTTCGGGGTGAAAGGCGCCGAGCTGCTCGACGACGTCACTCGTGAAGGTCGCGATGCCGCACATGCGGGGCGGATAGGTGCCGACAACAGCGACGCGGAGCCGTTCGGGAGAGAATGCACCTGCCACCGGGAAGAGCGTCGGCGCGATGCCGCTCCTGTTGCTCGGATGGGTGCCAGCGACCTCGTCTGCTTCCAAGTCCATGCGGGCCTCGCGTCTGATCACGTCGCCTGCCCTGTCCCGATTCGGCACGGCCCGGCGGCGCGCCCACTTTGTCAGCCTGGCTGCACCGGCAGACCTAGTAATAGTCCTTAGACCATTCGGCTTCGGATCGCGCTACTTCCATCGGGCGCCTGGCTGGCGCGCAGACCACCGATTGCGGTGAGGGCACGATGCACGCGACCAACCCCCATGCGGCGAACAATGGCAGCGATGCGGTCGGCCTCGGGGAGAACGGCCCGACCGGCCTGATCCACTTCCCCGCCGCGATTCTCGAACCCGATCCGCAGCGCGTCATGCTGCGTCCGTTCACCCCGGCCGACGAGCCGCGCGAGGGGATCGAGGTGGCCTCGTCCCGCATCGAGCGGGTCTGCTCACGCGTGCTCGCCCTCAAGCGCGGTGTGGCGGATGCCGAGCTGCTGCGCATCCTTCGAGGGCTGCAACCTCGGCACGTGAACCCCAGACGGGTGTTGCAGCGCCGCTTCTACGAGATGGCGGCCGAAGGCTTGCGGGGCCGGGCCCTGACCTCGGGCCAGAAGCTCCTGATCGGATCCTACTTCGTTGAGGAGTATGCGTTCGAGGCCGCGGCCCTGTTCAATCCCAGCGTCGTCCTGCACCCCGATCAAGGCGGACTCCAACCCGGCCGGACACGATTGCTGCTATCGCTTCGCGCGGTGGGAGAGGGGCACATCTCCTCGATCGTGTTCCGCACCGCGGAGTTGAGCGACACTGGCGAGCTGGATGTCACGCCGGCCGGCGTGCGGGTCGCTTCGCCCCGCATCGAACGCATCCCAGGGGGAGCACCCGACGACCGCGGGGTCCAACTGCGCTATTCCAGGCGCTGCGATCCGTCGAGCATGGTGATCTTCCCCGTCACCGCGCAGCAGCGCGGCGGGGTCGAAGATCTTCGTCTCGTCCGCTTCGTCGAGGACGACGGACGGTGCAGCTACATCGGAACGTATACTGCCTTCAGCGGGCTGTCCGTCCGGCAGGAGCTCCTTCGGACCGACGATTTCGTCACCTACCAGTTGAATGCGCTAAGGGGCAGGCTCAGCGCCACGAAGGGCATGGCCTTATTCCCCCGGCGCATCGACGGGCGCTATGCGATGCTCGGCAGGCAGGACCATGAGAACATCTGGCTACTGAAGTCGGGCGACCTCTACGAATGGAACGAGGGCGCTGTCATCCTCTCGCCCCGTTGGCCCTGGGAGTTCATCCAGATGGGCAACTGCGGCTCGCCCATCGAGATCGACGAAGGCTGGCTCGTGATCACGCACGGGGTGGGCGCGGTGCGGACCTACTGCCTCGGCGCCTGCCTGCTCGACAGGCGGGATCCCACCAAGGTGCTGGCGCGCACCGTCGAGCCGCTTCTGCGCCCGCAGCCGAACGGCTACAACGGCTTCGTCCCCAACGTGGCCTACAGCTGCGGCGCCTTCGCCAGCGGCCGGACCCTGATGCTCCCATTCGGCGTCGCAGACACGATGACATCATTCGCGGTGGTCTCGCTCGATCGGCTTCTGCAGGGCATGCGCTGATCGACGCGCCCTAGGGACATTGCGTATCGCGCGGCGGGGGGCGTTCGCCAACCATGTCCGCATGGTCAAGGACTTCCACCATGGCGCGCCTCGGGCGCCCGGGATCGTGGCGGATCTCGCCGATATCCGCGCCGTGGATGTTGCGCGGTTCGGCGGTAAGAACGCCTCGCTCGGAGAGCTCATCGGAAACTTGTCGAGCCTCGGCGTGCGCGTGCCGGCGGGCTTCGCGCTCGCCGCCGACGCCTACCGCCAGACCCTCGGCGCGCAAGGTCTCGACAAGGCAGTCGCCGATGCCTGCACGGCGTGGAAGCGCGGTGAGCCGGTCGGCCCCATCGCGGCGCGCCTGCGCGAGCGGATCGCGGCGGCACCGCTGCCGAGCGACGTCGCCGATGCCGTGCGTGTCGCCTACCGCCGGCTGTGCGAGGAGGAAGGCCGCCGCGATGTTCCGGTGGCCGTGCGCTCGAGTGCGACCGCCGAGGACCTGCCGGGCGCCAGCTTCGCCGGCCAGCAGGAAAGCTTCCTCAACGTCAGCGGAGAGGCGGATCTGCTCAAGGCCTGCCGGGCCTGCTTCGCCTCGCTCTTCACCGACCGGGCGGTCGCCTACCGCGATGCGATGGGCTTCGATCACCGGCACGTCGCCCTGTCGGTCGGCGTGCAGCGGATGGTGCGCTCGGACAGGGGCGCCTCGGGGGTTCTCTTCACCCTGGACCCGGACACCGGGTTCCCCCGCGTGGTGACGATCAGTGCAGCCTGGGGCCTCGGCGAGACCGTCGTCCAGGGCAGCGTCGAGCCAGATGTCTACACGGTTTTCAAGCCGCTGCTGGCCAACCCGAAAGTCCGCCCGATAATCGAGCACCGCCTCGGCGCCAAGGCCGAGCGATCAATCTACGCCCGCGGCGGCGGCACACGCCGCGTCGCGTCGCCACCGCGGCTTCGCCATTGTCTGGTGCTTTCCGACGACGAGGTTCTGCAGCTCGCGCGCTGGGGCGTCGCCATCGAGCTGCACTACGGCCAGGCGATGGACATCGAGTGGGCCCGCGACGGGCTTACCGGGGAACTCTTCGTCGTCCAGGCGCGTCCGGAGACCGGCGGTCGCCGTCGAGACGGCGCCGCATTGACAAGCTGGCGCCTGCTCGAACGGGCGGACCCCATCCTTGAAGGGGTGGCGATCGGCCAGGGGATCGCCACGGGCGAGACCTGTCCCGTGCGTGATGCCCGCGACCTCGCTCGGTTTCCCGACGGCGGTGTGATCGTTGCGCCGATGACCGATCCCGACTGGGTTCCGGCAATGCGCCGAGCATCGGCCATCGTGACCGAGCATGGCGGCGCCACCAGCCACGCCGCCATAGTCGCCCGCGAGCTCGGCGTCCCGGCCATCGTCGGCGCCGCGGGAGCCATGGAGAGGCTCGGCGCCGGCAAACGCGTGACCGTATCCTGCGCCGAGGGTTCGGTGGGCAAGGTCTACCCGGGAGCCCTTGGGTTCGAGCAGAACACCGTGGGGCTTGCGGATTTGCCCGGCACCAGGACGCAGCTGATGGTCAATCTTGCCGATCCTTCAAAGGCGATGCGCTGGTGGCGGCTCCCGGCGGCGGGCGTCGGCCTCGCCAGGATCGAGTTCATCATCGCGGAATCGATCCGCATCCATCCGCTCGCGCTCCTCCACCCTGAGCGGCTCACGGCGCGTGAACGGCGGACGATCGCCCGGGCCACCCGGGGCCACGCCAGCCCGGCCGACTTCTTCGTCTCGACGCTCGCCGAGGGGATCGCCCGCCTCGCGGCCGTGTTTTATCCGCACCCGGCCATCGTCCGCTTCGGCGATTTCAAGACCAACGAGTATGCACACCTCTGCGGCGGCGGACAGTTCGAACCGCACGAGGAGAACCCGATGCTCGGGCTGCGCGGAGCGGCGCGCTACTACCATCCGGTCTACCGCGAGGCGTTCGCCCTGGAGTGCCGCGCACTGGCCCAGGCTCGCGACCAACTCGGCTTCACCAACCTCGTGCCGATGATCCCGTTCTGCCGCACGCCGGACGAGGCCGATCGGGTGCTCGCCGAAATGAAGCGGAACGGACTTGAACGCGGCGGCAACGGCCTTGAGGTCTACGTCATGGCCGAGATACCCGCCAACGCCGTCCTGGCGGAATCGTTCGCTGAGCGCTTCGACGGGTTCTCGATCGGCTCGAACGACCTGACCCAGCTGGTGCTCGGCGTGGATCGCGATTCCGAGGAGCTCGCCGCTCGGTTCGATGAGCGCGACGAGGCCGTCAAACGCATGATTGCCGACCTGATCGTCCGCGCCCACCGGTCGGGCCGGCACATCGGCATCTGCGGACAGGGGCCGAGCAACCACCCGGACTTCGCCGCATTTCTTGTGGAGCGCGGCATCGATTCGATGTCGCTCAATCCCGACAGCTTCGTCACCGCCCTGCGTGTGGTCGCCGAAGCGGAAGGCAAGCTTGGCCTTAAGCCTTCTTCCGATGAGGCGGAAATGTGCCGAGCCGCTTCCTGAAGAAGCCGGCATTGGCCGTCGTGGCGCTAACCACGCTCGCGGCGGGCGGAGCGGCCGTCCTCTGGCACCAGCGACCGATCCCGGTGAAAGTCGCGAAGGTCTGGCGCGGAGACGCGGTCGAACTCGTCTACGCGACGGGGTTCGTCGAACCGGACCAGCCCGCGGCCCTGTCGTCGCGCGTGACGGCGCCGGTCATCGCGGTCGGCGCGGAAGAAGGCGACCGCGTCGTCCGGGGCCAGCCGCTGGTCGTGCTCGACGGAGGCGAGCAGCAGGGCCTCTTGGCCCAGGCAGATGCCGAGCGACGCGGCGCAGAACTCGCTGAGCGGCGGACGGTCACACTCTATCAGCAGGGCTGGATGACGCGGGCGGCGCGGGACCAGGCGGTGGCGGTGGCCTCGGCCGCACGGGCTGCCCAGCGGGCCGCGCAGGCCCGCGCAGCGAACAATGTCATCCGCGCACCATTCGCCGGGATCGTGCTGAAGCGCGATGTCGAGCCCGGAGATCTCGCGGTCCCGGGAGCCGTGCTCATGGAGATCGGGGATCCGGCACGGGTCCGGATCACCACGACGGTCGACGAGCGCGACATCATCGACGTCCGCCCGGGCCAGACGGCGCTGTTGTCGACCGATAGCCTGCGCGGGCGCGTCATCAAGGCCGTGGTCCGGACGATCACGCCCGGCGGCGACCCGACGCAACGCGCCTTCCGCGTTCGCCTGAGCCTCGCCGAGCCGCAGGACCTCCCGTTCGGCTTGACGCTCGAGGCCAACATCGTCACTCGCCGGCATCCCGACGCCCTGCTCATCCCCGCGTCCGCCCATGCCGATGGCCGAGCCTGGATCATCGACCGAAACAGACGCGCGCGTGGCAAGGCGGTGCAGGTCGGGATCGTTGGGGAGGATGCCGTCGAGGTAGTCCGCGGACTGAGCGCAGGCGAGCAGGTCATCGTCTCGCCGCCCGATGGTGTCGCAGAGGGCGTTCGGGTCCGGATCGAGCCGTGATCGGCTCGTTCGGCCTCATTTTGGACATGGCGGGGCGTCACCTCGTTCGCCGCAGACGCCAGACCCTCGTCGCGGTGAGCGGCGTCGCGATCGGTGTCGGCTTCTTCCTGGCGGTGTCGTCGCTCATGGTCGGTAGCCAGAACGACTTCACCGAGCGGCTGATCGATGCGGCACCGCACATCGTCGTTTCGGACGAGATGCGCAGCCCGCCGCCACAGGCCGGAGAGCTGCTCTTCCCCAAAGGCGCGGTGGCGCTGAAGGGCTACAAGCGTCGCACCGAGGCACGAGGGCTTCGCGGCTGGCCCGGTATTCTCGCCGCCGCCCAACGCGCCGAGGGCGCGGTCGCCTCGCCGAGCCTTTCGGGCGCGATCACCCTGCGGGTGGGTGGCCGCCAAGAGCCCCTGGCGATCATCGGCGTAGATCCGCAGATCGAGAAGAAGGTCAGCGCGATCGACGAAAACCTGCGCGTCGGTAAACTGGCCGATCTGGAAACGGTCGGCGACGGGGTGATCCTCAGCGAGGAGCTCGCGCAGCGGCTGGGTCTCAACATGGGGGACGTGGTGGCGGCCACCGCGCCGTCGGGAAAGACGCGGTCGCTGCGGATAGTGGGCCTGGCCAAGCGCGGACAGATGTTCCTGCCCTCGTCCAACGGCTACGTTCTGCTGCGGACGGCGCAGTCGCTGCTGGAGCGCCCCTTCGTCGTCAACCGCGTCGCGGTCCATCTGCGAGATCCTGCAAGCGCTCAGGCCGCGGCCGCCGCGCTCGAGCGACGGTTCGGATACAAGGCCGAAAGCTGGCAGGAGCGCTCCGCCGACATTCTGTCTCAATTCGTCATCCGCAACGTGATCATGTACAGCGTCGTCTCGGCCATCCTGCTCGTCGCCAGCTTCGGCATCTACACGATCGTGTCTAACAGCGTGTCGGACAAGCGGCGCGACATCGCCATCCTCAGAGCCGTCGGCTTCTCGGAAGCGGACCTGCAGCTGCTCTTCGTGATCCAGGGACTGGCACTGGCCGTGGCCGGCATCCTTGCGGGTTGGCTGCTCGGCTACGCTCTTATGGACATCCTCGGCCGGATCCCATTCCCCATGGGCGGCGAGATCGAATACATCCCGCTCGACCGATCGCCGCGCCAATACGCCGTCGCAGCCGCGATAAGTCTGCTGGCAGGCAGCGTGGCGGCCTGGCTACCGGCGCGCAAGGCGTCGCGCGTCGACCCCGTCGACATCCTCCGGGGAGCGGCGTGACCGCGGTCATGACCGCGCGGGGGCTCGGGCGAAGCCTGCCCGGCGACCCGCCCATCGTGCTCGTCGCGGACGCGGATCTGACGATCGAGCCCGGAACCTTCACGGCGATCGTCGGGCCATCGGGATGCGGCAAGTCTTCACTGCTATATCTGCTGGGGCTTATCGACCGCCCCACGACAGGCAGTCTGGCGCTCGAGGGCGTGGAGATCGCCGCGCTCGACGGTGATGCCCGCGCCCAGCTAAGGCTGGAGCGGTTCGGCTTCGTGTTCCAGTTCCATTTCCTGCTGCCCGAGTTCACGGCGCTGGAGAACGTGCTCATCCCGCTGCGGCGCCTGGGACGCCTGGACCTCGCCGCCGCGCGCACGCGGGCGATGGACTTGCTTGAGCAGTTCGGGCTCTCCGCCAAGGTGGACCGGACGCCCGACCGCATCTCGGGCGGCGAGCGCCAACGGGTCGCGATCGCGCGCGCGCTGGCGAACGATCCGACGCTGATCCTTGCCGACGAGCCGACCGGCGACCTCGACAGCGCGAACAGCCGCGCGGTCATCGACCTCTTCCGGTCCTTGGCGCACCGGGAGGGGCGATCCGTCGTGTGCGTAACCCACGATCCCGAAATCGCGCGCCGCGCCGACCGGCGCGTGGCCATGCTCGACGGGCGGATCGTCTCTCAGGGCCTCCCGCCGTCGTAAGCCCGCCCGAAGCGGCTACGTTGCTCCTTAGGATTAGACGTGAACAACCGGAGTGAGGTTGACGCCTGATCATCCCGACGCTCGCGCTCGGGTATGGCAATGCAAACCTAGACAGGCGTTATACGTCCAGGTTGGCGACGTTCAGCGCGTTTTCCTGGATGAAGTCGCGGCGCGGTTCGACCACGTCGCCCATCAGGCGGGTGAATATCTCGTCGGTGACATCGGCATCCTCGACCTTGACCTGCAGCAGGCTGCGGTTTTCGGGATCGAGCGTGGTTTCCCATAGCTGCTCGGCGTTCATCTCGCCCAGGCCCTTGTAGCGCGCGATCGACAGACCCTTGCGGCCGCCGGCGAGCACCGCTTCGAGCAACTGCGACGGGCGGGTGATCGCGCCGTCGGTAGCGGTCGCGCGGACCGGGGCGGGTTCGCCCTCGCCGGTCTCGTCCACCACCGGCTCGGGCTCCTCGGCCGCCGCCGCGCCCTTCACCAGCCGCGCGACGCCTTGGTAAACCTCGGCGTGCTCGGCCGCCAGCTTGGCCAGCTTGCGCGCCTCGGCGCTGGCCAGGAAGCTCGCCTCGACGATGTGATGATCGGTGACGCCGCGCCACAGGCGCTGGACCCAGATGGCCCCGTCCTCGCCCATGCCGGCCTTCCAGGTGGCTTCGGAGTCGCCGCGGTCGAGCCATTCGGCCGTGCGGATCAGCGCCTGGCCGCGCGCCTCGGGCGTCAGTTCGGGCGCGAAAGTGCCGGCCAGCGCCAACGCCTCGATGATCGCCGGATCGTAGCGCCGCGGCACGAAGGCCATCAGCGCGCGGAGCCGCAGCGCGTGTTCGACCAGCGCTTCCAGCTCCTGTCCGGCGCGAGCACCTCCGGCGCTCTCCAGCACGCGGCCCGCGAGGCCCGCCTCGACCAGATAGCGGTCGAGCGCGCCGGCGTCCTTCAGGTAAACCTCGCTGCGGCCCTTGGCGACCTTGTACAGCGGCGGCTGGGCGATGAAGAGGTGCCCCGCCTTGATAATGTCGGGCATCTGCCGGTGGAAGAAGGTCAGCAGCAGCGTGCGGATGTGCGCGCCGTCGACGTCGGCGTCGGTCATGATGATGATGCGGTGATAGCGCAGCTTCTCGATGTTGAAGTCGTCGCGGCCGATGCCGGCGCCGAGCGCCGTGATCAGCGTGCCGACCTGTTCGGAGCCCAGCATCTTGTCGAAGCGCGCGCGCTCGACATTGAGGATCTTGCCGCGCAGGGGCAGCACGGCCTGGTTGTCGCGGTTGCGGCCCTGCTTGGCCGAGCCGCCGGCCGAGTCACCCTCGACGATGAACAGTTCGCTCAGCGCCGGGTCCTTCTCCTGGCAGTCGGCGAGCTTGCCGGGCAGGCCGGCGATGTCGAGCGCGCCCTTGCGGCGGGTGAGGTCGCGGGCCTTGCGGGCGGCCTCACGCGCACGGGCGGCGTCGACGATCTTTCCGGCGATGGCGCGCGCTTCGTTCGGACGCTCCTGCAGGAATTCCTCGAGCTTTTGGCCGATGACGGCTTCCACCGCCGGGCGCACTTCCGAGCTGACCAGCTTTTCCTTGGTCTGCGAGGAGAAGCTGGGATCGGGCACCTTCACCGACAGCACGGCGATCATGCCTTCGCGCATGTCGTCGCCGGACAGGTTGACCTTGGCCTGCTTGGCGATGCCGTTCTGTTCGATGTAGTTGGTCAGCGTGCGCGTCAGCGCCGCTCGGAAACCGATCAGGTGGGTACCGCCATCCTTCTGCGGGATGTTGTTGGTGAAGCAGAACATCGTTTCCTGGTACGCGTCGGTCCACTGCAGGGCGACTTCGACCGTGATGCCGTTCTGCTCGCCACTGACTGCGATCACGTGCGGATGCAGCGGCGTCTTCAGGTGCGCCAGATGCTCCACGAAGCTGCGGATGCCGCCTTCGTAGTGGAAGTCGTCGTGGCGCCCTTCGCCGCGCTCGTCGACCAGCACGATCTTGACGCCGGAGTTGAGGAACGAGAGTTCACGCAGGCGGCGGGCCAGGATGTCGTAGTGGAACTCCACATTGCCGTGGAAGGCGGTCACCGACGGCCAGAAGCGCAGCGTGGTGCCTCGCCTGGTGGTGCTTTCGACCTGCGCCAGGGGGCTCAGGGCGGCGCCGTTGCTGTATTCCTGACGGTAGTGGGACCCGCCCTGGAAGATGTCCAGCTGCAGCTTCTCCGACAGCGCGTTGACCACGCTGACGCCGACGCCGTGGAGACCGCCGGAGACCTTGTAGCTGTTGTCGTCGAACTTGCCGCCGGCATGAAGCACGGTCATCACGACTTCGGCCGCCGATACCTCACGTCCCAGCTTGGCGCTCATCTGCGCATGCTTGCCGACCGGAATGCCGCGCCCGTTGTCGGAGACCGACACCGAGCCATCGGCATGGATCGTGACGGCGACATGGTCGGCGTGGCCGGCCAGCGCCTCGTCGATGGAGTTGTCGACGACTTCGAACACCATGTGGTGCAGGCCCGTGCCGTCATGCACGTCGCCGATGTACATGCCGGGGCGCTTGCGGACCGCTTCCAGACCTTCCAGTGCGGTGATGCTGTTGGCGTCGTACGTGTTGCCGTTCGGTGCAGAAGAGGTCGTTTCGTCGGTCATTCGCTTCGTGTCGGCTGCAAGGCCGGCGCCGCGCCACCGGGTCGGTGGGCGCCATGCGCGGGTCAGGGGATCAGAGCGGAATTATAGCACCGGTGCGCACTTAGCCCCGGCTCAGGGCATCGGCGCGGCGTGGACGGCACCGTGTTCCACGTGGAACCGGGTAGCTGGATGGACGCCTTCCATCAGGCCCAGGGGAAGTTCCGTGCCCGTGATGAAGACCTGCGCGCCACTGGCGAGCAGGCGGTCCAGCAGGCGTCGCTGATGGTGACGGTCCAGTTCCGACGCCA
>DASVMK010000120.1:0-11175 GCA_036384395.1 Novosphingobium sp.
TGCCGGTCAGATCGTCGGTCACGGCCGCGGCGATGCTCGCCTTGCCGTCGTTGACCGCGACCACCGCCGCGACGCCCGATCCCATGCGCTGCTTGGCCTGATCGAGCAGGCCGCGCAGTTCCTTGGCGTCGAGGCCGTCGATGACCTGGCCGGAAAACTTTACGCCGCCGACGTCCTCGTCGGCGGCCTCTGCCTGCGCGCCGCCGCCGCCGCCCAGCGCCAACGCCTTCTTCGCGTCGGCCAGTTCGCGTTCGAGCTTCTTGCGCTCATCGAGCAGCGCGGCGACCCGCGCCTCGACGTCCTCGGGCGTCGTGCGCAACAGCGCGGCGGCGCTCTTCAGCGCTTCCTCGCGCGCCACCAGCCAGGCGCGTGCGCCCT
The DNA here is from genome assembly GCA_036384395.1 of Novosphingobium sp. Lineage (GTDB taxonomy): Bacteria > Pseudomonadota > Alphaproteobacteria > Sphingomonadales > Sphingomonadaceae > Novosphingobium. Next base: position 379 of record DASVMK010000120.1, read on the forward strand.
CGCCGGTCAGCGCCTCGATGCGGCGCACGCCCGAGCTGACCGCGCTTTCGGACACGATGCGGAACACGCCGATGTCGCCGGTGGCGGTCACGTGGGTGCCGCCGCACAGTTCGACCGAATAGTGCTTATTCGTCACGCGCCCCATGCTGAGCACGCGCACCTCGTCGCCGTACTTCTCGCCGAACAGCGCCATCGCGCCGGCCTCGATCGCCTCGTCGGGCGACATCAGCCGGGTGGTCACCGCCTCGTTCGCGCGGATCTCCGCGTTCACTTCGGCCTCGATCGCGGCGATGTCCTCGGGGGTCAGCGCGGCGGGGTGCGAGAAGTCGAAGCGCAGGCGGTCGGCGGCGACGAGCGAACCCTTCTGCGTCACGTGGCCGCCGAGGCGATTGCGCAGCGCCGCGTGCAGCAAGTGCGTGGCCGAGTGGTTGGCGCGGATCGCGTCGCGGCGCGCGACATCGACATCGAGGTGGACGGTGTCGCCGACCTTGATCGTCCCGGCCTCGACCGTGGCGTGGTGCGCGTGCAGCCGGCCGAGCGGCTTGGCGGTGTCGACGACCGTCAGCTTGAGGCCATCGGTGTTGGAGATCGTGCCGGTGTCGCCCGTCTGGCCCCCGCTCTCCCCGTAGAATGGCGTCTGGTTGGCGATCACGGTGACCGCGTCGCCCGCCGAGGCGCTGGCGACTTCCTGGCCGTCCTTCACCAGCGCGACGACCTGGCCTTCGCCGCTGGTCGAGGAATAGCCGGTGAACTCGCTCGCGCCCTCGCGCTCGGCGATGTCGAACCAGACCTCGCTGTCGGCGGCCTGGCCCGAGCCCTTCCAGGCGGCGCGGGCGGCCGCTTTCTGCTGCGCCATCGCCGCGTCGAAACCGTCCTTGTCCACGCCGATGCCGCGGGCGCGCAATGCGTCCTCGGTCAGGTCATAGGGGAAGCCGTAGGTATCGTAGAGCTTGAACGCGGTGTCGCCGGGCAGGCTGTCGCCCTCGCCCAGCGCCTGCGTCGCCTCGTCGAGGAGCTTGAGCCCATTGGTCAGCGTGCGGCGGAACTGGATCTCCTCGCGCTGCAGCGTCTCCTCGATCAGCGGCTGCGCGCGGCCGAGTTCGGGATAGGCCTGCCCCATCTCGGCGACCAGCGCCGGCACCAGCCGGTGCATCAGCGGCTCCTTGGCGCCCAGCAGGTGCGCATGGCGCATCGCCCGGCGCATGATCCGGCGCAGGACATAGCCGCGGCCCTCGTTCGACGGCAGCACGCCGTCGGCCAGGAGGAAGCTGGTCGAGCGCAAGTGATCGGCGATCACGCGATGGCTGGCCTGTTGCTCGCCTTCGGCCTTGACGCCGGTCAGGCCTTCGGACGCGGCGATCAGCGCCTTGAAGGTGTCGATGTCGTAGTTGTCGTGCTCGCCCTGCATCACCGCGGCGATGCGCTCCAGCCCCATGCCGGTGTCGATCGAGGGCTTGGGCAGGTTCAGCCGCGTGCCATCGGCCTGCTGCTCGAACTGCATGAACACGAGGTTCCAGATCTCGATGAAGCGGTCGCCGTCCTCCTCCGGCGATCCCGGCGGGCCGCCCCAGATGTGGTCGCCGTGGTCGTAGAAGATTTCCGAGCACGGGCCGCAAGGGCCGGTGTCGCCCATCGACCAGAAGTTGTCCGAGGTGGCGATGCGGATGATCCGCTCTTCGGGCAGCCCGGCGATCTTGCGCCAGAGGTCGAAGGCCTCGTCATCGGTGTGATAGACGGTGGCGGTCAGCTTGTCGGCCGGCAGCCCCCATTCCCTGGTCAGCAGCGTCCAGGCGTGGGTGATCGCCTGTTCCTTGAAGTAATCGCCGAACGAGAAATTGCCGAGCATCTCGAAGAAGGTGTGATGCCGCGCGGTATAGCCGACATTGTCGAGGTCGTTGTGCTTGCCGCCGGCGCGCACGCACTTCTGGGAGCTCGCCGCACGCGGGACACCGCGCGTCTCCAGCCCGGTGAAGACATTCTTGAACGGGACCATGCCCGCGTTGACGAACATCAGCGTCGGGTCGTTATACGGCACGAGCGGCGCGGATTGCACCGCCTCGTGGCCGTTGGCGGCGAAATAGTCGAGGAAGGACCGGCGGATGTCGTTGGTCGAGGTCATGAAGTGCGCCGATAAGCCAGGCGCGCGCGGGCGACAAGCGCGATCAGCCGATCACGGTGTCCGGGATCGGGAGGCGAGCAGCCCGCGCCCGGACTCTCTTCCTCCCGGGGCGTCCTCGTACGGCGTCACCACGCCGAGCGCGGCGGCGGCGCTGCGCAACCGCAGTGGCAGCGCCACGCGCGCCAGTTCCCCGTCGAACGCGCCCTCGATCACGCCCGTCCCCTCGATGACGATCTCGCGCGCGTTGCCGTATTCGGCGAAGTCGCGCTCGGGCCGCGCGAGCCCGAACACCGCCCGCGCCGCGAAGGCCAGCAACCCCAGCGGGTCTTGCGCCGCGACCGCGCGGATCGAGAGGCAGCCGTCGTCCAGGCTTTCACGCTGGCCCAGCCGGCCGAGATCGAGCGCGTATTCGTTGTTGCCGACGAACAGCAGCGGCGTTCTGAGGCATCGGCGGTCCCCGTCGATGCGCAGCGTGAAGCGCTGCGCGCGCATGCGGTGCAGCGCGTGCCAGGTGGCCGGCAAGGTCTCCAGCCACTTCGGCCCGCGCGCCGCGTCGCGCTGGCGGACGAAGCGCGTATAGATGCCGAACGAGGCGTTGTTGACGAAAACCCGGTCGCCGGCCGTGCCCAGATCGATCCGGCGGCGACGCCCGCTCACCGCCAGCGCGGCGGCCGCGTCGAGGTCCGGCGGCACCCCCAGTTGGCGGGCGAGATGGTTGCGCGTGCCCAGCGGCAGCACGGCGAGCGCCGTCGAGGTATGGGCGAGCGCCGCCGCCGCGGCGCCCAGCGTCCCGTCGCCCCCGCCCACCGCCACCAGCGGCGCGCGGGCATGCCGCGCGATCGCGAAGGCGACATCGCAGCCATCGACAAGCTCCAGGGCGATCGTTCGGCCGGCGCGGGCGAAGGCGCGGGTCACCAAGTACCCCAGGTCCACGCCCATCGCGGCGGCGGTGCCGCCCGAGCGGTTGATCACCACGGGAAGCGTGCTGGCCATGATACCCGTATAATGCGCGAGCAGGCATCGCGGTTCCGCCCCATCGCAGCACTCGGGAGATTCCGCTTGCGACTCATCCGCGAGAGGCACAGCATCGCCATCCGTCCCTTGCGCGTCGAGCGAAGGAACCGCGCCCGGCGCGCCTTCACCCAGAGAGGAGGCGTCGATGGGCAGCACAAGCAACAGGAACAACCCTCAGGGCAGCAAGCCCACCCGTGCGGTCGCGCTGGTGGGGCCGGCCGGCACGGGCAAGACCACTCTCGCCGAGGCGTTGCTCTACGCCAGCGGCGCGATCCCCCGACAAGGCAGCGTCGAGGCCGGAACCACGGTCGGCGACGCCAGCCCCGAGGCGCGATCCCGCGGCGGCTCCACCGAACTCAATCTCATGCATTTCGACTACCTCGGCGATCCTTTCGCGCTGGTCGACATGCCCGGCGGCGCGGGCTTCGCCGCCGATGGGCTGAACGCGCTGATGGCCGCCGACATCGCGGTGGTGGTGATCGATCCCGCGCCCGAGCGGGCGATGCTGGCCGAGCCGATGCTGCGCCGGCTCGACGAATGGGGCGTGCCGCACGTCCTCTTCGTCAACAAGATCGAGAACGCGCGCCCCGGCGTGGTCGAAGCGCTGCTCGACGAGCTGCGGCCGATGAGCCGCGAGCCGCTGGCGCTGCGCCAGATCCCGATCCACACGCACGACACCGACGGGGAGCACGTCACCGGCTATGTCGATCTCGCACTCGAACGCGCCTACCGCTACCGGCCCGGCGCCGCGTCCGAAATGATCGCCATGCCGGACGAGCTCGCGGCGCGCGAACGCGCCGAGCGCACCCGCCTGCTCGAGACGCTGGCGGACTTCGACGACGCGCTGCTCGAAGTGCTGCTGACCGACGAGACGCCCGAGCCGCAGGCGGTGATGGCCGACCTGGCCGAGGACACCGCCGGCAACCAGGTGGTCCCGGTCGTGCTCGGCTCGGCGCTGAGCGGCGGCGGCGTGCGGCGGCTGCTCAAGCTGCTGCGCCACGAAGCGCCGATGCCCGAGCTCGCCGCCGAGCGCCTGCACGCCGAGGACGCCGGCGGCGCGTTGCACGTCTTCAAGATCGCCAACGGCGGCGCGATGGGCCGGCTCGCGCTCGGCCGCGTGCTGGGCGCGCCGCTGCGCGAAGGCGATGAACTGATGGTCGGCGAGGAGAGCGCGCGCGCCGGCTCGATCTTCTTCGTTCAGGGCGAGAAGACCGCCAAGCACGGCGGCGCGGCGCCCGGTGACATCGTCGCGGTGGCCAAAGTCGATGGTGCGCGCTGCGGATCGCTGCTGGCGCGCAAGGGCTCCGCCAGGCCGGCGGAGCGCGCGGCCGAACTGCCGGTCGACTATCCGGCGCGCAACGCGGCGCTGGCCATCACCACCAAGGACCGCCGCGACGACGTCAAGCTGTCGACCGCGCTGCACCGGCTCTGCGAGGAGGACCCCGCGCTCGAGTGGACCCAGGACGACGCCAGCCACGAGACGGTGCTGCGCGGCATCAACGACGAGCATCTCGCCGTCGTGCTCGGGCGGCTGCAGCGCCGCTACGGCGTGGCGGTGGAGAGCCGGCCGCCGCGCATCGCCTACCGCGAATCGATCCGGCGCGGGGTGACCCAGCGCGGGCGGCACAAGAAGCAGTCGGGCGGTCACGGCCAGTATGGCGATTGCGTGATCGAGGTCCGGCCGCTGGCGCGCGGCGAAGGCTTCCGGTTCATCGACAAGATCACCGGCGGAGCGATCCCGAAGCAGTATATCCCGGCGGTCGAGATGGGGGTGCGCGACGCGATGGAAAAGGGGCCGCTCGGCTTCCCGGTGGTCGATGTCGAAGTGACGCTGATCGACGGCTCGTTCCACTCGGTCGACAGTTCCGAACTGGCCTTCCGCACCGCCGGGCGCATGGCCATGCTCGAAGCGCTGGCAAGCGCCGCACCGTTCCTGCTCGAGCCGATCTGCAAGGTCACGGTCGACACGCCGGCGGGCAGCGGCTCGAAGGCGGGCTCGGCGCTGTCGAGCCGGCGCGGCCAGATCCTCGGCCTGGCGCCGCATCCCGACTGGCTGCGCTGGGAACGGGTGGAGGCGCTGCTGCCCGAGTCCGGCCTCCACGGCCTCGATGCCGAGTTGCGTTCGATGAGCCAGGGCCTCGGCAGCTACCGCGCCGGGTTCGATCACCTGGCCGAGCTCGGCGGCAAGCACGCCGACGAGGTGGTCAAGGCGCGGGCGGCCTGAACCGATCGGGCGTACGGGCCAACCTGGTTGGACGAAAGACCGGCGCCGCGACCCTTTCGGGCGGCAGCGCCGGTCCTGTTTCGCCGGATGGCTGCCCGAAGGCACGCCGTCCCTTGAGAATCAGATGTCGTCGTCTGCGTCCGGACCCGCCATCATCTCCTCGGAAAGACCGTCGGTGCGGCCGCGGATGGCGGCTTCCAGACGATCGCAAACCTCGGGGTTTTCCTTCAAGTACGTCTTCGCGTTCTCGCGGCCCTGGCCGATGCGAATGCTGTCATAGCTGAACCAGGCGCCCGACTTCTCGACGATGCCGGCCTTGACGCCGAGGTCGAGGATCTCGCCGATCTTGGAAATGCCCTGCCCGTACATGATATCGAACTCGACCTGCTTGAACGGCGGCGCGACCTTGTTCTTGACCACCTTCACGCGCGTCGCGTTGCCGACGATTTCGTCGCGGTCCTTGATCTGGCCGGTGCGGCGGATGTCGAGGCGGACCGAGGCGTAGAACTTGAGCGCGTTGCCGCCCGTCGTGGTCTCGGGGTTGCCGTACATCACGCCGATCTTCATGCGCAGCTGGTTGATGAAGATCACCATGCAGCGCGAGCGGCTGATCGAGCCGGTGAGCTTGCGCAGCGACTGCGACATCAGCCGCGCCTGGAGGCCGACATGGCTGTCGCCCATCTCGCCCTCGATCTCGGCGCGCGGCACCAGCGCGGCGACCGAATCGACCACCAGCACGTCGATCGCGTTCGAACGGACGAGCGTGTCGACGATCTCCAGCGCTTGCTCGCCGGTGTCGGGCTGCGAGACGATCAGTTCGTCGATGTCGACGCCCAGCTTCTTGGCATAGACCGGGTCGAGCGCATGCTCGGCATCGACGAAGGCGGCGGTGCCGCCGGTCTTCTGCGCCTCGGCGATGACGTGCAGCGCCAGCGTGGTCTTGCCCGAGCTTTCCGGACCATAGACCTCGATCACGCGCCCGCGCGGCAACCCGCCGACGCCCAGCGCGATGTCGAGCCCGAGCGAGCCGGTGGAGATCGCCTCCACCTGCATCGTCTCCTTCGAGCCGAGCTTCATCGCGCTGCCCTTGCCGAACGCGCGATCGATCTGCGCCAGCGCCGCCTCGAGCGCCTTCTGCCGGTCCATGTTTTCCTTGCCTTCCTGAATCAGTTTAAGCTGAGCAGCCATCGTTCATCCCCTAGCTAACCGAACGACCCGGAAGGTCAATCTGCAGCCCATGTATCGCGTTTGTTCTAATGGAACAAGGGGGGAACAAGAACTTTTTTGCGGTGGCGTCGAAGGCGAAGTTGACACAGTTGACGGTGTCCAGGGAAACGGTGTGACCTCCCGTCACCCTGTGTCACCGCGTATCACCTTCCGAAACCCGTGTCGCCTTACCGCTTGAGCCGCGCCTCGCCTGGATGGGACCAGCATCGCTTCGAACACCAGGCATGATGCCACACCTCCAACTGGAATGAATCTCACGCAGGTCTGGCAGAGCTTGGGCCTGTAGGACAGTGGCGGCCCGCTTCGCCTATCCCCCATACTGGGATGGTGAGAACGCCATCTGTCGGCCACGCTAGAACCCGGCTCGCGATTGCCGCGCCGGATGCTCGTCTGCTCGACCGATGCCCACGATCCTCAAGCCCGCAGGCGCTTCCAGCCGATCCGCACGCCGCTGATGGCGATCGCCACGCCCAGCAGCGACAGCACCCATAGCCAGATATCCCACAGCGGCCGGCGGGCGGTGAGCGCGTTCAGGTCCCACTTGTGCAGCAGGTCGAAGAGCCAGCGATAGGCGCGGCCGCGCGTGTCGATCGAACCGAGGACTTCACCCGACACGGGATCGAGGTGGACCCAGGTGGCGGCGGCATCGCGGAGGCGAAGGCGCAGGACCGGCAGGCGGGGCGGCGCGTCGATCCCGTACCAATAAGCGTCGGGCGCGGAGAGCCGTTCGACGCGCGCGACCGGCGCGCCCGGCAGCAACCGCACGGCGGCGCTGACGATATCGGCCCGCGACAGCGTCGGCGGCCGGCGCGTACGCGGGTCGATCAGGCGCTCGCCGCCGTCGGCGCGGATGACGCGCAGCAGCGGCCGTCCGCCCGCCACCGCGGCGAGCTCGACACGCACCGCCCCGGCCGCCAGCCTGGGCAGATCGCGCGCGAAATCTGGTGGCACGACCAGCGCGCCGGCATAGCTTCGCTCGCCGGCCACCGAGAGCCCCTCGCTGTGAAACACGCGCCCGGGATCGACCGAGAGCCAGCCGCTGAAGATCCAGGCGACGAGGAACACGCCGCCGGCAAGGCCCGCGACGTGGTGCCACAGCATCCAGCCGCGATACGGCGTCATGCGCCCGCCCTTGAACCGGCGGCGGCCTAAGCGCACCCGCAGGATGCCGATCCACAGGCCGGTGACCGCGGCCGCGATGCACGGCCCCGCCACCCACAGTACCACCTGCCGCCACAGCCCGCCGTCCTGCCGCAGCACGGTCGGGTAGATCCAGTGCGGCACCGATCCCAGCCAGTTCCAGAAGCGCTCGCCACGCCGGGTGTCCTGGACGACGTCGCCGGTCGCCGAGGAGACGTAGAGCTCGGTGCCCCCGGCATCGCGCAGCGTCGCTTTCCACAACGGGCGATGGCGATCGAAGCGCTGCGCCACCGTCCATTGATCGCGGACGATCGCTTCGACCCGCGCGACCGGCGCGCCGCCGAATCGCGCAGCCACCCGGCGCGCCAGTGCGGCATCGGCCGGCGCCAGCGGCGGGCCGTCGTCGGCCGGGACCCGCCGCTCCGCGCCCTCCCACGGCGCGACCCGCCAGATCGGACGGTGATCGCGCATCTCGAGCGCGATCGTGCGCGCGCCGGCCGCATCGGGCACCGGCGCCGTTACCGCCGGCCAGGCGATGGGATCGAGCCGCGCCACCCGCTCGGCCTGAGCGAGCGAGGGGTACGGCACGTAGATCATCACCAGACCGGAGGCGAACCACATGGCGAACAGCAGGCAGCTCGCGATCCCGATCCAGCGATGGGTGAGGTAGAGCCAGCGCCGGGCGATGTGGCCCGGCGCCGACTTCCTTCGCGTGGTGTTAGAAGCTGGCACGCAACGCCACGTCCACCGAACGCGGACGGCCGAGGATCCACTGCTCGTCGTTGTAAGTGGTGACCGCGTAGTCCTTGTCGAGCAGGTTGTAGAGCCTCAGGTCGAGCGCCACGTTCGGCGACAGCGCGTAGGACAGGCTGGCGTCGACGACGGTGTAGGCCGGCACCTTGAAGGTGTTGGCGTTGTCCGAATAACGCTTGCCGACATAGCGCAGGCCGGCGCGCGCCTGGACTTGCGGCGTGGCATCCCAGCGCAGCCAGAGGTTGGCGGCGCTTTCGACGATGCCCGAGGGGGTGCGGCCGTTGTATTTCTGGCCGCCGCTGATGAAGTCGTCGAAGTCGGCGTCGAGCACCGTGCCGTTGGCGTCGATGCCGAAGCCGGCCGCCAGATCGATCGAGACCGCCGCCTCGACCCCTTGCGCCGAACGCTGGCCGACCTGCTCGATCGGGCTGGTCGGCGTCTGCTGGGCCAGCAGCTTCTTCTTGACGATGCGATAGGCGGCGAGCGTCGCCGAGCCGCGTCCGTCGAGGAAGATCGCCTTCACGCCCGCCTCGATCTGGTTGCCCGTGGCGTTGCTGAACTGCACCTGCCCGGTCGAGTAGCTGGTCAGCGTACCGAGCGGATCGACCCCGGTCGAATACTGCGCATAGAGCGACAGCGTCGGCATCGGCTGATAGAGAGCGCCGACCCGCCAGGTGGTGTTGCTAAGCCGCTTGTCGAGCACCTGCGCCTCGGTCCGCACGTTGTTGGCGCCATAAGCGAAGGTCCAGCGCCGGACGCGGTCGTGCTCGTAGCGGATGCCCGCAACGAGCGAGATCGCATCGGTCAGCTTCAGCCGGTTCTCGGCGAAGAAGGCATATTCATTGGTGCGCGTGCGATAGCGCGGCGCGATGCCCTGGGTGTCGAAGAACAGGCCCGGCGCGGGGTTGAACGGATCGACCGAATCCTCCTGCGGATCGGAGCCGAAGTCGTGGCCGTACGTCAGCTTGATCAGGTTGATGTCGAAACCGACGACGAGGTCGTTGGTGATGCTTCCCCCCAGCGGCGTGCGCAGCTTGACGCTGCCCTGGTCGCCGATCTGGGTCTGGTCGTGGACGATGCCGAGGTTGTCCATGCGGTCCACCAGCCCGCTGCCCGGGTTGTAGAAGTAGCTCTCCAGGTTCTTGAACAGCCGCCAGCTCGTCAGGCGATAGGCGGTGTTGCTGATCGTGAGCGCCTCGCTGGGCGACCATTCGGCGGTCAGCGTCGTGCGGTTGTCCTTGTAATGCAGCTCGGCGTCGGCGACGTTGAAGTTGCGCTTGCGCACGTCGCTGTCGATCCTGCCGTCGATCAGCGGCGTGCCGAAATATTCCATCGGCTGCTGGTTGCCGTAATCATGGCGTAGCGTCAGCGCGAAGCGCTCGGACGGCGCGAAGCGCAGCGCGCCGGCCATCGCGTAGCCGCGCGAGTGGCCGCGATCGACATAGCCGTCCGATGTGCGATAGCTGGCGTCGAGGCGGTACGAGAACAGCTCGCCCAGCGGAGCGCCGATCCCGGCGGCGGCGTGGAGGCTGTTCTGCGATCCGAAGCCGACCTCGCTCTGCATCTCCAGGCGCTCGGCATTGGGCTGGCGGGTGACGACGTTGACCGCGCCGCCCAGCGCGCCCTGGCCATAGAGCACCGAGGCGGGACCGCTCAGAACCTCAATGCGCCGGGTCATCCAGGGGTCGGTCGGGAAGGTGATGGTGCCGGCGACCGGGAACAGGCGGACGCCGTCCACCAGTTGCAGCACCGAGCCCTGCCCGCTGAAGCCGCGCGCGGCGAGCGCGGTGCCGCCGTTGCCCGGATTGGCGACGCTGGTGATCCCGGGCGCGCGGGTGACCGCATCCTGGATCGACAGGTCGCCGCGGGTGCGCAGCGCGTCGCCGTCGACGATGGCGATGCTCGCGGGCGTTTCCAGCGCGGTCAGGCCGAGGCGGCTGCCAGTCGATTGCGGCAGGTCGAGCGCGGTTTCGCGCTGCCCGCGCACCAGAATGGCGGCGCCCTCGTCATCCGCCTCTTCGGCAAGGGCGACGGTGGTTTGGCAAAGGGTGGCGAGAGCGTAGGCGAGCGCCACGCGCGAGGCATGCATCGAGAACTTGGTCATGGATATTCTCCGTCGGCGCCGTTCGACGTCGGGCGGGGGCGTGCCGCTCACGAACGGTCGGCGCGCGCGGGCGGTCGGACGCCACAGGCGACCGCCACACGAACCGATGCGGCCCCCGCCGCTCGTTCGTCGCTCAGACGGAGTACACCGTGCCGCGGCCATCCCCTGGACCAAGGCAAGAGCGACCAGACGCCGGCAGGTCTCCTGGCTCGCGGG
>DASVMK010000121.1:0-4654 GCA_036384395.1 Novosphingobium sp.
GGCTTCTGCGTCTCCAACCATCCGAAATTCGAGATCCTGCGGCTGGTCTGCCGGCCGTACGTGTTCACAGCCAGCCTGCCGCCCTCAGTGGTCGCCACCGCCGCGACCTCGATCCGCAAGCTGATGGGCGCCGGCGACAAGCGCGCGCACCTCTGGGAAAACTCGCGCACGCTGCACAAGGGCCTCAAGGACCGCGGCTTCCAGCTCGGCACCGACAGCCCGCAAAGCGCGATCATCGCGGTGATCATGCCCGACCTGGAGCGCGGCGCGGCGATGTGGGAGGCGCTGCTCAAGGAAGGCCTCTACGTCAACCTCGCGCGCCCCCCGGCGACCCCGGCCAACATGACGCTGCTGCGCTGCTCGCTCTGCGCCGAGCATTCGGCCGATCAGGTACAGACCATCATCGGCATGTTCGAACGCGCCGGCAAGGCGACGGGGATCATATCGTAATCCGCTGATCCGAACTCGATCATCCCGCATTTTCGGGATCTGCGGAAAATGCAGGATAACGCGGAGGATCACACCCTCGCTTCGGCGATGGCCTCTTGCGCTGTCGCGTCGCCCGCGTCCTCGCGCAGCTTGCGCTTGATCACGCGGCGGGCGGCGAGGCCGGCGGCGTCGGCCTTGAGCACGATCGGCTGTTGCGACAGGAAATCGGTGCTCTCGCCCAGGGCCAGTTGCTGCGCTTCGCACATCGGGCCGTCCTCGGTCTCGAAGATGCGGCGCATGTTGGCAGTGGTGGCCTGGGTCATCGCCTCGTTGTCGAGCTCGAACGTACGGCCCGACAGCCAGAAGTAGTGCGTCGAATACTCGGTCTCCGGCGTCAACAGGTGCGCCGACGGCGAGCGCACGCCTTCGGCGATCGTCTTGCCGTGATCCCAGTAGGCGGTATCGACCAAGATGCTGCCGGGCGCGTTCCAGCGGCTGTGGCCCTGCCCTTCGACATCGGTGCTGGTCATCCCGAACATCGCCTGCCGCTTCTCGTCGATGTGATAGTGATGGCGCCACAGCATCGACCAGACGGTGTCGCCCTCGACCTTCACCTTGTTGGTGAAGTCGGCGAAGTTCGATCCCTCGTGCACGCCGGGGTGCAGGTAGTGCACATGGCTGAGGTCGAGCAGATTGTCGGCCAGCATCTGGTAGTTCGCCTTGAAGTGCGAATGCCCGCGCGCGACCGCGTAGTCGGGGTTGGTGATGAAGTCGAACACCGGGATCAACGCCGGGTCGGCCGCCTCGCGCGCGCCGAACCACAGCCAGACCATCGCGTAGCGCTCAACCGCGACGAACGCCCGCACGCAGATGCGCGCGCGCTGCTCCGCGTCGTTGGGGGCCTCGGCGCAGGCGCCGGTCGCGTCGAAGCGAAGGCCGTGATAGCCGCATTGCAGCGTATCGCCGACCCGCTTGCCCATCGACAGCGGCACGAAACGGTGCGGGCAGCGGTCTTCGAGCGCGGCGACCTCGCCCGATCCCTTGCGGAACATCACCACCGGCTCGCCGGCGATCGTACGCGCGGCCATCCCATCATCGAGCTCATGCGCGTGCGCCGCGGCATACCAGACGTTCTTGGCGAAGGGCATCGGCTATCTCCCACCTGCCGCGCCGGCGGAGCCGCGCGATCATGTGCAATATACCGACTCATTATTCGCATTTGTGAATTTCTGCAAGCCCCTTCCGAAGCTGGACCGCTCCGGTCACGATTTCGGCAGTCAGGCCCCTTGCCGGTGACGTTCGACGTGGCCGAGGAACGCTTTCATCCATTTGCCGAGGAACACGGCGCTGCGGCCCACCGGCGCACCGTCCGGGCCGATCGTGTCTTCGTTCCAGCGCACGAAGGCCTCGGGCTGGTTCAGCGTCGGCATGTCGAGATAGGCGAGCACGGCACGCAAGTGCTGCTGCATCATCGCCGTGGCCGATGCGCCCTCGCTGGTGCCGATCACGCCCGCCGGCTTGCCCGCCCAGGCGCTGTCGCCATAGGGGCGCGAGGCGTGGTCGAGCGCGTTCTTGAGCACGCCGGGGATCGAGCGATTGTACTCGGGCGAAACGAAGATCACGCCGTCCACCGCCCGGATCGCCGCCTTGAGGCGGGTCGTCGCGGCGGAGGGGTTCGCATCGTCGTCCTGGTTGTAGAGCGGCAGGTCCCCGATCTCCGGAAAGCGGAAATCGACGCCTTGCGCAGCGGGTAGCCGGGTCAGCCCCTGCGCCAGGCGGCGGTTGAACGAATCGGCGCGAAGGCTGCCGACGACGATCGCGATGGCATGGGGCATGGGTGCGTCTCCTTGCGGTCAGTCCTTTTCGCGGAAGCCCTCGTGGCACTGCTTGCAAGCGCCGCCGAGACCCTTGGCCGCTTCGCGCATGGCGGCGAGTTCGCCGGCTTCGGCGCTAGCGTGAAAGCTGGCCGCGGCGGCGACCAGGCGCTCGGTCGCCTGGCGGAATTCGGCGGGCTTCTGCCAGACCGCCGGCAGCGCGTCAGTGCGCACCCCGTCCTGCGGACCGCTGCCCTTGGCGAACCAGGTGGACACCTTGGGCGCCAGACCGTTGATCGTCGCCGCGGCGACGCGCAGTTCGCCCAGGTTGGGCGCGGGGTCCTTGAGCTCGTCGGTGGCGTCCTTGAAGGCATCGCCGATCGCCTCGAAGCCTGCGTGCCGCGCGTTGGCGACCCGCTGGCCAGGGGTGTCGGGCGCGCCGCAGGCCGAAAGACCGAGCAGCAGCGGCAGGATCAGGACGGGGACGGAACGCATGGACCGGCTCCTTTCGTGTAGGACATTCAACGCGGCGGGGCCGCCAAGGCTCCCTCAGCCTTTCGGGCGGCGCGGCACGGGCGGGCGGTGATAGCTGACGTCGCCGCGGTCGCGCCGCGCCTGGCAGGGCGCCTCGGCCGAATAGGCGGGCGGCAGATGCGCCAGCATCGCCGCCTTGGGGACGTCCATCTGGCTTTCGACCAGCGTCACCCGGTTGGCGATCCGCCACGTCGAACCGCGCCGCTGGAAGTGATCGACGTAGCGCCCGGTCGAGACAAGGTTGGGCCCGTCGCCCGGCGTGACGCCGGTGAACTGGTAGTAGGTCTCGCAATAGGCGTCATCGCCCTGGAGATCGCAGACGTGGTTGAGCAGGCCGTGCTGCGCCGTCTCGAACATCAGGGTGACATGGTCGGCATAGGCGATGAAGCCGTCGGGCGTGCCGACGAACTGGCCGTGGTCCTCGATCGCGTCGTCCCAGTAGCAGGCGCGGACCAGTTCGTTGTCGAGCCGGTCGAGCCCGCGGGCGTAGCGCAGCAGGACCTGGAAGATCGCATCGCGGTCGAGCAGATCGCGCAAGCGGGCTTCGAGATCGGCATCCATTCGGCAATCCTCCCGGGAGGGATGCTTCGCAAGCCCAGTCCGCGCTGGCAAGGGCCGATTCCGCCGCGCTCGCCCCTTGCGCAACCATCGCCCACACTCGGCCGTATATCTGGCACGAAGTCCCGCTTTCGGGACGCTCCTGGGAGTGATGCCCATGCTTCCCCGCCGCTTGCGCCTTGGCCTCTTCGCCGTGACCGCCGCCCTCGGCCTTTCCGCCTGCTCGACATACGATGACTATGGCTATGGCCGCAGCTACGCCAGCCTCGGGGTCGGCTACGGCTCGAGCTATGGCTGGTACGATGGGTTCTACTATCCGGGCTCGGGCTATTACGTGTTCGACCGCCAGGGTCGCCGCCACAGCTGGAACGACAACCAGCGCCGCTACTGGATGAACCGCGCCCGCACGCCCGAGGATCGCCGCGAGGTGCGCCGCAACTATCGCGAGTTCCGCGCCGACCGGCAGGGCGACCGCACGCGCTTCCAGGCGGAGCGCCAGGCCGACCGCGAGGCGCTGCGCAGCGGCCAGATCACCCGCGAGCAGTTCCGCGACGAACGCCGGGACGACCGCCGCTCGTTCCGCCAGGAACGCCAGGACGATCGCCGCAGCCTCTTCCGCGAAAACCGCCGCGCGGTGCGCAACCGGAACTGAGGCCGTTCAGGCCGGGGCGGTGATCGCCGCCGCCTCGCACCGCTCGTTGGTCTCCTGGCCGCTGTCGCTCAGCGCCACCACGAGCACGAACCCGCCGACCACCGCCAGCGCGAAGCCGGCGGTGGCGAGCGCCAGGTACTTGTCGATGAACGCCTTGATCGGCGCGCCGAACAGGCGGAACAGCACGCCCACGATCATGAAGCTGATGCTGCGCGAGATCAGGCTGGCGCCGATGAACACCAAGAGCGGCATGGCGATGAACCCGGCGGTGATCGTCAGCAGCTTGAACGGGATCGGCGTCGCGCCCTTGATCAGGATGATCTCGGCGCCGAATTCGCGCAGGTAGCAGGCGGCCGGCGGAAAGGCGTCGGTGAGCCCGAGCACGCCGAGCAGCCACAGCCCGACGCTCTCGTAGAGGAAATAGCCGATCGAATAGCCGAGCATCCCGCCCGCGACCGACGCGAGCGTGCAGATGACGGCATAGCGCACCGCTTTTTGCGGATTGGCGAGGCACATCAGCCCCAGCATCGGATGCGGCGGAATCGGAAAGAAGCTCGCCTCGATGAAGGAGACCAGCGCCAGCCAGACCTCGGCATGCGGATGTGCGGATTTCTCCATGGTCCAGTTGTAGAGATTCTGGATCATGGACTTGTTGCGGGGCGTGGAG
>DASVMK010000122.1:0-5873 GCA_036384395.1 Novosphingobium sp.
GGCGAGCGCGAGCCGCAACTCGGTCGCGCCGCCGCCGAAGCGGCCCTCGGCGACCATTCGGCCGCCGCCGAAGTTGATCTGCGAGGGCGCGAGCTGCCAGCCGGCGCCCGCGCGGGTCAGCACCGCCCGGCGCGGCATGACGATGGCGCGGCCGGCGAAATCGCCCTGGGCCAGCAGCGCGATGCGGCCGGGCTCGAAATCGCCGAGCAGTTGCAGGTTGAAGCGACTGCCGCGTCGCCCGGCAAGCGAGGCGGTGACGCGGCCGCGGCCGTTGTCAAGATTGGCCTTGGCCGCCATCCGCCCGATGAAGGCGCTGCCGATGCTGATGCCGCGCGCCATCATGTCGCCTTCCAGCGTCGTGCGGTCCTTGGCGAAGAAGCCGCTGGCCCGCAGCGTGGCGCTGCGAATGGCGATCGGGGTCGCCCCGCCGAAACGGGCGTTGGCCGCCGTCAGCGCCACGTCGAGCCCCTGCCCGCCGCCGCGCGGCGCCAGCGCGACCGTGCCCGAGACGCCGCCGCCCGCCAGCGCGAGCTGGCCGCTCGCCGCGCCGCCGCCCAGCGCCAGCGCGCCGGTCACGTTGGTCTGCCATATCTTGAACCGCTCGATCTCGACGCGCGTCGCGCCGGGCCGGGCGTAGAGGTTGAGCACGCCGTCGAACGGCCCGAACGAGGACCCCCCGCCGGTCTCGATGCGGAAGCCCTCGGCGATCGGCGCCAGCGCGACGCGCACGTTGGTCAGTCCCGCCGCGGGATAGGGGTGCGCGAAGACCAGCACGGCGCGCGGGCCGTCGCCCGCGACGCTGGCCTCGACCTTGAAAGGCCCGTAATCGGCATGGCGGCCGCCGCCGGCGATCGTCACCGCGCCGTTCGCCAGCCGCCGGCCCGAGATCGCCAGCGTCAGCTTGCTGGCGTCGAGCCGCGCCCGTTCGATCAGCAGCGGCCGGGTCGAGCCCAGGCTGACCGCGCCCGAGAAGCGCAGATTGGTGCCCGCGACCGTGGTCAGCGTGTCGTTTGTGACGCGCGGCATGCGGCCCTTGAAGTCGGTGCGCAGCGTCCAGACGCCGCGATCGTCGAGGCCGGCGGCGAGGCGCGCGTCGACATCGGCGGTGCCGAGGTTGGGCACCGGGAAGCCGCGTGTCGCCGCGTTGCCGCCCAAGCCGTAGCGCCCGCGCGCCAGATCGCCGCGCAGCACCAGCCGCGCGGCGAGGCCGGGGATGCCGATGCGGATGTCGTCCGACGTCAGGCGATCGCCCTGGAGCAGCAGCGTGGCGGTCGCGCGGCCATCGACCAACCGGCGGTCGGCAACGGCATCGCCGGTGATCACCCGCGCCACCACGAGGTCGAGCGGGATCGTCCAGCGGTTGCCGTCGTACGTGGCGACGCCCTTCTCGGTCACGCGCTCGATCCGGTAGCCGCCCAGGCGGGCCCGGGCGATGGTCAGCGCGTGATCGACGGTCAGGTCGCGGAACGCGCCGTCGAGCACCGCGCTCGCCCGCGCGCCCTCGAACCGCATGTCGCCGCCCAGCAGCGCCGGGTCGAGGAGATCGGCGGAGAGGCGCATCTGGTCGAAGCGGTTACCGTCGAGGTTGGTGGCGCCATCCGCATGCAGCGCCAGCGCCGCGCCACGCAGGTCGAGCCGGCCGCGCAGCACCGACCGCACGAGCGTGCCCTCGGCCTTGAGCGCGACCGCCTTGCCCGCCGCGCGCGCGGCCAAGCCCGAAAGCCGGTCGCCCGGCCAGGCGAGGCCGTGCAGCGCATAGCGCCCGGCGCGGTTGCCGAGCCGCAGCGCGGCGAGATCGCGGCCGTCCTCGCGCGCGACGAAGAAGCCGTCCCAGCGCTTCCAGCCGCCCTTGCCGCCGAGCCGCATGGCGACGCCGCGCTTCGCCTGGGTCAGCCCGGCGAGAAAGCCGCCCGCCGGCGCGGTGTAGTCGAGCGCGAGGTCGAACCGGTCGGACGCCGGCGCGGCGTCGATCAGCGCGAACAGCTTGTCCTGCCCGCCGAAGCGGCCGTCGGCGCGCAGCAGGGCGCGGCCGTCGCGGATATCGACTTTGGCGACGAGGTCGATCCGCCGTTGCTCACCGATCACGCCGCGCGCAACGGTGAGGTTGTCGATCTCGAAACGATCGGCGCGAATGTCAAAGTCGGGCAGCAACGGCGCATCGGGATCGCCGGGGTTCAGGCGGGGCAAGCGCGTCAAGGTGCCGCGCCGGGCGACGAAGCGGCGGACATCCAGGCCTTTGGTGAACCAGTTGAACGGCCGCCAGTCGAGCTCGATCCGGGGAACGCGCAGGAACACGCCCTTGGGATCGGCGAAGGTCACGTCGCGCAGCACCGCCGCGCCGTAGAGCGAGCCTTCGATCCGCCCGACGGTGACGCGCATGCCCGAAGCGGGCGCATACGCGGCGATACGGTCGGCGACGAAGCGGTGGCCGATCGGGCTGTTGAAAATCGCCACGATCAGCGCGAGGAGGAGGAACACGCCGAGCACCGCCTGCAGCAGCAGCTTGGGCCAGCGCAGGCCGCGCCGGGATCCCTGAGCTGCCCTCAGCTGCCCCTCAACCGGCGGTGGATCGCCCTCTTCGGCCATCAGAACGCCTGTCCGAGCGAGATATAGACCGCGATCCGGCTATCCCCCTGGCGCGGGTTGAGCGGGGTGCCGATGTCGACGCGCAGCGGACCGAAACCGGTGGCGTAACGCACGCCCAGGCCGGCGCCGTAGCGGACGTCGCGCAGCCGCGGCGTCGCGGTCTCGTCCACCGCGCCGGCGTCGAGGAAGGGCACGACCGAAAGCGCGCCGCCGAACAGCCCGGTCTTGACGCGCGCCTCGAGCGAGAACTCGCTGAGCGAGCGCCCGCCGCTCGGATCGCCGAGCGTGTCGCGCGGGCCGATCAGCTGATAGCCGTAGCCGCGCACCGATCCGCCGCCACCGGCATAGAACCGCCGCGAAGGCGCGACGTGTTCAATGCTGGTCCCCGGAATCGAACCGAGGCGCGCCCGCGCCGCCAGGACGATGCGCTCGCTCACCGGCTGGTAGTAGCTCGCGTCGGCCAGGATGCGGCCATAGACGTGCTTGCTTCCGCCCCGCTGGTACGAGACCTCGGGCGAGAGCCGCAGCGAGGCGCGGAAGCCCTTGGTCGGATCGAGCAGGTTGTCGCTGCCGTCGTAAGCCAGACGGACCGGCAGCGCGCCGATGTAATAGGTGCTGCGCGGCGCGGCGACATTGCCGACGTCGCCCTCGCGCTCGTTGGTCGCCAGCAGCTCGAACCCGGCCGACCAGGTCCACTTCTTCTGGAAGATCAGCGTCGTGAGCTTCTCGAAGCTGGCGGAGAGCGCCACGGTCCGCGCCTCGTAGGCGGTGCGGTTGACCGTGCTGGCATAGAGGTCGGCGGTCAGGACCTGGTCGCGGCCCTTGAAGTTGTTGCGGCGAAAGCTGATGCCGGCGAGCTGCTCCTTGGTGCCGAGGATGCCGCGCAGCTGCAGCTTGCCTTCGGGCGGGAACATGTTGCGATGCTCCCAGCTCGCCTCGACGCGCGGGCCGTCCTGCGAATCGTAGCCGATGGCGCCGGCGATCGTGCGCAGCGGCGCCTTGGCCAGGCCGACGTCGATCGCCACTTCGCCTGGCTGGCCGGCGGCGGGCGCGCGCATCTCGCGCGGGGTGACCGTGACCGAGGAAACGAGGCCGGTGGCCAGCACCGCGCGGCGCAGATCGTCCATTTCGCTGCGCTTGTAGAGGTCGCCGCTCTCGAAGCGGGCGATCTCTTCGAGATGCTTGTTCGACAGGAAGCGCGGCAGGCTGCTGACGACGCCGCCGAAGGCGTATTTGCCCCCCGGCGTCACCGGCTGCGTCAGGTCGCCTTCCTCGCGCGCGTGATCGACCAGCAGCTCGGGCTCGCCGGTCTTGGCGAAAGGATAGCCGCTCTCGCCCAGCGCGATGTCGAGCGCGCCGCGCTGCGCGACGATGCGGTCGCTATCGACCGGATCGCCCGGCTCGATACCGTGGATCTTGCGCAAGTCGGCATAGTCAGACCCGGTGTCCTCGAGCCGCGCGAGGTCGATCTTGCCGAAGCGGTAGCGCGGCCCCGGCTGGATATCGAAGCGGATCTTGGCGTTGCGCCCGTCCTCACCCGGCTTGGCGGCATCGCCGCCGCCCCCGCCCGCGCCCTCGCCTTCGCCTTCGCCGGCGGCGCCCTGGCCACCGACCGTCTGGTACACCCAGGCGTCGTAGTAGCCTTCGATGCGCAGCAGCTTCAGCAGCAGTTCGCGGTCGCTGCGCGCGCGGGCGGCGAGCTGGGCCAGGCTGTCGTCGCCCTCGTCCTCGTATTCCTCGATGGCCGAGAGATCGCGGAAGCGCTGCTCGAACTGGTCGCGGTCGGAGAACTCCTGCCTTTGCGGGAACACCAGCGTGACGCGCGAGGACACCTTGACCTCGTCGCCCTGGCGCCCCTGCCGCTCGGGCAGGTCGATCGCCTCGGCCAGCACCGTCTCGACGTCCGGATCGGGCGCAAGGTCGGCGAAGGTCGGGATATCGACGTCCCCGTCCGGCCAGGCCAGCGCGAAGCCGTCGTCGGCGAGCGGCGCCTGGAGGTCCGCGTCGACATCGGGGGTGACCGCCTGCGCCTGCGTGCCCGGCGGCGGCGCGCCGGCCCAGGCCGCCGGATCGTCGATGGCGGCATCGGGGATCAGCGCTTCGAGATCCGCGTCCGAATTGCGGTCCTGCGCCTGGCCCGGCTGCGCTGCGACCAGCAGCGCACCGATCGCGCAGGCCCGCAGCAGACGGTCAATCGACGAGGTGGTATTGGTCCTGGCCGCCGGGCACGCCGTCCTTGCCGCCGCCGCCCACTGCGGGCACGTCGTCACGGCGAGCGCTCGCGGCGATGAGGATATGCGATTCCTGCTCATCGGGGGACATGCGTTCCCAGCCGTTGCGGCCAAGCTTCTCCATCGGGCGGTAACGAATCTTGTATTGCATTCGAGCGGAACCGGCGACCCAGTAACCGAGATAGACATATGGCAATCCCATCTCGGCCGCGCGACGGATGTGATCCAGGATGATGAAATTGCCAAGTCCCGAACGCGAGAAATGTTCCGGATCGTAGAAGCTGTAGATCATCGAAAGACCATCGCCCTGCCGATCGGTCAGACAAGCGCCGACTAGGCGGCCGGGCGTGACGCCGTCTGCCGAGGGCTCGCGATATTCGATGACATGACTGGTGACCGGGGTGTGCTCGACCATGTCGGCGAAGTCGACATCGTCCATCGCCGCCATGCCGCCGCCCGGATGGCGGGCCTTCAGGTAGCGCCGCAGCAGCTCGAACTGTTCGCTGGTCGACCAGGCGCGGCATGTGGTGACCACGAGATCGGAATTGCGCTTGAAGTTGCGGCGCTGGCCCGAGGAAGGCTGGAATTCATCGGCCACCACGCGCACCGAGACGCAGGCCGTGCAATCGAGGCACGAGGGCCGATAGGCGACCGTCTGGCTACGGCGGAAACCGATCCGGCCCAGCGCGTCGTTCAGCGCGTCGGCATGCGGCCCGCGCAGCTCGGTGAAGACCTTGCGCTCGGTCCGGCCCGGCAGATAGGGGCACGGCGCCGGGCTCGTCACGAAGAACCGGGGAAAGCGTACGGGAGCCGTCACGGGCGAAGCGGTCCTCTGCCAAAAATCCACGAAAAGCGCGGTTTGCCGCACCTCGCGCCGGACTATGCATGGCGCCCCCGGGGCTTGGAAGGGGCTTAACCAAGATTTCCGGTTAATGCGGAAACCTTTTTAGCACACTATCCGCGTCCACGCGCAGACTGTCTCAACGAGAGGCAGAATTTCGTCAGTTCGTTGCGAAACGGCGGATGCGGACGCGGCGCGGCAGCCGGTCCTCCAGC
>DASVMK010000123.1:0-5647 GCA_036384395.1 Novosphingobium sp.
GGGGCTCAGGTGAAATCCGGGGAGAACCTTCTTGTCCGACGAAAGCAACGTCCGTTTCACCGAGCGCGAGGCGCTGTTCTACCACAAGACCATCCGGCCGGGTAAGATCGAGATCATCGCCTCGAAGCCGATGGCGACCCAGCGCGACCTCAGCCTGGCCTATTCGCCCGGCGTCGCCGTTCCCGTCCAGGCGATCGCCGACGATCCCGCCGCCGCCTACGACTACACCGCCCGCGGCAACCTGGTGGCGGTGATCTCCAACGGCACCGCCATCCTCGGCATGGGCAACCTCGGCGCGCTGGCGTCGAAGCCGGTGATGGAAGGCAAGGCGGTGCTGTTCAAGCGCTTCGCCGACGTGGATTCGATCGACATCGAGCTCGCCTCCGAGGACACCGACGCGCTGATCGAGGCGATCGCGATGATGGAGCCGAGCTTCGGCGGCATCAACCTGGAAGACATCAAGGCGCCCGAGTGCTTCATCATCGAGCAGGCCCTGCGCGAGCGGATGAAGATCCCGGTGATGCATGACGACCAGCACGGCACCGCGATCATCGCCGCCGCCGGTCTGGTCAACGCCTGCCTGATCACCGGCCGCAAGTTCGAGGACGTGAAGGTCGTGGTCAACGGCGCCGGCGCCTCGGCGCTCGCCTGCACCGCGCTGATCAAGTCGATGGGCGTGCGCCACGACAACGTCATCGTCTGCGACACCAAAGGCGTGATCTATCAGGGCCGCGAAGGCGTCGACCAGTTCAAGTCGGCCCACGCGGTCGTGACCGACAAGCGCACGCTGAAGGAAGCGCTGGTGGGCGCCGACATCTTCCTCGGCCTTTCGGCCAAGGGCGCGGTGACGCAGGACATGGTCAAGGACATGGCCGACCAGCCGATCATCTTCGCGATGGCCAACCCCGATCCCGAGATCACCCCGCCCGACGCCAAGGCGGTCCGCCCCGACGCGATCGTCGCCACCGGTCGTTCGGACTATCCGAACCAGGTCAACAACGTGCTGGGCTTCCCCTTCATCTTCCGCGGCGCGCTCGACGTGCACGCCACCGCGATCAACGAGGAGATGAAGATCGCCGCCGCCCGCGCCATCGCCGAACTGGCGCGCGAGCAGGTGCCCGAGGAAGTCGCCGCCGCCTATGGCAAGTCGCAACAGTTCGGCCGCGAATACATCATCCCCGCGCCGTTCGATCCGCGGCTGATGGAAGTCGTCCCCTCCGCCGTCGCCAAGGCGGCGATGGACTCGGGCGTCGCGCAGAAGCCGATCGAGGACTTCGACAAGTACCGGCTCGAGCTCAAGGCCCGATTGAACCCCACCACCTCGGTGCTGACCTCGGTCTACGAGCAGGTGAAGGCCAATCCCAAGCGGATGATCTTCGCCGAGGCGGAGAACGAGGTCGTGCTGCGCGCGGCGATCCAGTACCGCGAGTTCGGCTATGGCGAGCCGGTGCTGGTCGGCCGCACGCAGCGCGTGCTCGACCTGATGACCGAGCTCGGTGTCAGCAATCCGGAAAGCTACGACATCCAGAACTCGGTCAACTCGCCGCATGTCGAGGCGATGGTCGAGATGCTCTACCAGCGCCTGCAGCGCCGCGGCTTCCTGGAGCGCGACGTGCGCCGCATGGTCAACCAGGATCGCAACATCTTCGCCTCGGCGCTGCTCAAGCTGGGCGTGGGCGATGCGATGATCACCGGGCTGACGCGCACTTTCGCGCAGTCGATCAAGGAAGTGCGCCACGTCCTCGATCCCAAGCCCGATCACCTGCCTTTCGGCATCCACCTGATGATCGGCAAGAACTACACGGTGTTCCTGGCCGACACGACGATCAACGAGCGCCCGAGCTCGGAAGATCTCGCCGTCATCGCCACCGAGACGGCGGCCGTGGCGCGCCGCCTGGGGCATGAGCCGCGCGTGGCGTTCCTGTCGTACTCGACCTTCGGCAATCCGCACGGCAAGTGGCTCGACACCCTGCGCGGCGCCGTGCAGATCCTCGACGAGCGCGAGAACGTCGGCTTCGAATACGAAGGCGAGCTGGCGCCCGACGCGGCGCTCAACCCGACGGTGATGAAGAACTATCCGTTCAGCCGCCTGTCGGCGCCGGCCAACGTCCTCGTCATGCCGGGCCTGCAATCGGCCAACATCTCGGCCAAGCTGCTGCGCGAGCTGGCGGGCAACGCCACGATCGGCCCGATGCTGATCGGCATGGAAAAGCCGGTGCAGATCGCCCCGATGACCGCCATCGCCCCCGACGTGCTGACGCTGGCCGTGCTGGCCGCAGCGGGCATCGCGGGGTAAGCTCTACGCTGCGTCCCCGCCCCCGCGTGAGCGGGGACGCATGTTGCCCCCTCAGCTCAGCGCGCGATAGGCGCCGTAGGTGCTGGTCAGCGTCAGCACCACCCCGACCATAATCAACATCTGCTTGGCCGGCAGGTGCTTGGCCGCCCAGGCGCCGATCGGCGCGGCGGCGATGCCGCCGATCAGCAGGCCCAGCGTCGCGCCGGCGAGATCGGCGATGCCGAGGTGATAGAGGAACACCGCCGAGACGGTGATCGTCAGGAAGAACTCGACCGCGCTCACCGTGCCCACCACCTTGCGCGGATCGGCGCCCTGGATCAGCAGGTTCGAGGTGACCACCGGCCCCCAGCCGCCGCCGCCGGCGGCGTCGAGAAAGCCACCCATCAGGCCAAGCGGCGCGATCAGCTTGGCGTCCTTGATCTTCGGCGGATAAAAGATCCCGCGCCACAGGATGTAGAGCCCGATGGCGGCGAGGTAGATCAGCACGAAAGGCTTGACCACGCCGGCGTCGAGCGAGGACAGCACGTAGGCGCCCAGCACGCCGCCGATCACGCCGGGGATCAGCAGCCGGAAGAACAGCCGCTTGTCGATGTTCTTGTGCAGCAGGTGGCTGATGCCCGAGGTCGCGGTGGTGAAGCATTCGACGATGTGGACGCGCTGCGAGGCGATCGCCGGCGGCAGGCCGAGCACGCCGACCATCATCGTGCTGCAGATGACCCCGAAGGCCATGCCCAGCGCCCCATCGACAAGCTGCGCGGCAAAGCCGATCGCCACGAAGGGCAGGAGCTCGGTGACGTTGACGCCGTAAATCTGCATGCCGGACTCACCCCCATATCGGTCGGTCGCGATAAAACTCCACCGCTTCGATGGAGATTATTCCCCCCACTGGCGACAAAGTTTTGATCTGGCAAGTCGAAGCCGAACTTTGCGGCTTTCCTGTGACGCGTTTGGCCGATGGGAGGTTGGCGGTTCCCGCCTTATGCTCCGATCCCACCATGGCGCGCGCCATCGTATATCGCATTTCTCGCGGGGACGCGGCGGAGCGAAAAGGAAGAATGGATTTCGCGCAAAGCCCGCAGAGAACGCAGAGATATTGCACGGCAGTGAAGCCGCACTTCTGGCGTTATCGATCTCGCGATGACGCACAACGCTTGCGGCAGGCCGGATATCTCCGCGTCCTCTGCGGGCTTTGCGCGAAACAAAAAGCGCCGCGCCTCTGCATCGATGAAGCGCGGAAGAATCCTACCGCCGCCGGAAACGGAAGTACCACACCTCGTGGCCATAGAAATTGCGGGCCTTGGCCTCGTAGCGCGTCTCGGGCCAGCCGCCGGGGCGCGTCTGGAAGTCGCCGGGCTTCTCGCAGAGCCATTCGAACAGGTCGCGGTGACGGCGCATGACCATCAGCGCGTGGCGCAGATAGACCGGATGGTCGGTGCCGAAGCGGAACTCGCCGCCGGGCTTGAGCTTGGCGGCGAACATGCGCACCGGCCCGTCGTTCATCATCCGCCGCTTGGCGTGACGCGCCTTGGGCCAGGGATCGGGATGCAGCAGGTAGAGGAACGAGAGCGCGCCGTCGGGGATGCGCTGCAGCACTTCGAGCGCATCGCCGTGGTGCAGCCGCACGTTGCCGAGCGGCGCGTGTTGCCCGTTGTCGCCGTCGATGTGCGTCAATGCCTGGGCGACGCCGTTGAGGAACGGCTCGGCGCCGATGAAGCCGTGGTCGGGCAGCATGTCGGCGCGATAGGCCATGTGCTCGCCGCCGCCGAAGCCGATCTCGAAATGCATCGGGCAATCGTGCCCGAACAATCGCGCCGCGGTGACCTCGCCCTCCGCCGGCACCGCGATGCGCGGCAGCAGCGTGTCGACCAGCCCCTGCTGCCCCTTGCGCAAGGGCTTGCCCTTGGCGCGGCCATAGAGGCGGTTGATCGTCGTGGGATCGCCGGGCTTGTTCGCGCTCATGCCGCGCGGGTGGCGGAAATGGGGGCTGGGGTCAACGGGCGTGGAGCTTGGAGGAGCTCCTCAAGCATGGATATGGATGGAGCGGAAGGCGAATTTGTTGTGGGATGCGGAATGTCCGTATTTGGCTTTCGCGGTGGGAAAGCTGCCGTATGATCCGATGATGCGGAAAGCAGAGACGAGGATCATCTACGGCGTTTTCGCGGCGATTTTGATCGCTCTGATTATCTATGTCACGCTGTGGATCATGGGGTCAGCGGTTGTTTTTGACAGGTCGAGGAATGCCGTGTCCGCAGTCATAGTGGGCGGTGATGGCGCGACTCAGCCGCTCGCCCAACTTCCCGGACACATCTTCTATGCGGTGCCGCAGATCGAGGGATCGATTGAGGTTCGTTGCCGCGATGGCTCACGTAAGAGGTCGGGATACGTCACAGGCCACATGCACACTTGGCTGCATATCGAGCCGGGCGCGGGATGCGATGAATCGACAGTCCGCTAACAGGCATCCTCTATCCAATTTCTTATGACCGATAAGTCGTCGCTTGCAGACAGGGCAGTGCTCGTGTGAACTCACGGTATGAGCGACCCCGAGCGACCATCATTGAGCCCACGCCCTTCGCCGTTCGTCACAATCAAGGGAATGTGGGCAGCCAAAATTTGGGTTGTCCTTCCCGCCGTGGTCGGATTGCTCATCATGTTGGCGTTTGGTGAAGGCGATTATATCGTGCCGATATGGGCGATCCTTTGGAGCGCGTGTTTTGTAGTCGGCCTTCGCATTCGGGCTCGCGCTGAAAAGGGGACCGTGCGACGCTCGCAAGGCTTTTGGGTGAGCTTCTGGTCATTTTGGTTGGCTCTGCTGATGATTGCAATGACGATCATCTTGGTTTCGGAGAACCGCTGGAAATGGTGTTCACCAAAGGATGATCACTGTTCGACGCGAAGCGACCTCTCATGAATCAACGTAAGCTTTTAGGGCCGGGGAAGCGTTCGCCGAATGACCGAAAAGTCGTCGGCAGCAGAAAGACTGTTTCCTCCGCCACGAAGCAAACCCCGGGCTTGACTGCCTTCCCGCGCGACGCGAGCCAGGCGCACACGGGCTGGCGGTCACGGCGATCCTGGCTTGCCCAGTCGAACGTTGCGCCCCAAACAAGCGCCCCCCGGGTCAAGCCCGGGGTGACGGGTAAGGGAATTCTTCCGGGCACCCGCCCCGTTCCCCGCGCAAAACCTTTCCTACATCGTCCGCGCCTGCCACACTCGCGGCGTTCTTTGACATGGTTAGGTTCCGTCCCCGCGCCGCCCCCAGAGGGCGACACCGGGTGACACAAGGTGACACCGCGTGACAGGGGGTGACACCGCGTGACAGGGGGTGACAGGGGGTGACACATTCCCCTCTGG
>DASVMK010000124.1:0-1658 GCA_036384395.1 Novosphingobium sp.
CAGAAGTCAGCAGGGGGACTTCATGAAGGGACGAAACCTCATCGTCGTGGCCATCGCGGTGGTCCTCGGCCTCGTCGCGGTCCTCATCGCCAACGCCTATTTCTCGGGCGTCGAGACCCGCCAGGAGCGGCTCGCCGAGAAGCAGAAGCTCACCGGCGTGGTGGTCGCCAGCCAGGACATGGCGTTTGGCGCACCGCTTTCCAGCACCAACCTGCGCCTTGCTTCGTGGCCCGCCAACTCGGTTCCCGTCGGCGCCTTCACCTCGCTCGCCGAGGCGACCAAGAACAACCGCGTGGCGCTGCGGCCGATCGTCGCCGGCGAGCCGGTGCTGGCCTCCAAGGTTTCGGGCACCGACGGGCGCGCGACGATCGCCGCCAACCTGCCCGCGGGCAAGCTGGCCTATGCTATCGGGGTCAACAACGTCAGCGGCGCGGGCGGCTTTGTCCGGCCCGGCGACGTGGTCGATGTGCTGGTCACCCGCCCGGTTCCGGGCGAGGGCGCGACCGCCAACGACAAGATGACCGACGTGGTGCTGGAGAACATCCCGGTGCTGGGCGTCGACCTGGTGTCCGACCAGAACGCGACCAAGCCGCAGAACATCAAGACCGTGACGCTGGAGGTCGATACCTTCGGCGCGCAGAAGCTGGCGCTCGCCGGCCAGCTCGGCGTCGTCAGCCTGGCGCTGCGCAACGTCGCCGACCAGACCGCCGGCGCGCGCTCCACGGTGATCCCGCGCCAGCTCAGCGCCACCAACTATATGATCGGGGCGCGGCGGAGCGGGGGCTCCGCGCCGTCCATACCGTCGCTGCCGCGACTGCCCGCGC
The DNA here is from genome assembly GCA_036384395.1 of Novosphingobium sp. GTDB lineage: Bacteria > Pseudomonadota > Alphaproteobacteria > Sphingomonadales > Sphingomonadaceae > Novosphingobium. The sequence continues at coordinate 825 of DASVMK010000124.1, forward strand.
CGCGCGCCTTCGCCGGCGCGATCCATCCAACCATTCCCGTCGCATCGGGCCCGGCGATGACCGTGGTCCGCGGAACGGCGGTCACAGAATATGGGGTGCTCCGTGGCTACTGACCGGAAAACGCGCGCGATGCGCCTTCGCCCGCTGGCCTTCGCGCTGGCTCTGTCCCTCTCTTTCGGCGCCGCCGGTGCGGCGCAGGCCCAAGGCTACAGCGAAGCCTCGCTGCGCGGCGGCACGCTGGAAGTGCCGCTCAACAAGAGCCAGGTGGTCACCGCCGACCGGCCGATCGCCAAGGCGCTGATCGGCGGATCGAACGAACCCGACAAGCTGATCGCCGATGTCGTGCCGATCACCAACCGTTCGGTCTATGTGCTGGGCAAGAACATGGGCACCACCAGCCTGACGCTTTACGACGCCGGCGGGCGGGTGATCTCGGTGATCGACGTCGCCGTCGGCCCCGATGTGATCGCGCTGACCGACCAGTACCGCAAGCTGCTGCCGGGCGAGCCGATCGAGGCCAACATCTCCAACGATTCGATCGTGCTGACCGGCATGGTCAACAGCGCCGGCGCCGCCGACCGCGCCGCGCAGCTCGCCAGGGCCTATGCCGGCGACAAGGTGATCAACCTGATCAGCGTCGGCGCCAGCCAGCAGGTGATGGTCGAAGTGCGCTTCGCCGAAGTCAGCCGCAGTGCCGGCAAGGAGATCGGAGTCAGCGCGTTCAGCTCCTCGCGTAATGGCCGCTTCAGCTCCGCCACCGGCATCGGCGCGCAGCTCGTGCCCGGTAAGGATATCGATATTACCACGGTGGTCGGTGGAACCACCGTCAAGTCG
>DASVMK010000125.1:0-8344 GCA_036384395.1 Novosphingobium sp.
GGGCGCACAGGCCGCGGCGCCGGTTTCGGGCGTCGGCGTGCAGATCGCCGCCTATTCGAACGAGGCGCAGGCCAAGGCGGGCTGGGACCGCCTGTCGCAGCAGTACGAAGCGCTCAAGGGCGTCCCGCACCGCATCCAGGAAGGCCAGGCCGACATCGGCACCGTCTATCGCCTTCAGGCCGTGGCCCCGGATGCCGCCGCCGCGCGCGCGCTCTGCGGTAAGCTCAAGGGCGTGGGGCTGGCCTGCCAGGTGAAGAACTGACGGGTTAGCCAAGGTTGACCCGAGTCCCCGCGAAGGCGGGGACCTCGGTCGGCGGGGTGAAGCTATCGCCTGGAGGCCTGAGGCCCCCGCCTGCCCGAAGGGCAGTTTATCCTAGGCGGCCGGCCTGCCGGCCAGCCGAAGGGCGGGGGCGCAGCGACTTCCTTGATCGGCTAATCCACACCCCTCGCACCCCGGAAATTTGCCAAGGCCGCGCGTTTCTGCGATTTTCCCCGGCATGACACCCGCGATCTTCGGCATTGCCGGACCGACGCTGACCGACGACGAGCGGGCTTTCTTCCGCGACGCCGATCCCGCCGGCTACATCCTGTTCGCGCGCAATTGCGAGAGCCGTGGCCAGCTTCGCGCGCTCACCGACGATCTCTGCGCGATCCACGGACGCGAGCGGACCTTCGTCTGCATCGACCAGGAGGGCGGCCGCGTCGCGCGGATGAAGCCGCCCGAATGGCTGGCCTTCCCACCGGGCGCGGTGTTCGACCGGCTCTACGATCTCGCCCCGGCGAGCGCGATCGAGGCGGCGCGGGTCAATGCCGAGGCGCTGGGGCTCGATCTCGCCGAAGTCGGCGTGACGGTCGATTGCCTGCCGCTGCTCGACGTCCGCCAGCCGGGCGCGCATGACGTGATCGGCGATCGCGCGCTCGGCGCCGAACCCTTGCGCGTGGCGGCGCTGGGCCGCGCGGTGCTCGACGGCCTCGCGCGCGCCGGGGTGGCGGGCGTGGTCAAGCACATTCCCGGCCACGGCCGCGCGGGCGCCGACAGCCACAAGGCGCTGCCGACGATCACCGCCAGCGCCGAGGAGCTCGAGGTCGACATCGCGCCCTTCGCCGCGCTGGCCGGCGCGCCGATCGCGATGACCGCGCATATCGTGTTCACCGCCTGGGATGACCAGAATCCGGCGACCCAGTCGCGGTTCGTGATCGATGAGATCATCCGCCGGCGCATCGGCTTCGACGGCCTGCTGCTCAGCGACGACCTCGACATGGAGGCGCTGTCGGGCACGGTGCCCGAGCGCGCCGCGCGGGCGGTGGCGGCGGGCTGCGACATCGCGCTCAACTGCTGGGCGAAGATGGACGACATGATCGGCATCGCGCGGGCGCTGCCGGAGATCACGCCCGCAGGCGCGGCGCGGCTGGAGCGCGCGCTGGCCGGAACGGGCGCGGCGTTCGACGCGGAGCGGCAGGCGGCGCTGCTCGGCAAGCGCGATGCGTTGCTGGCGCTGGCTTCCGAACCGGGAACGGCATGGGGAATCGGCCGCGCATGATGGAACAGGCCGCGATCGCCTTCCCGCCGCCCGACGCGGAGGAGGACTGGGACGGCCCCGCCACCGCGGCCAGCGACGATCGCGCGCTCTACCTCGAGCTCGACGGCTGGGAAGGCCCGCTCGACTTGCTGCTCGACCTCGCGCGGCGGCAGAAGGTCGATCTGCGCAAGATCTCGATCCTCGGCCTGGTCGATCAGTACCTGCTCTATATCGAGCGCGCCGAGGCGTTGCGGCTGGAGCTGGCGGCCGATTACCTGGTGATGGCGGCGTGGCTCGCCTACCTCAAGTCGGCGCTGCTGCTGCCGCGCGAGGAGCAGCCGGACCCGAGCCCCGAGGAACTGGCGCTGCGCCTGCAGCTTCGCCTCCAGCGGCTTTCGGCGATGCGCGAGGCGGCGGCGCGGCTGATGGGGCGCGACCGGCTGGGCCGCGACGTCTTTCCACGCGGCGCGCCCGAAGGCTTGCGCGTCGACCGGCGCAACGCCTGGCAATGCGACATGTTCGCGCTGCTCGCCGCCTATGGCCAGGTCAAGGCGCGCACCGCGCCGGTGGTCCACATGGTGCGCGAGCGGATGGTGATGACGCTCGACAGCGCGCTCAGCCGCGTCTCGTCGATGCTGGGCGTCAACCTCGACTGGATGGAGCTGCGCGATTTCCTGCCGCCTTATGCCGATCCGCGGCTGAAGCGCTCGGCGCTCGCCTCCAGCTTCGTCGCGGCCTTGGAACTGGCGCGGCTGGGCAAGGCCGAACTGGCGCAGGAGGAGACCTTCGGCCCGCTGCGGCTGCGGGGCGTGCGGGCATGATGCCCGATGATCGGCCCGACGATCTGGTGCGCGCGGTCGAGGCGACGCTGTTCGCCGCCGAGGCGCCGATGACCGTCGAAGCGCTCTCCGCCCACCTCGGCGGCGCCGACGTGCGCGAGGCGTTGCGCGCGCTCGCCGCGCAATACGAGGGGCGCGGCGTGGTGCTGGTCGAGCGCGCCAGGCGCTGGCACTTCCAGACCGCGCCCGATCTCGCCCACTTGCTGCGGCGCGAGCGCGAGGAGGTGCGCCGCCTGTCGCGCGCGGCGACCGAGGTGCTGGCGATCGTCGCCTATCACGAGCCGGTCAGCCGCGCCGAGATCGAATCGATCCGCGGCGTCCAGACCGCCAAGGGCACGCTCGACGTGCTGATGGAGGCGGGCTGGGTGCGGATCGCCGGGCGGCGCGAGGTGCCCGGCCGGCCGGTGATCTACGCGACGACGCCCGATTTCCTCGCCCATTTCGGCCTCTCCTCGCGCCGCGACTTGCCCGGCATCGACGAGCTGCGCGCCGCCGGGTTGCTCGATCCGGTCGAGGACGCGCTGGCCGAGGTGCTCGATGGCGGCGCGATGTCGTCCGCCGGTCATCATTCTGACGCGGAAAGCGGCGATGACGCCGTGCGACCGGACGCCGGGCTGGCATCCGGCGACGAAAGCGCCTAGATAGGTTCTGGAAGGGGCCGCGGCGCGGAATGACACGCGCCTACGAGAGGCTACTTGCAGGAGTTCGTTACAATGGGTCTGTCGCTTCCCCACCTTCTGATCGTGGCACTGGTGGTGCTGGTGCTGTTCGGCCGGGGTCGCATCTCCGAGATGATGGGCGATTTCGGCAAGGGCATCAAAAGCTTCAAGCAGGGCATGGCCGATGAGACCACCGACCGCCCGGTGACCCCGCCGCCCGCGCAGATCGCCGGCTCGGACGTCAAGCCGGCGCCGACCGCGACCAGCGAGACCACGACGACTGGCCAGAGCTGAGATTCGCTAGAGTCACGCCGCGATGTTCGATGTCGGCGCTTCCGAACTGCTGTTGATCGTTGTCGTGGCGATCGTCGTCATCGGCCCCAAGGACCTGCCGTTGGCGCTGCGCACGGCCGGGCGCTGGATCGGCAAGATCCGCCGCGTCTCCGGCCATTTCCGCGCGGGCATCGAGAGCATGATCCGCGAGGCCGAGCTCGAGGAAATGGAGCGCAAGTGGCGTGAGCAGAACGACGCGATCATGAAGGCGCATCCGCAGCCGGCCCCCACCGCGGAAGCGGGCGCGGCCGGCGAGATCGTGCCGTCGTCGCTGCCGCCCGAGGCGGAATCCGCCAAGCACGACGACCGCGCGCCGCAGCTGCCGCTGCCGCCGGTCTGACGCCATGCTGAAGATCCGCGAAATCGACGAGACCCAGGCGCCGCTGCTCGAGCATCTGCTCGAACTGCGCTCGCGCCTCGTGCGCTGCGTGATCGCGCTGGGCGCGGCGTTCTGCGTCTGCCTCTATTTCGCCAACGACATCTTCGGTTTCCTGGTGCGGCCGCTGACCGAGGCGTTTCCGCCGGGACAGGGCCGGCTGGTCTATACCAAGCTCTACGAGGCGTTCTTCGTCGAGCTGAAGGTGGCGCTGTTCGCCGCGTTCTTCATCAGCTTCCCGGTGATCGCCAACCAGCTCTGGGCCTTCGTCGCCCCCGGTCTCTACGCCAAGGAGAAGAAGGCGTTCCTGCCGTTCCTGATCGCCACGCCGGTGCTGTTCACCAGCGGCGCGGCGCTCGCCTATTTCATCGTCATGCCCACCGCGTTCCGCTGGTTCCTGGGCTTCGAGGGGACGCGCGGCGGGCTCAAGCTGGAAGCGCTGCCGGGGACGGGCGACTACCTCAGCCTGGTGATGCAATTCATCCTGGCGTTCGGGATCAGTTTCCTGCTGCCGGTGCTGCTGCTGCTGCTCAACCGCGCGGGCATTGTCAGCCGCACGCAGCTCGCGTCGATGCGGCGCTACGTGATCGTTGCGATCACCGTCGTCGCGGCGGTGATCACCCCGCCCGACGTCGTCTCGCAGCTCATGCTGGCGATCCCGCTGCTGCTGCTGTTCGAGGCGTCGCTGCTGGTCATGTGGTTCGGCGATCGCCGCAAGTCGGCCGAAGCGGCGGACGGCACCGCGCTCGTGCCCACGGACGAAACGCTGAGCGGCCCGCAAGGCTGAGCGCGTCTATCGGCCCGGCGCTGCGGACGGTTTCGAATCTTTCGCCCCTTCCCAGGCCAGACGCCCGCCGATCCACACTTGCAGAACCCGCGTCCCGCGCAGCTCGGCCGGAGTGGCGAGCGTGGGGTCGCGGTCGAGCAGGATGAAATCGGCCTGCTGCCCGCGCGCGAGGCGGCCGAAGCGGTCTTCGGCGAAGGCGGCGCGGGCGCCGCCGGCGGTATAGGCGGCGATGGCCGAATCGCGGTCGAGCCGCTCCTGGGGCTGCCAGCCGCCGAAGGGCTGGGCATCCGCGTCCTGCCGGGTCGTCGCCGCGGCGAGGCCGGCGAACGGGTCGGGTAGCCGCCCGGGCGCGCCCGAGCCGAAGGCGAGACCGGCGCCGCCGCCTGCCAGCGTCTTCCACGCCTGGACTCCGCCGAGCCGGTCGGGGCCGAGCCGTGCCTCCAGCGTCGCCCGCTCGGTCGCGACGCGCGAGGGCTGGAGCGAGGCGAACGCGCCGAGCCGGCCAAAGGCCGCCGCGTCGGCGGGGTCGATGCGGTCGACCCCCTCGATTCGCCAGCGCCGGTCGCCCTTGTAGGTCTGCGACAGCTCGCCGAAGGCGGCCAGCGTGGCGCCGACGGCGGCGTCGCCCGAGGCCTGGACGGCGATCTGGAAATTGTCGATCGCCGCCCGGCTCATCAGGTTGCGCATCTGCGCCTCGCCCATCAGCGCCAGGCCGTTTCCGCCATCGGCGTAGGGCGCTTTCAGCAACGCCCCGTGCGAGGCGAGGGCGCCATCGGCGCGCAGCAGCACGCCGCCCATGCGCAGCCGGGCGGCGTAGAGCCAGGGAGTCGGGCCGGGCCCGGCGATCAGTGCCATCGCCTCGGCGCCGTCGGCATAGGCCATCACCCGCAGGCGCAGCGAACCGGCGTCGCCGGCGCGGCGGTAGGACTGCCAGTCCTCGATCGTCGCGCCCATGTCGGCGACGGCGGTGATCCCGCGTTCGAGCAGCGCCTGCTGCGCGGCGGCGAAAGCGAGGTCGCGGTCCTCGGGGCGCGGGGCGGGGACCATGCGCTCGACCAGCGCCAGCGCGTTGCCGGCGAGCGTGCCGGCCGGGCGCGTGGTGCCGGCGATCCGGTCGATCCGGCCACCCGCCGGGTCCTTGCTCGTCGCGGTTACATTGGCGGCGGCGAGCGCGGCGCTGTTGGCCCAGCCGACCGCGCCATCGGCGTCGAGCAGCCAGACCGGACGGTTGGAGACCACCGCGTCGAGGTCGGCGGCGGTGGGCGGCTTGGCCAGGCCCCAGGCTTGGGCGTTCCAGCCGCTGCCCAGGATCCACGGCTTGTCGCCATGCGCCTGTGCCCAGGCGGCGACGCGCGCCTGCGCCTCGGCCAGCGAGCGGGCGGGGGTGAGGTCGAGCGTCAGCGTCGAGAGGCCGAGCTCCATCACCCGCACGTGCGAATCGACCAGCCCGGGCATCGCCACGCGGCCCTTGCCGTCCACCTGGTAGTCGATCTTGGCCGGGCGCTTGTCGCCGCGGCGCAGCAGCGTCTTCACTTTGCCGTCGTTGTCGATGACCAGGCCCGAGAAGCGCTCGATCCGGCCCTTGTCGTCGAGCGTCAGCCCGTCGACGTTGTCGACCAGCGTATCGGCGAAAGCGGGGAGGGCGGCGAGGGCGAGCGGAAGCGACAGCGCCCAGAAGGATGGCCTCACTTGCCGCCTTTCCGCGGCAGGCGGCGGATCAGCGCGCTGGTATCCTGGCGGCCGCCGCCCAGGGCCTGGACATCGGCGAAGAGCTGGTTGACCAGCGCGGTGATCGGCAGCGAGACGCCCAGGCCCCGGCCTTCGTCCATCGCCAGGCCCAGGTCCTTGCGCATCCAGTCGATCGCGAAGCCGAAATCGAAACGGTCGTCCACCATCGTCTTCCAGCGGTTGTCCATCTGCCAGCTCTGCGCTGCGCCACCCGAGATCGCCTCGTAAACCTTGTCGGTGTCGAGGTGCGAGGCCTGGGCGAAGCGCACCGCTTCGGCGAGGCCGGCGACGACGCCGGCGATGCAGATCTGGTTGGCCATCTTGGTGGTCTGGCCCGCGCCCGCCTTGCCGACGTGGACGATGCGCGCCGAGTAAGCCTCCATGATCGGCCGCGCCGCCTCGATCGCCTCGGTGCGGCCGCCGCACATCAGCGTCAGCGTGCCCTTCTCGGCGCCGATCTGCGATCCGGTCATCGGCGCGTCGACGCAGTGGACTTCCTTGTCGCGCGCCTCGACCGCGACCTGCCGCGCGATGCGCGCCGAGACGGTGGTGTGATCGACGAAGACGCCGCCCTTGCGCAGCGTGGTGAACACCCCTTGCGGCCCCAGCACCACGTCGGCGACGTCGTCGTCGTTACCGACGCAGGTGATCGCCACGTCCGCATCCTCGGCGGCGTCGGCCGGGCTCGTCGCCACCCGCGCGGCGAGGCCGGGGTTGATCTCGAGCCAGGCCTCGAGCCGCTCGGGCGAGCGGTTATAGACAGTCAGCCGATGGCCGGCCTGGCCGATATGGCGGGCGATCGCGCCGCCCATGATGCCGAGGCCGATGAAGGATACGTTGCGTGGCGCGCTCATGGATCGGTGTCTAGAGCATCGCGCGGAAAAGTGGGAACCGGTTTTCGGCAAAATGCATCGCTGACCGGGCCCGCCCGGCCCCCACTTCCCATTTCCGCGGCTTTCCGGTAGCGCGCGGGCCATGACTGGAACCGCTCTCAAGCCCGCCAAAGGCGGCAATGCCTTGCTCACCGCAGACGACGTGCGCGCGGCGGCTCGGCGGATTGCCGGCGCGGTGGTGCGCACGCCGACGTTCCACAGCAAGACCTTGAGCGCGATCACCGGCGCCGAGATCTACGTCAAGTTCGAGAACCACCAGTTCACCGCCGCCTACAAGGAGCGCGGCGCGCTCAACGCGATGCTGCAACTGACCGACGAACAACGCGCGCGCGGCGTGATCGCGTCGTCGGCGGGCAACCACGCGCAAGGGCTGGCCTATCACGGCACCCGCCTCGGCATCCCGGTGACGATCGTCATGCCGCGCACGACGCCGGTGGTGAAGGTGATGCAGACCGAAGCGGTCGGCGGCGTCATCGTGCTCGAGGGTGAAAGCTTCGACGAGGCCTCCGCCCATGCCCGCAAGCTCGAGAAGGAGCTGGGGCTGACCTTCGTCCACCCGTTCGACGATCCGCACGTCGCGGCCGGGCAGGGCACCGTCGCGCTCGAGATGCTGGAGGACGTGCCCGATCTCGACGTGCTGGCGATCCCGGTCGGCGGCGGCGGGCTGGCGACCGGCATGGGGGTGATCGCGCGCGCGATCAAACCCGAAATTCACCTCGTCGGCGTCGAGGCCGAGCTCTATCCCTCGATGTTCAACCTGCTCAAGGGCACGCACCGCCCGGTCGGCGGCGACACGCTGGCCGAGGGCATCGCGGTGTTCGAACCGGGCAAGTTCACCTCGGTGGTGCTGGCCGAGTTGCTCGACGAGTTCCTGCTGGTCAGCGAGCACGAGATCGAAGGCGCGCTGGCGATGCTGCTGCAGATCGAGAAGACCGTCGTCGAGGGCGCCGGCGCCGCGGGCCTCGCCGCCGTGCTCGCGCATCCGCACCTGTTCACCGGCAAGAAGGTCGGCATCGTGCTGTCGGGCGGCAACATCGACACCCGGCTGCTCGCCAACGTGCTGCTGCGCGACCTCGCGCGCGCCGGCCGCCTCGCGCGGCTGCGGCTGGTGCTGCAGGACCGGCCCGGCTCGCTGCTGCGCGTGGCCAAGGTGTTCTACGATCACAACGTCAACATCATCGAGATCGTCCACCAGCGCGTGTTCACCCA
>DASVMK010000126.1:0-11092 GCA_036384395.1 Novosphingobium sp.
GCGGACCAGCCGCGCGCCTGGTGCGCCTATGCGCTGGCGACCGCCTGGCACGAGACCGCCGCGACGATGCAGCCGGTGCGCGAGGCTTATTGGCTGTCCGAAGCCTGGCGCCGGAGGAACTTGCGCTACTGGCCGTGGTACGGGCGCGGCTATGTCCAACTCACCTGGCAGGAGAACTACGAGCGGGCCGATGCCGAGCTGCTACTGTGCGGCACGCTGGTCGACGATCCCGATCGCGCGCTGGAGGGTAGGATCGCCGCGCAAGTCATGCGCTGCGGCATGGCGCAGGGCTGGTTCGCGGGGGACGCCAGGGGCCGCCACACGCTCGCCCGCCACTTGCCGCGCCGCCGCGACGCGCGCGAGGGCGAGTTCGTCGCCGCCCGGCGGATCATCAACGGCACCGACAAGGCGCTGGCGATCGCCCGCCACGCCGCGCAGTTCCAGCGCGCGCTCGCCAGCGCCGGCTGGTGAGCCTCAAAGGCGCGCGAGCGCGGGGATAAGCTCGTCGAAGTGATCGATCACCGCGTCGGCGCCGAGCTCGTCCGCCGGCACGTCGTTGAACCCGAAGCGCACCGCGACCACAGGCAGGCCGGCGGCGCGGGCGGCGAGCACGTCGAAAGTCGTGTCGCCGACGAAAGCGGCGCGGCCGCCGCCCAGGCGCAGGACCATCTCGTCGATCAGGTCGGGCGCCGGTTTCGCCCGGCCGGGGCCAAGCGTGTCGCCGCCGATCACCGCGCCGAAGCGGGCGGTAAGGCCGAGTTCGTCCAGCACCTGGCGGGCCAGGCCCTCCAGCTTGTTGGTCACCACCGCCAGCTTCACCCCGGCCGCCGCCAGCGCGTCGAGCATCGCTTCACCGCCGGGAAACAGGCGGGTGTGGACGGCGATGTTCGCCCGGTAATGCGCGAGCAACGCGCGGTAGAGCGGCTCGAACTCGTCGTCGGGCACGGGGCCCTGCAAGACCAGCGCCCGTTCGAGCATCTTCCTTGGGCCCCCGCCGACCAGGCTTACCACCTGTCTCTCGGGCACCGCCGGTCGCCCGGTCAGCGCGAGCGCGTGATTCACCGAGGCGCCAAGGTCGGCGAGCGTATCGAGCAGCGTGCCGTCGAGGTCGAAACCGACGATGTCGAAGGGGATGTCGCGCATGGTGCGGGGCCATGCAGCGCGGCGGTGGAAACGGCAAGCGATTGGTGGCAAAGGCATCCGCCATGACCGCTCCGACATCTGAAAACGCCGCCGCCCCGCTCGCCGTCGTCGTCCTCGCCGCAGGCAAGGGCACCCGCATGAAGAGCGACCTGCACAAGGTGCTCCACCCGATCGCCGGGCGACCGATGCTCGATCACTTGCTGGCGAGCGCCGCCGAACTGGCGCCCGCGCGGCAGGTGGTGGTCGCGGGTCACGGGCGCGAGCAGCTGGAGGCGGCGCTGGGCGCCCGCGCGGCGATCGCGGTGCAGGATCCGCAGCTCGGCACGGGCCATGCGGTGCAGCAGGCCGAAGCGGCGCTGGCGGGCTTCTCCGGCGATGTGCTGATCCTCTACGGCGACGTACCCTTCGTGCGACCCGAGACGATGCGCGCGATGATCGCGCGGCTCCATGCCGACGACGCGCCGGCCGTGGTCGTGCTCGGCTTCGAGCCCGCCGACGCGCTGCAATACGGCCGGGTGATCGCCTCCGACGGGCGCATATCCAAGATGGTCGAACACAAGGATGCCAGCGAGGCCGAACGCGCCTGCCGCCTGTGCAATTCGGGCCTGATGGCGGTGCGGTCGGAGGAACTGTTCGGCCTGCTGGCGCGCGTCGGCAACGACAATTCGCAAGGCGAGTATTACCTCGTCGACGTGGTCAACATCGCCAATGCCGATGGCCGCGTCTGCGCGGTGGTCGTCACCGCCGACGCGGATGAGGTCGCCGGTATCAACAGCCGCGCCGAGCTGGCCGAGGCCGAGGCGCGCTGGCAGCAACGCCGCCGCCGCCGGGCGATGGACGAAGGCGCCTCGCTGGTCGCGCCCGAGACGGTGTGGTTCGCCTGGGACACCGCGCTGGGCCGCGACGTGACGATCGAGCCCAACGTGGTGTTCGGCCCCGGCGTGCGCGTGGCCGATCGGGTGACCATCCGCGGCTTCTCGCATATCGAAGGCGCGACGCTGGCGAGCGGGGTCGAGGTCGGTCCTTACGCCCGCCTGCGCCCCGGCGCGGTGCTGGAGGAGAACGCCAAGGTCGGCAACTTCGTCGAGGTCAAGAAGGCGGTGCTGGGCAAGGGCGCCAAGGCCAACCACCTCTCCTACATCGGCGATGCCGAGGTGGGGGCGGGCGCCAACATCGGCGCGGGTACGATCACCTGCAACTACGACGGCTATTTCAAACACAAGACCGTGATCGGCGAGCGCGCCTTCATCGGCTCGAACAGCGCGCTCGTCGCCCCGGTGAAGATCGGCGCGGACGCCATTGTCGCGGCGGGCAGCACGGTGTCGCGCGATGTCGCCGAGGGTGAGCTGCGGCTGGTCCGCGCCGAGCAGCTGGTCAAGCCGGGCTGGGCGGACGCCTTCCACGACGCGATGAAGAAGCGGAAGGCGGAGGGCAAGGCGAAGGGTTGATATCGTGATATGATATCAGTATATCATTCTATTACCAGCAGGCCTTGCCGGACACACCGATGCGCATCCTCACCGACATTCCCGACGAAGACATTGAGAAGCTGGATGCGCTCGCGGCGAAAGAGAAGCGCTCGCGCGCCGCGACGATCCGCGACGCGGTCAAGTTGTACCTGGTCCAGAACGCCGACAATAACGATTGGATCGAGCGTTGGGCCGGTCTTTGGGCTGACCGGGACGACATTCCCGACGGGGTCGAATATCAGCGCGCGATGCGCGAAGATCGCCGACCTTACGAAGATATCTGATCGGTGGCCGATCCCTTCTTCGACACGAACATCGTGATCGACTGGCTAAAGCGCAAACCGCAAGCGACTGCCGAGTTGGTACGCTACCGGGGCCATCGCATGAGCCGGATTGTCTGGACCGAGGTGCTGGCGGGGGAAGCTCTCGACGCACGAGACACCGTTCGTCAGGCCCTCGCGAACTTCGAGATCGTCGAACTGGACGCCCGGATCGCCGCGGCGGCGGCCGATATTCGCTATCGGTCGCGGATGAAGCTTATGGATGCCTTTATCCTCGCGACAGCGCAGGTTAACGGCGCGATCCTGATTACACGAAACACCAAGGACTTTCCGGCGGCCATGCCGGGCATCCGCGTTCCCTATACTCTCTAGCGAAAGCACTACCCGCAATGTGTGGAATTATCGGTATCGTCGGCAAGGAAGACGTGGCGGATCGGCTGGTCGACGGCCTCAGGCGCATGGAATATCGCGGCTATGACAGCGCCGGCGTCTGCACGCTGCAGGGCGGTGAGCTGGTGCGGCGGCGGGCCGAGGGCAAGCTGGCGAACCTGGTGCGCGTGCTCGCCGCCGATCCGGCGCCTGGGCAGGTCGGAATCGCGCACACGCGCTGGGCCACGCACGGCGCGCCGACCGCGGCCAACGCGCACCCGCACGCCACCGCCGAGCTGGCGCTGGTCCACAACGGCATCATCGAGAACTTCCGCCCGCTGCGCGAGGCGCTGACCGCGCGCGGCCGCCGGTTCGAGAGCGACACCGATACCGAGGTGGTGGCCCACCTCGTGTCCGAGCAGGTCGAGGCCGGGCTCTCGCCGCAGGACGCAGTCAAGGCGGCGCTGCCGCAACTGCGCGGCGCTTTTGCGCTCGCCATCGCCTTCCGCCGCTTTCCCGACATGCTGATCGGCGCGCGGCTCGGCTCGCCGCTGGTCGTCGGTTACGGGGACGGGGAGACCTACCTCGGTTCGGACGCGCTCGCGCTGGCGCCGCTGACGCAAAAGATCGCCTATCTCGAAGAGGGCGACTGGGTCGTCGTCACCCGCGAGGGCGCGCAGATCTTCGACAAGGACAATGTCGCGGTCACCCGCGAGGTGACGACCTCGGGCGCTTCGGCCGCGACGATCGAGAAGGGCAACTACCGCCACTTCATGCAGAAGGAGATCTTCGAGCAGCCGACCGTCGTCGCCCAGACGCTGCGCAGCTACATCCGTCAGGTCGATCAGAGCGTGGCGCTGCCGCAGATCGACTTCGATCTGTCGACGATCAACCGCGTCACCATCGTCGCCTGCGGCACGTCGTACTACGCCGGGCTCGTCGCCAAATACTGGTTCGAGCAGTTCGCGCGCCTGCCGGTCGACATCGATGTGGCGAGCGAGTTCCGCTACCGCGATCCGGTGCTCGAGCCGGGCGGCCTCGCGCTGTTCATCTCACAATCGGGCGAGACCGCCGACACGCTCGCGGCGCTGCGCCATTGCAAGGAAGCCGGCCAGACGATCGCCGTCGTGGTCAACGTGCCGACCAGTTCGATGGCGCGCGAGGCGGACCTGCTGCTGCCCACGCATGCCGGCCCGGAGATCGGCGTCGCCTCGACCAAGGCGTTCACCTGCCAGCTCGCGGTGCTCGCCGCGCTGGCGGCCAACCTCGCGGTCAAGCGCGGGCGCATGGCGCGCGCCGAGGAGGCCGAGGTCGTCAAGCATCTGCTGGAGGCGCCCGCCTGCCTCAACGCCGCGCTGGCCCACGACGACGAGATCGGGGCGATGGCGCACCTGATCGCGCCGGCGCGCGACGTGCTCTACCTGGGGCGCGGGCAGGACTATCCGCTGGCGCTCGAAGGTGCGTTGAAGCTCAAGGAAATCAGCTACATTCATGCCGAAGGTTACGCATCGGGCGAGATGAAGCACGGTCCGATCGCGCTGATCGACGAGGCGGTGCCGGTGATCGTCCTGGCGCCGTCCGGGCCGCTGTTCGAGAAGACCGTCAGCAACATGCAGGAAGTCCGCGCGCGCGGCGGCAAGATCGTGCTGATCTCCGACGCCGAAGGGCTGGCCGAGGCGGGCGAGGGGTGCCTGGCGACGATCGAGATGCCGCGCGTCCATCCGCTGATCGCGCCGCTGGTCTATGCCGTGCCGGTCCAGCTCCTCGCCTATCACGTCGCCTGCGTGAAGGGCACCGACGTCGATCAGCCGCGCAACCTGGCGAAGTCGGTGACGGTGGAGTGATGGTACCGGAATGAGGGCGCTTTACGCGGCGATAAGGATTTATCCCATATAGGAGCGGGGTGACGCCCGCCGACGCTCCAACCCGGTCGCTGCCCAAGGACCTGCCCGCGCTCGCGGTGCTGGGCCTGACGAGTCCTGCCGACGGCGACTGGACCTGGCTGCGCGGGCTGCAATATGCCAGCCTCGCCCGTGCCGCGTCGGTGCGGGTCGCGGCGCACGGCGGCGCGGGGCTCTGCGTGGTCGCGCTGCTCCTCGGCAAGGTCGATGCGATCGCGCTCCTCGCCTGGCTGCTCGCGGTCTGCGCGGCGCTCCACCATTCTTCGCGCTACGACCGGATTCTGGGGGACGTCGATCGGCGGCGGATCAGCCGCGCGGAGATCAAGGGTCACACTCGCGCCGCGCTGCTGACGGCGGCGGTCTGGACCGTTCCGGTTGCGGTGTTCGGGCTCTTCGCCGACCAGGCGACGATGCTCAAGGTCTGGTCGGTGATCGGCCTGCTGATGACCGTGTCGGCTGTCGCGCTGTCAGCGGTGCCGCTAGGCACGCTGCTGTTCACCGGCGTGGTCGGCGCGACCGCCGCCGGCGCCTTCGCCTTCTCAGGGGTTTACGAGATGGCGGTGCTGGCGCTGGTCTATGCCGCCGCGGTCTCGGCCGGGGCGCTGCAGGCGGCGCGCAGCTATCTCGTCGCGCGCATTTCCGAGGCCGGCATGGCCGAGACCAGCGAGGTGGTCTCGCTGCTGCTGCGCGAGTTCGAGGAGGGCGAGGCCGACTGGTTGTGGCAGATCGACACCGCCCGCCGCGCGCGCTCGGTCTCGCCGCGCTTCGCCTATGCGCTGGGCATGGAATCGCGCCAGATCGAGGGCACGCCCTTCCTCCAGCTCATCGCCGGCGAGGCTTGGGAATCGGGCGAATTCCACTCCAGCCTCCACGACCTTGCCGAGCGCCTGAAGCGCGCGGAGCACTTTTCCAACTTGCTGATCCGCGTGTCGATCAAGGGCGTGCAGCGCTGGTGGGAGCTGTCTGGCACGCCCCGGTACGACGAGCACGGCGTGTTCGACGGGTTCCGCGGCGTCGGCTCCGACGTGACCGAGCAGCGCGAGAGCGCCGACAAGATCGCCCGCATGGCGCGGTTCGACACGCTCACGGGGCTGCCCAACCGTATGATGCTGACCGAAGCGCTCGCCGAGGCGATGCGCTATGCCGAGCAATGGCGCACGCGCTGCGCATTCCTGATGATCGACCTCGATCGCTTCAAGGCGGTCAACGACACGCTCGGCCACCAGGTCGGCGACCAGCTCCTGGCGCGCGTGTCCGAGCGCCTGCGCGAGCAGATGAGTGAGAACGAGCTGTGCGGACGACTCGGCGGCGACGAGTTCGCCATCGTCATCCGCGACGCCTCCGACCTCGATCACGTTGATCGCGTCGCCCGGCGGGTGATCGAGCGGCTGTCGCAGCCTTACGAGGTCGATCACCACACGCTGTTCGTCGGCGCCAGCGTCGGCTCGGCGATCGGCCCGCGTGACGGATCGACGGTCGAGACGCTGATGCGCAACGCCGACCTCGCGCTCTATCGCTCGAAGGACGAGGGCGGGGGGCTGCACTTCGTCTACGAGCCGGCGCTCCACGCCAATGCCGAGGAGCGCCGCCGGCTCGAGCTGTCGCTGCGCCGGGCGCTGGAACGCGACGAGTTCGTGCTCCACTACCAGCCGGTGGTCGACGCGCGGACCGAGCAAGTGCTCAGCTTCGAGGCGCTGGTGCGCTGGAATAGCGACGAGCACGGCTTCGTCAGCCCGGGCAAGTTCATCCCGCTGGCCGAGGACACCCGGCTGATCGTGCCGATCGGCGAATGGGTGCTGCGCGAGGCCTGCCGCCAGGCGGCGCACTGGCCCGCACACGTCAAGGTGGCGGTCAACGTCTCGGGCGAGCAGCTGCTCGATCCCAATTTCGCCAGCACCGTCGTCGCCGCGTTGGCGACCAGCGGGTTGCCCGCCAGCCGGCTCGAGATCGAGGTGACCGAGAGCATCTTCCTGCGCGATCCCAACCAGGCGCGCGCCTCGCTCGAACAGGCGATGGCGCTCGGCTGCACGATCGCGCTCGACGATTTCGGCACCGGCTATTCGTCGCTCGGCTACCTGCGCAAGCTGCGCTTCTCGACCATCAAGGTCGACCGCAGCTTCGTCCAGGGCGCTGCCACCGGCAACCCGGAGAGCCTGGCGATCATCCGCGCGGTGGTCGCGATGGCGGACAGCCTGGAGATGTCGACCACCGCGGAGGGGGTCGAGACCGAGGCCGAGCTGGCCGTCGTCCGGCAGCTCGGCGCCAAGAAGATCCAGGGCTTCTACTTCGGCCGCCCGATGCCGCTGGCCGATGTCCAGGCGCTGTTCGACCAGCAGGGCCGGCGGATGGCGGGCACCGCGGCCTGAGCTTCAGGCCCCGACCAGACCCTTCACCGCGCTTTCGAACAGCGCGCGGCCATCGGTGCCGCCGTGGGCGGGTTCGATCATCCGTTCGGGGTGCGGCATCATGCCGAGCACGTTGCCGCCGGGGTCGAGGATGCCGGCGATGTCGCGGGCCGAGCCGTTGACACTCTCGGCATAGCGGAATGCCACGCGGCCTTCGCCTTCCAGCCGGTCGAGCGTCGCGTCGTCGGCGAAGTAGTTGCCGTCGTGGTGCGCGACCGGGATCACGATGCGTTGCCCGGTCGCGTAGCCGGCGGTGAACAGCGACTGGGTATTCTCGACCACGAGCGGGACTTCGCGGCAGACGAAGCGGATGCCGGCGTTGCGCATCAGCGCGCCGGGCAGCAGGCCGGCTTCGGTCAGCACCTGGAAACCGTTGCACACGCCCAGCACCGGCACGCCGCGGCCGGCGGCCTCGACCACCGCGCGCATGATCGGGCTGCGGGCCGCCATCGCGCCCGAGCGCAAGTAGTCGCCGTAGGAGAAGCCGCCCGGCAGGGCGATGAAGTCCAGCCCTTGCGGCAGCTCGGCGTCGCCGTGCCAGACGCGGGCCACGGCCGTGCCGGAAACCTTCTCCAGCGCATCGGCCATGTCCCGGTCGCAGTTCGAGCCGGGGAAGGTGATGACGGCGGAACGGAAGCTCATGCGGCCACCCTTTCCACCCGGTAGTTCTCGATCACCATGTTGGCGAGCAGCTTGCGGCACATCTCGTCCAGCGCGGCATCGGTGACGCTCTCGTCCACGTCCAGCTCGATCAGCCGGCCGGCGCGCACGTCGGAGACGCCCGAGAAGCCCAGACCCTCGAGCGCGTGGTGGATCGCCCGGCCCTGGGGGTCGAGGACGCCGTTCTTCAGGCTGACGTGAACGCGGACCTTCATTGCTGGCCTTTCGGGAAAGCGTGGGGGAATCTCGGCGAGCCTATGAACCTCTCGGCCCAAAGGGGCAAGTCAGTCAGTCGCCGTCGAGCGGCGAGGTTGGGCTCGGGCGGCGGTTGAGCACATGCTCGCGCCAGACGATCAGCAGCCCCGAGGCGATGATCAGCGGCGCGCCGATCCAGGTCATCGTCGGCGGCAGGCGATCCCAGATCAGCCAGCCGTAAAGCGTCGCCCAGACCAGCCCGGTGTAGTCCATGACGATCACCGCCGCGACCGCGCCATAGCGCAGCGAGGCGGACAGCAGGATCTGCGCGACGGTGCCGATCGTACCGATCCCCAGCAGCAGCCCCCATTGCGCGGGCGTGTGCGCGGTCATGTAGAAGGGCAGGACGAGCGCGGCCATCGCGCAGCCGAAGATCGAGAAGTAGAACGTCGTGCGGATCGGTTCCTCGGTGCGGCCGAGGTCGCGGATCTGATAGTTGATGACCGAGATCATCAGCGCGGCGATCAGCCCGCAGGCGGTGCCCAGCACCGGCAGGCTCTCGCCGCCCGGCAGGGTGATGACGACGACGCCGAGGAAACCGAGCACCACCGCCGTCCAGCGCCAGGGGCCGACGGGATCGCGCAGGAACAGCGCGGCGATCACCACCGCGAACAGCGGCGTGGTGAAGCCCAGCGTCGTCGACACCGCCAGCGGCAGCAGGATGCCCGCGCCGAAGTTGAAGATCATGCTGAACGTGCCGAGCCCGGCCCGGCGCGCGTGGCTGCCCAGGCGCTGGGTGCGCAGCCGGTGCAACTCGCCCCGCCGCCACAGGTAGAGCAAGATGAGCGGCCCCGGCACGGCCTGGCGCCAGAACATGATCTCGGGCAGCGCCACGCCGCTTTCGCCCGCCAGCTTGACCAGCGCCAGCATCGTCGCGAACAGCATCGCCGACCCGATCCGAAGACCGAGCGCGAGGAGAGGACGATCCGGAGTAGTCACGCGGGAAGCCTTTAACCGCGAGGCGTGATAGGGCAAGGGCGCCACATGGCTCCGCTCCCGCTGCCCCTGCTGACCGCCGGCCTCGCCGCCGCCCTGACCGCCGCCCTGGCCTGGTGGGGCGACCGCCGCCGCAGCCGCCGCAAGGATCCCGACGCGGTCGGCTTCATGCCCTGGACGCTGGTTTTCTTCCTGTCGCTGTTCCTGGCCTGCGTGCTGTTGGGGCTGGCGGGGCGCGAGTGGTTGGCGGGGTAGGGGCGATGATCAGCGCCGAACGACCTCTCCGTCTTCCTTGACGAACACGCCCGGGTCACGATCGAGCAGGTCTAGCACCGCCTCGGACGGGCGGCAAAGCCGTGTGCCCTTCGGCGTGACGACAATGGGGCGGTTGACCAGGATCGGATACGCCACCATCGCTTCGAGAATCGCGTCGTCGGATGCCTCCGCTTCGAGCAAGCCGAGCTCGGCAGCGGGCGTGCCCTTCGCTCGCAGGATATCGCGCGGCTTCGCGCCCATCGCGGCAAGGAGTTCGTCGAGGAGGGCGCGGGTCCAACCTGCCTTTGGATATTCGATGACGGCGGGCGCGTATCCTGCGGTCGCGATCATGGCCAGCGCGTTGCGCGAGGTTCCGCAATCGGGATTGTGGTAGATGGTGATCGGGAATTTCGCAGTCATCGTGGGCAATCCTCTCGAAACAGCCAGGTAAAGAATCCGACCCCGGCAACCGCGCCCACGATCTGTCCGAGGATGAACAGCGGGGCCGACGTGGGCGCGATCCCGGCGAACGTGTCGGACAGGCTCCTTGCGATCGTCACCGCGGGATTTGCGAACGAGGTCGAGGCGGTGAACCAATAGGCGGCGGTGATGTAGAGGCCGACCGCCATCGGGGTGAATTCTGGCCGCGACCGCTGCGTGCCCAGGATCGTCCCGATCAGCCCGAAAGTGGCGATGAATTCGGAAAGGCCTTGCGCCGGGCCTGCGCGCAGCTTGGCCGAGACCTGCAGCAGCGGTTCGGCAAACATCGCGTGCGCCGCCCACACGCCCAGGATCGCTCCGATAAGCTGTGCCGCGACATAGGTCGCCGCGGATCGCCGATCGGCCTCGCCGCGCAGGGCGAAGGCCAGCGTTACGGCTGGATTGAAATGCGCGCCGGACACCGGACCGAAGATGTGGACCAGCACCACCAATCCCGCCCCGGTCGCGATCGTGTTGCCGAGAAGCGCGATCGCGTCGTTCCCGTCGGCCAGGCGTTGGCCCATGATGCCCGAACCGACAACGACGGCAAGCAGCATCGCCGTGCCGAGGCATTCCGAAGTCGCGCGCCGGATCATCTGGCGCAGCCGCCCTCGGCTGCCGCGACAAGCGACGCGCAGATTTCGGGACGGCCGGCGCAGCAATCGGCGACGAGGAAGCCCAGTAATTCGGCCATGCCGTCGTAATCGGCGGAATAGATGATCGATCGGCCTTCGCGCCGTGAGCGGATCAGGCCACCATTCCCGAGGATCGTCAGATGGGTCGAAAGCGTATTGGGCCGCACGCCGACTTCGCGCGCGATCGTGCCGGCGGGGAGGCCTTCCGCGCCCGCCCGCACCAGCAGCCGAAACACGGCCAGGCGATTCCCCTGCGCGAGCGAGGAGAGCGCTTCGACGGCTCGCGGCAACAACATCGATCAC
>DASVMK010000127.1:0-10798 GCA_036384395.1 Novosphingobium sp.
CGCCTTGAGGATCGAATTGACCTCTTCCTTGGTGACGTCGCGCTTCGGAGTGAAGGTCAGGTCGATCAGCGAGCCGTCCGGCACCGGTACGCGTACCGACGAGCCGTCGAGCTTGCCCTTCAATTCGGGCAGCACCTCGCCCACCGCGCGCGCGGCGCCGGTGGTGGTCGGGATCATGCTCATCGCGGCGGCGCGGGCGCGGCGCAGGTCCGAGTGGATCTGGTCGAGGATCTTCTGGTCGTTGGTATAGGCGTGGATCGTGGTCATCAGGCCGCGCTCGATGCCGATGGCTTCATGCAGGACCTTGGCGAAGGGCGCCAGACAGTTGGTTGTGCACGATGCGTTCGAGATGATCGTGTGCTCGGCGGTGATCTTGTCCTCGTTGACGCCGAAGACGACGGTCAGGTCGACTTCCTTGGCCGGCGCCGAGATCAGCACCTTCTTGGCGCCGGCGTCGATGTGCTTCTGCCCGCCCGCCTTGTTCGTGAAGAAGCCCGTGCATTCGAACGCGATGTCGATCCCTTGCGCCTTGTGCGGCAGGTTGGCGGGATCGCGCTCGGCAGTGACGTGGATGCGCTTGCCGTTGATGATCAGATCGTTGCCGTCGACTTCGACGGTGCCCGAGAACGGACCGTGGATCGAATCGCGCTGGAACAAGCGGGCGTTGGCCTTGGCGTCCGCGAGGTCGTTGATCGAGACGAGCTCGAGATCATGGTCGTTCCGCTCGAGGATGGCGCGCGCGACATTGCGCCCGATACGTCCGAAACCGTTGATCGCAACCTTGGTCGCCATGTGAAAAACTCCTGATTAGTTGCTGAGTTTGGCTTTGATTTGCGGAACGATGGCTTCCACCGAGAAGCCATAGTGCGAAAACAGGACCTCGGCCGGGGCCGACGCGCCGAAGCGGTCGATACCGACGGTCAAACCGTCGCTGCCGACGATCCGTTCCCAGCCCAGCGTCACGCCGGCCTCGATCGAGACCTTGAGCGCGTCGGCGGGCAGCAGGTCGGCGCGATAGGCGGCGTCCTGCGCCAGGAAGCGCGACATCGACGGCATCGAGACGACGTCGGCGCCGATCCCCTCGGCCTCCAGCGCCGCGCGCACCTTGATCGCCAGCTCGACTTCCGAGCCGGTGGCGACGATCACCACCTTGCGGTCGGCCTGCGCGCCCTGGAGACGGTAGGCGCCGCGCCCGCTGGCGGTTTCGCTGCTCGCATCGCGAAGCTGCGGCAGGTTCTGGCGGGTCAGCGCCAGGACCGACGGGGTTTCCCTGTTCTCGAGCGCCAGCTTCCAGCACTCGGCGGTCTCGACGATGTCGGCCGGGCGGAAGACCTCGAGGTTCGGGATCATGCGCATCGACATGACGTGCTCGATCGGCTGGTGCGTCGGGCCGTCCTCGCCCAGGCCGATGCTGTCGTGGGTCAGCACGTAGATCACCCGCGTCTGCTGCAGCGCCGAGAGGCGGATCGCGTTGCGGCAATAGTCCGAGAATACCAGGAACGTGCCACCATAGGGAATCACGCCGCCGTGCAGCGCCATGCCGTTCATCGCCGCGGCCATGCCGAACTCGCGGATGCCGTAATAGACGTAACGGCCCGAATAGTCCTCGGCCGAGAACGGGCCGGTGGCCTTGGTCTTGGTGTTGTTCGAGCCGGTAAGGTCGGCCGAGCCGCCGACCATCTCGGGAATCGCGGCGGTCAGCGCTTCGAGCGTCAGCTCGCTCGCCTTGCGGGTGGCGACCTTCTGCGGCGTCGCCAGCATCGTCGCGATGGCCTCGGCGCCGGGCGCACCGGCGGGCAGATCGCCGGCCATGCGACGCGAGAATTCCGCTCCATTCGAAGCGCTTGCCAGACGCGCTTCCCACTCGATGCGAGCGCCGGCGCCCTTGGCCCCGAGCGCGCGCCAGTCGGCCAGGATCTCGGCCGGAATCTCGAACGCGGGTGCGGTCCAGCCGATCGCTTCGCGCGTGGCGGCGATCTCGTCGGCGCCCAGCGGGCTGCCGTGGACGCTGTGGCTGCCCGCCTTGTTGGGCGCGCCCTTGCCGATCACCGTGCGGCAGGCGATCAGCGAGGGGCGGCCATCGGCCACCGCGGCGGCGATCGCGCGCTCGATATCGGCATAGTCGTGGCCGTCGCAGGCCTCGGTGTGCCAGCCCGAAGCGCGGTAGCGCGCGGGAATGTCCTCGCTGGTGGACAAGTCGGTGCTGCCGTCGATGGTGATGCGGTTATCGTCCCACAGCACGATCAGGCGGCCGAGCTTGAGATGGCCGGCCAGGCCGATCGCCTCGTGGTTGACGCCTTCCATCAGGCAGCCGTCGCCGGCGATCACGAAAGTGCGGTGATCGACCAGCGCATCGCCATAGCCGGCGTTGAGGTGCCGCTCGGCCATCGCCATGCCGACCGCCATCGCCAGGCCCTGGCCCAGCGGGCCGGTCGTACATTCGACGCCGTCGAGCAGGAAGTTCTCGGGATGGCCGGCGCAGGGGCTGCCGAGCTGGCGGAAGTTGCGGATATCGTCGATCGTCGGCGCGGCGTACCCGGTCAGGTGCAGCAGCGAATAGATCAGCATCGAGCCGTGGCCCGCCGACAGCACGAAGCGGTCGCGATCGGGCCACTTCGGCGCGGCGGGATCGAACTTCAGGAACTTCGAATAGAGCACGGTGGCGACGTCGGCCATGCCCATCGGCATGCCGGGGTGGCCGGAATTGGCCGCTTGCACCGCATCCATCGACAGCGCGCGGATGGCCTTGGCCATAGGCGCGAGGCGGGAAGGATCAAGGCTCATCGGGTTTCGCTCCGGAAATGTGGCATCGCGCGGCCACAGCGGCCGGGAGGCGATTCTATTTGCGGCCCCCTTTAGGCGGAGGGCGGTCCCCGTCAAGCGCGCCGCCCAAAGCCTACGAATTCAGGCGCTGCATTCGAATGCGCAGCCCGTTCGGTGGATAGGTCCACCAATCCACCGCAAGTTCATGGGTCAACGCTTTGCAGCGGGCCGATTTCACGCTATCCGCGAAAGCATGGACGGGAACCGGACCGATCGTGCGTTGTCCCGCATCGACGCAGCGCTGGCGCGGCTCGATGCGGCGGCCAGCCGGCTGGATGACAGCCGCGCCGATCTGCAGGTGCGCAACGACACGCTGCGCGGCGCGGTGACCGAGGCGTTGCGCCGGATCGACGCGCTGATCGCGCGGCAGTCCCGGCCGTGAGCAACGTCACACTCGAGATCGGCGGGCGCAGCTTCGCCGTCGCCTGCGCGCCGGGCGAGGAAGCGCACGTCGCCGATCTCGGCCGAATGATCGGTTCGAAGCTGGCCGAGATGGAAGGGGTCACCAGCCAGGGCGAATCGCGCATGCTGCTGTTCGCCGCGCTGCTGCTGGCCGACGAACTGCACGAGGCGCGCGCGCACCCGGCGCCGGCCGCTCCCGCGCCAGCCCCCGCCCCTCCCCCAGCGGCGGCGCAGCCGGCCGGCGGCTTGCCGGACCAGGCCGAGGTGCTCGAGATCATCGCCGCCCAGCTCGAAAATCTCGCGGCGCGTCTTGAGGAAGGCCCCGTGAGCGCCTAGGTAAGCCG
Organism: Novosphingobium sp.; assembly: GCA_036384395.1. Classification (GTDB taxonomy): domain Bacteria; phylum Pseudomonadota; class Alphaproteobacteria; order Sphingomonadales; family Sphingomonadaceae; genus Novosphingobium. Next base: position 3,570 of record DASVMK010000127.1, read on the forward strand.
GGACGGGATCTGCCCGGCACGAGCCGCTAGAACATCCCTGAGGCTATAAGCAATCCTAAGGGGGCTGTCCCTGGTCGGGCTCTTGGCCCGGCACACATGGTCCCCACCTGACGTGAAGGCGTCAGTGGATTTCCCGGCAACGACCCACGGTGGGCCCGTCACTCACCCCTTTTCGACCCTGGCATGGGGAATGAAGGTCATCTCATTGCCATCGTCCCGGACTTGACCCGGGGTCCCGCTTCTTTTCAGCGCGGCGCCCGAAGATCAGCGCGGGATCCCGGCTCGGCCCGGGATGACGATAGGGATGAGAACGACCTGCAGTCCAGATGACCGAGAAAAACACAGGACGGACCGTGGACGACAAACGCAGGCTGCGGGACGAATTGCGAGCGCAACGGCGCGCCCATGTCGCCGCCCTTCCCGACGCGACCCGCGCGCTGCTGTTCCTGCGCCCGCCCGCCCCGGTGGCGGCGCGCGTGCCCGAGGGCAGCCTGGTGGGGCTCTATCACGCCATCGCGCCCGAGGCTCCCACCGCCGGCTATGCCCGGTGGCTGTTCGAGAACGGCCGCCGCGTCGCCCTCCCCTGGTTCGCCGCGCGCGGCGCGTCGATGCGCTTCCGGTTGTGGGACGAACCCTACGACGACGAAGGGCTGGAGGTCGGCCCTTACGGCGCCTTGCAACCGGTCGCCGGCGCGGCTGAAGTCCGGCCCGACGCGGTGTTCGTGCCCTTGCTCGGCTTCACCGCCGCGGGCGACCGGCTCGGCCAGGGAGGCGGGCACTACGACCGCTGGCTGGCCGCGCACCCGAACACCCCGGCGTTCGGGCTTGCATGGGACTGCCAATTGGTCGATTCGCTGCCGATCGAGGCCCACGATCATCCGCTGGCGGCGATCGTGACCCCCACCCGCTATTACGAGAGGCAGGATTGATGCGGCGCGAACCCACCTGGCGGATTCCGATCGGCGTGCTTGGCCTGTGCCTGGGGCTCGGCATCTATGCGCTGCTCGTCGCGCGGCTGATCGGGCCGTGGATTTCGGGATGGCACGCGCTGATCCAGACGCCGATCTACATCCTGCTCGGCGTCGTCTGGCTGCTGCCGCTGCGCCGCTTCCTGATCTGGATGGAGACCGGCCGCTGGGGGTGATCGGGTAAATGCGTCTTGCATCCCCGCGCAGGCGGGAATGCCGCGCATGATCGCGCCCCGGATCCCACAATCCTCGATGTCGGAAAATCCCCAAGTGGCGCGAGTGACGGGGCTCGAACCCGCGACCTCCGGCGTGACAGGCCGGCACTCTAACCAACTGAGCTACACCCGCGCAGCCACTTGGGAGACGCGCCACTAGGCCAGCGAACCGGGGCTGTCAACAGCCTCGCGGACAGTTCTTGAAAGGCGCGCCGACGCCCGGCGTAAACCACGAATCTGGCGGCAATCCGGCGAGTCCTTGCGCCCCTTCGAGACCGAATCCGCAGACCCCGTTAACCATTATTTCGTCAATCGGTGGAAAAACTCCCGGCACAGGGCTCGCAAGGGGGCGGGCCGAGGGGGTCAACGACGTGACAGCCAACCAGATCTTCCTGCGGGCGCTTCCTTGCGCCCTCGTGCTCGCCTTCGCGAGCAGCGCCTTCGCGCAGCCGGCCGTGAGCTTCGACAGCGCGGTCTTTGTCGAGCAGGTCAAGCCCGACAACCGCCGCAGCCTGGAGCCCGCCGCGCGGCTCAACCGCGGCGACCGCGTCGTCACCGTGGTGACCTGGTATCGCCTGGGCGGCAACGGCGGCTTCACCGTCACCAATCCGCTGCCGCGCGCGATCGCCTATCAGGAAAGCGCGCAGGACGAGGAGCAGGTCTCCGTCGATGGCGGCCGCACCTGGGGCCAACTCGGCGAGCTGCGCATCGGCGACCGGCTCGCGGCCCGCGAGGACGTCACCCACGTCCGCTGGCGCGTCTCGGCCAGCCGCGCCGCCGAAGGCCGCGGCAACATCGCCTACAGCGGGATCGTGCGCTAGAACGGATTGCGCGACATCTGGATCGCGCAACCCGCTCTCAGTTTTTGTGGTCGCATCGCCATTTGCGGAAAACCGGTTCCCACTTTTCCGCGCGATGCTCTAACTACGCCAATAGCGCGAGCGGCGCCTCGATCCGGCGCTTGACCGCCTGGACGAAGTTCGCCGCGTCCCAGCCGTCGACCACGCGGTGGTCGCAACTGATCGACAGGTTCATCAGCTTGCGCTTCTCCAGGCGCTCGCCGCCCGCGCCGTCGGGGACGAAGACCGGGCGCTCGACGATGCGATTGGGGCCGATGATCGCCACTTCGGGGCGATTGATCACCGGCGTCGTCGCCACGCCGCCCAGGGGCCCGAGCGAGGTCAGCGTCAGCGTCGATCCCGACAGGTCCTCCGATGACGCCGAACCGCCACGCGCCGTGGCAGCGAGCCGCGCGATCTCCCGCGCCAGCGCGGCGAGCCCCAGGTCCTGCGCGTCGCGGATCACCGGCACCATCAGCCCGGCGTCGGTCTGCGTCGCGACGCCGAGGTGAACGGAGCGATAGCGCGTGACCACCCCCGCCTCGTCATCGAAGCGGGCGTTGATCATCGGGAACTCCGGCAGCGCGCGGCAGATCGCGGCGATCAGGAATGGCAGCAGCGTCAGCTTGCCGTCCGGGCCGCGCGCCGCGTTCATCTCGGCCCGTAGCGCCTCGAGCGCGGTGACGTCGCATTCCTCGACATAGGAGAAATGCGGGATGTGGCGCTTCGCGGCGGCCATGTTCTCGGCGATCCGGCGGCGCAGGCCGATGACCTTGATCTGCTCACCGGCACCGGTGAGCGGTTCGGCGGCAGGCCGAGGCTCGGCCTTCGGAGCAGGCGCGCGCGCAACGAGCGCCGCGTCGAGATCGGCATGGCGGATCAGGCCGTCCGGTCCCGCACGAAGGGTGAAAAGCTCTATTCCCAATGCCTGCGCCCGCGCGCGCACGGCGGGGGACGCAAGCACCTTCTTCTCCCTCTCCCCTTCAGGGGAGGGGATCGGGGAGAGGGGAATGGGCAGCCGCTGGCGCGCGTCCCCCTCTTCCAACGCTGTCACCTGAGCCGCAGGCGAGCGAAGCTCCACGGGAGAGGGCTTTTCGGGCGCGACAACCGCAATCGGCGGCTCTTCCGCCCCCTCCCCCTCGGTCTCGATCACGACCAGCGGCGCGCCGATGGCGACGCTCTCCCCGGCCTCCCCCGCAAGTTCGACGATCCGCCCGGCGACGGGGCTTTCCATCTCGACGGTCGCCTTGTCGGTCATGACGTCGGCGAGCGGCGCGTCCTCGTCGATGACGTCACCGACCTTGACGTGCCAGGCGACGACCTCGGCCTGGGCGATGCCCTCGCCGATATCGGGCAGGCGGAAGACGTAAGTGCCCATCTCAGCCCGCCCCCAGCAGCCGGTCGACCGCCTCGCCGATGCGGACCGGGCCGGGGAAATAGGCCCACTCCAGGCTGTGCGGATAAGGCGTGTCGAAGCCGGTGACGCGCTCGATCGGCGCTTCGAGGTGGTAGAAGCAGCGCTCCTGCACCAGCGCCGAAAGCTCCGCGCCGAAGCCCGAGGTTCGGGTCGCCTCGTGGACGATCAGGCATCTCCCGGTTTTGCGCACAGAGTTTTCCACAGCCTCGATGTCGATCGGCACGAGCGTGCGCAAGTCGATGATCTCGGCGTCGACGCCCTTCTCGCGCAGCACCGCCTCGGCGACGTGGATCATCGTGCCGTAGGCCAGCACCGTCAGCGCCGTCCCCTCGCGCACGATCCGCGCCTTGCCCAGGGGAATCGCATAGTAGCCTTCGGGCACCAGGCTGCCGGAATGGCCGGTCCAGGGCCTCGCCGGGCGATCATAGTAGCCGTCGAACGGCCCGTTGTAGATGCGCTTGGGCTCGAAGAAGATCACCGGATCGTTGTCCTCGATCGCGGCGATCAGCAGGCCCTTGGCATCGTGCGGCGTGGCGGGGACGACGGTCTTCAACCCCGCGACGTGGGTGAACAGCGCCTCCGGGCTCTGGCTGTGCGTCTGCCCGCCGAAGATGCCCCCGCCGAACGGCGAGCGCACGGTGATCGGCGCGGTGAACTCGCCCGCCGAGCGATAGCGCAGTCGCGCCGCCTCGGAGACCAACTGGTCGAGCCCGGGATAGATGTAGTCGGCGAACTGGATCTCGGGCACCGGCCGCAGGCCATAGGCGGCCATGCCGACCGCGACACCGATGATGCCGCTCTCGCTGATCGGCGTGTCGAACACGCGCGTCTTGCCGAACGCCTTCTGCAGCCCGGCGGTGGCGCGGAACACACCGCCGAAATAGCCGACGTCCTCGCCCAGGATCACCATGCTGGGATCGCGTTCGAGCATGATCGCCAGCGCGTCGTTGATCGCCTCGATCATGTTGAGCCGGCGGGTCGGCGCGTCGGCGAGGCTGACGGGGGATTCTTCTACCATGACCCCACCCTCACTCCTTCCAATCCGGCCACTTGATCCGCCTTTCGTGGATCGCCTGCTGGGCCTGCTCCTCCAGGTGCCAGGGCAAATCCTCGAACACGTCCTCGAACATGGTCTTGAACGGGTGGTGCAGCCCGTGGCCGAGGATCCCGCTCTTCTCGGCTTCCTTCGCTGCCGCCTTGACCTGCTCGGCCAGTTCCAGGTCCATCGCCGCGTGCCGCTCGTCCGACCATTCACCGAGCGCGACCAGGTGCCGCTTCAGCCGCGCGATCGGATCGCCGAGCGGCCATTCGTCGCGCTCCTGTGCCGAGCGGTAGGCCCCGGGATCGTCGGAGGTCGAATGCGCCTCGGCGCGATAGGTGAAGTGTTCGATCAACGTCGGTCCGAGATTGGCGCGGGCGCGGTTGGCGGCCCATTGCACGGCGGCATAGACGGCCAGCGCGTCGTTGCCATCGACCCTCAACCCGGCGATGCCGTAGCCGATCGCCCGCGCCGCGAACGTGGTCCGCTCGGCCCCGGCGATGCCCGAGAAGCTCGATATCGCCCACTGGTTGTTGACGACGTTGAACAGCACCGGCGCGTTGTACACCGCGCCGAAGGTGAGCGCCGAGTGGAAGTCGCCCTCCGCCGTCGCGCCTTCGCCGATCCAGGCCGCCGCGATGCGCGTGTCGTGCCGGATCGCGCTCGCCATCGCCCAGCCGACGGCCTGCGGATATTGCGTGGTGAGATTGCCCGAGATGGTGAAGAAGCTGAAATCGCGCGCCGAATACATCACCGGCAACTGGCGGCCCTTCAGCCGGTCGGCGCGGTTCGAGTAGATCTGGTTGACCATGTCGACCAAGGGGTAACCCCGCACGATGAGGATCCCCTGCTGGCGGTAGCTGGGGAACACCATGTCGTCGTCGGCGAGCGCGAAGGCGGCGGCGACCGAGACCGCCTCCTCGCCGGTGCACTTCATGTAGAAGCTGGTCTTGCCCTGGCGCTGACCGCGCTGCATCCGATCGTCGAACGCCCGGGTGAGCGCCATCGCGCGCAGCATGCGGCGCAGCGTCTCGGGATCGAGCCGGGGATCCCAAGGGCCAAGGGCGCGGCCCTCGTCATCGAGCACACGGATCAGATCGGTGCAGAGCGGATGCGTATCGGCGGCGGCGCAGGCCTCGTCCGGACGCGGTTGCGTGCCTGCGGGGGGAATGGCCAGATGCGAATAATCGGCGGGATCGCCGGGCCGGTTCTTCGGCTCGGGCACGTGGAGCGACAAGGGCGGCAAATTGCCGCGGCGCGTCCCGGTCATGCTCTAGCCTCACCCATCGATCGCTCTCTTCCCACTTGTGCGGCGTGACCGCAGCTCTGGAAGGAAGTTTTACGCCAGTGAAACTTTATTTCAAGCGTCAAACTGCGACCGGCGCCGCGATGTGGGCCTGCGGGGCGTAGCCGGAGACGGCGAAATCCTCGATCCGATAGTCGAAGATCGACGCCGGACGGCGCAGGATTTCAAGCGTCGCACCGCCGTCCGGCCGCCGCTGGAGCTGCTCTTCGACCAAAGGCGCATGGTTGAGGTAAAGGTGAACGTCGCCCCCCATCCAAACGATCTCGCCCGGCTCCAGGTCGCATTGCTGCGCGACCATGCGGGTCAGCAGCGCCAGCGACCAGATGTTGAAGGCGAAGCCGAGGCCGAGGTCGCAGCTGCGCTGGTAGAGCAGGGCCGACAGGCGGTTGCCGGCGACGTGGAACTGATAGGTCTTGTGGCACGGCGGCAGGGCCATCGCGTCGAGCTCGGCGACGTTCCAGCCCTCGACGATATGGCGGCGACCGCCCGGGTTGGCCTTGATCCCGGCAACCAGTTCGGCGATCTGATTTACCCCTTGTGCGCGCTGGCGGAACGTTCCGTCGCCGATCGGCTCGTACACCGGCCAATCGACCCACTGCTTGCCATAGACCGGACCGAGATCGCCCCAGCGCGCGGCGAAATCGGCGTCGGCGACGACGCGCTGCGAAAAATCCTCGCGCGCGATCGCCTCGCCGGTCTCGCGGCGGTAGCGGTCGAGCGGCCAGTCGGTCCAAATCTCCACGCCTTGCGCGCAAAGCGGGCGGATGTTGGTCTCGCCGGTGAGAAACCACAGCATCTCGCGACTCGCGGTCTTCCAATATACGCGCTTGGTGGTGAGCAGCGGCATCGCCCCGCCCGCCAGATCGAAGCGGATCTCGGCGCCGAAGATCGAACGGGTGCCGACGCCGGTGCGATCGACGCGCTCGTCCCCGCGCTCCCAGATGCGGCGCATGAGGTCGAGGTACTGCCATTCCCAATGGGTTTCGGACGCAGAATCGGATCGCGGTGCGGCAGTGGCCATGCCGCGACCCTAGCCGCCTCAATGAGCGCTTGCCACCCCGCGAAACGCCCCTTATAGGCGCGCTCCTGCCTCGCCCACCCCTGAGCTTTCAGACGGTGGACGCGAACGGTCGGGGAATAGCTCAGCCTGGTAGAGCACTGTCTTCGGGAGGCAGGGGCCGGAGGTTCGAATCCTCTTTCCCCGACCAATTCACTTTCTTTCGGAATATTGCGCGCGGTGTCTTCACGGCACCCGCGCGGCTGTCGCACGCTTGCCGCGCTATGGCACGTTTCGCCGCGCCTCAGGCCTGATCCGTCGCAAAAGCGTTCCGCTTCGGCCCTCTCCTCCCCACCTCGCGTAACCGGGGGCGCCGAGAGGAGAATCGATCCGTGAAGAATTCCATTGCCACCGCCCTTTCCCTGTTCGCCCTGGGCGTGACGGCTCC
>DASVMK010000128.1:0-4004 GCA_036384395.1 Novosphingobium sp.
GCGGTGATGAAGCGCGCGTCGTCCGATCCCAGGAACAGCCCGAGCGCGACGATGTCGTCGGTGGTGCCGTGAAGGCCGAGCATCTGCCCGCCCTGGATGCGCTCGCGCGTCTCGGGCGGCAGCGCGGCGGTGCTGGCCGGCGTCTCCATCAGCCCCGGCGCGATGGCATTGACCCGGATGCCGTCGGCGCCCAGCAGCGCGGCCATCCCATAGGTGATCTGGTTGAGTGCCGCCTTGGTCACGCCGTAGACCGAGGCCGGGCGATAGGCCGCCATCGACGACTGGTTGATGATGCAGCCCCTGGCGGCCGCCAGCGCCGGTCGCAGCGCCTGGCCGAGCAGCAGCGGCGCGATCGTGTTGATCGCCAGGAAGCGCTGCCAGCCCGCCATGTCGAGCGTGTCGATGGGGGCGTTGATCGCGCCATAGGCGAGGCCGGCGTTGTTGTAGAGCACGTCGATGCGCGGGAACGCCGCCAGGATCGCGGCGGCGACCGCGTGGATCTCGGTTTCCTGCGACAAGTCGATGCGGTGCGTGGTGCAGGCGCCGCCGGCGTCGCGGATCAGCCGCGCGGTCTCGGCCAGACCCTCGGGCTCGATGTCGAGCGCGACCAGTTCGGCGCCCTCGCCCGCATAACCCAGCGCCAGCCCGCGTCCGAGCCCGGCCGCCGCACCGGTGACGACCACGACTTTGCCTTCGTACCGCCGTGCCATCGGCTCTCTCCCATTCCTGTCTTCGCGCCGGATGGAACCGCATCGTGGGAGGGCTTGGCAAGTGCATCGCCGACGCGAAGCCCGAAGATCGCCCGGGCGGCGGGGATGGTCACATCCGGTCGAGCAACCGATCGACGGTGTCGTCGGCGGTGGCGTGCTTGTCCTCGCTGTCCGCCACTTCCTGCTCGAGCGCCGCACGGATGCGCTCGATGCGGTCCTCGGTCAGGTGCTCGATGCCGATGAACTGCTCGCGCGCCGCTTCGATCGCGCGCAGCAATTCGTCGAGCTTGGCCTGCATCGCCGCGGCATCGCGGTTCTGACTGTTCTGGATGAGGAACACCATCAGGAAGGTGACGATCGTGGTGCCGGTGTTGATCACCAGCTGCCAGGTGTCGGAGAAGCCGAAGGCGGGGCCCGACACGCCCCAGACCACGACCGTGCTCAGCGCCAGGATGAAGGTCAGCGGGCGCCCCGCCGCACCGGCGATCGTGCTGGCGATGCGGGTGAAGAGCTTCTCCAAGCGGCGCGCTCCGTTCGACGTGGGATGACTGCGGGGAAACGTCCGGCCTGGCCCGGTGTTCCGCCGGGAAACCGCGCCGCCCCTTCGCCCGTTCACAGCCCGAGCGGAAGGAGAGCGACGGAGTGCCCAAGGACACCGAACTGGTCTTCGTCGATGACCGCGAGCCGGGCGTGACTCGCAAGCGGGGCGGCCGGGGCTGGGCCTACTTCGATGCCGGAGGCGCGCGGATCACCGACCGCGACGAGATCGAGCGGCTCAACGCCATCGCGCTTCCCCCCGCCTACCGCGACGCCTGGTTCTGCCCGCAAGCCAACGGCCACCTGCTCGCCACCGGCATCGATGCGCGCGGGCGCAAGCAATACCGCTATCACCCACGCTTCCGCACGGTGCGCGATTGCGCCAAGTTCGATGGCCTCGCCGGCTTCGGCGGCACGCTGCCCGACTTGCGCCGCCGGGTCGAGCGCGACCTCGCCCAGCGAGGGCTGACGCGCGCGCGCGCCGTCGCCAGCGTGGTGCGCCTGCTCGACGCCGCCGGCATCCGCGTCGGCAACGAGGCTTACGTTGAAGCCAACAAGAGCTTCGGCGCGACCACGCTGCGGATGCGCCACGTCGAGCTGAAAGGCCAGGTCCTGCGCCTGCGCTTCCGCGCCAAGTCAGGCAAAGTGCAGGAAGCGCGGCTGAGCGACCGCGCGCTCGCCCGCTTCGTGCGCGCCATGCAGGACCTGCCCGGCCAGCACCTGTTCCAGTTCCTCGACGCCGAGGGCGCTCCGTGTCCGGTCGGGTCGAGCGACGTCAACGCCTATATCCATGAGGCGATGGGCGAGGACTTCACCGCCAAGCACTTCCGCACCTGGACCGCCTCGGTCGCCGCCTTCGAACTGCTGGCCGAGGCGGACCCGCCGGCGCCGATGCGGGATCTGCTCGACGCGGTGTCGCAGCGGCTCGGCAACACGCCGGCGATCGCCCGCAAGTCGTACATCCACCCCGCGCTACTGGCGCTCGCCGGCGACAAGGCCGCGCTGGCCGCGTTCCGCGCCTCGCTGCGCCTGCCCCGCCGCACCCGCTGGCTGTCGCGTCACGAACGCGGGCTGATCGCCTATCTGCAAGCCGCGCCCGAAACCGCCAAGCTGCTAGCGGCGTGAACGCCCTCAGCCAGCGTCGCTCGGCGTCACGATCAGAATCACCCGCCGGTTCTCCCTGCGCCCACGCGGGGTGCGGTTGGACTGCGCCGGATAGCCTTCGCCCAGCGAGACCAGGCGGATCTGGTCGGCCTTCATGCCGGCCGCCACCATCGCCGCCTTCACCGCCTCGGCTCGCGCGCGCGCCAGTTCCTGGTTGAACAACGCGGAACCCACCGAATCGGTATGACCTTCGAGCAGCCCGCCCTTGATGCCGGCCGCCAGCAGCGACCTCGCCAGACGCTCCACCACCACCTGCTGGCCCGGCGCCAGCGTGGAGGTCCCGGTGTCGAACAGCAATTGCTCTTCGATGCCGAGTTCCCAGTTGCCGTCGACCGAGCGGAAACCGTGCTGACGCAGCACGCCGACTTGCGCCGCCGTGAAGTCGGCCGGTTGGCGCGGCAGCGTTTGGCAGCCCGCGAGCAGGAGAGAAGCGGCGGCCGCTGCGGCCAGAATTCCACGCATATCCCGTTCCTTGTCGCCGTGTCGCTTGCGGCGGCGACGGTGCAGCTAAACCAGCGCCCGCGCGCGAACGCAATAGCGGCGTCATCGGTCGGCCCGCACCGTTCGGCGGGCGGGGACTTCGCCAGGCGGGGAACCTTGGCCGCGGCGCGGCTTTGTAGAGGGAGACGCACAGGAGACCCACGATGGCTACCGACGAATTCACCGACGCGATCGCCCTGCTCAAGGCCGACCACCGCAAGGTCGAGGATCTGTTCGCCAAGTTCGAGTCCGCCAAGGGCCAGCGCAAGCAGCAGCTCGCCACGCAGATCTGCAACGAGCTGACGATCCACATGATGCTGGAGGAGGAAATCTTCTACCCGACGGTCGAGCGCGAGATCGAAGAGGACGACGTGGCCGAAGCCTATGTCGAGCACGACGGCTGCAAGGTGCTGATGCGCGACATACTTTCGCAGGAACAGGCCGAGGACGATTACTACGACGCCAAGGTCAAGGTGCTGCAGGAAGAAGTCGAGCACCACGTCAAGGAAGAGGAAGCCCCGAGCAAGGGCATCTTCGCGCAGACCCGCCAGACGGACATCGACCTCGTGGCGATGCGCGACCAGATGCTCGCGCGCAAGCAGGAGCTGATGCGGCAGGCCGAGGACGGCGTGCTGCCGCCGCCCACGATGCACGCGGTCGAGGGCTGAAGCATCGCGCGGAAAACCGGGAACCGGTTTTAGCTGCGCTGGTCTTCGGCTCTGCAAAGAACGATGCGACCACACGATCACTGGAGGGTTCGATGGACAAGGATATCCGCGAAGAGTTCTGGCACGCGATGGAGAAGAGCCCGCTGGTGATGATCCGGCTGGAAAACGGGGGCCATGCGGAGCCAATGACCGCCCAGCTCGACCGCGATGCGCGGCACACCATCTGGTTCTACGCCCGGCGCGGCAACCGCATCGCCGCCGGCGGCGCGGCGATGGCGCAGTTCGCCAGCAAAGGCCACGACGTCTTCGCCTGCCTCGCCGGCACGCTGGTCGAAGAGACCGATCCCGCGCGCAAGGCCAAGCACTGGGACAAGGCGGCCGAGGCCTGGTTCCCCGAGGGCAAGGACGACCCGCAACTGATGATGCTGCGCTTCGCCATCGACAG
>DASVMK010000129.1:0-34017 GCA_036384395.1 Novosphingobium sp.
CGTTCGACCATGCTTTGCAAAAGGGAATTCAACTTGGCGACATCCTGTCTGACACCGCCAGGGAAAACCTTCGCAAAGATCTTGGCAGCGGTCTGCCAGGCCAGCTTTCGCGCCTGTTCGCCGGCGCCGGTCAACGACACCTCGGTCACGCGGCCATCGCTCTCTCGCGCCCGGCACTGCACCAGTCCTTCACTGGCCATACGCTGAACGAGTTTCATCGTCGTTGGTAGCTTGATGATCGCCAGGTGCGAGATTTCGCTTACGCTGCATGCCTCGCCAGGGCGAATGCACATGAGCACCCGCCAGCGGGGAACGTCCAGCCCCACCTTCTTCAGTCGGGTTTCCAGCCGGCTGACATACAGGCCGCTGGCATGGGTGAGCCAGAAGAACGGCCAATCGCTCGCATCGAAAGTACTGCCGTCAGAAGTCGTGTCGATAACCACCAATTCGTCCTGTCACGTATCGAATTTTCGGCCATCCATTAGCCATTCAACCCAATTACGTCGACCATCAATATATGGCGCGACGGAGTCACCGAAGGACCGCGGACGATCGGCCGCTCGCCCGATGCAGCGTAGTGCGGGCCACGTTGCCGGAACGGTGTCATTCACGTTCTATATTCTCGGTTATCCGGCGAAGCACTGCGACCATTGAGGCTTCCTGCTTGCTGGGGATTCCCCGGAAGGCGATGTCATAAGTCTTGTGCGCCAGTGCCCAGGCGGCTTCGCCGGCGCGGAGCCCCGCTTCGGTCACGATCACTTCCGTCACCCGCCGGTCATCCGCGAAGGGGCGGCATTGCACCAGGCCGTCCAGTTCCATCCGCCGCACGATCTTGGTCATCGTCGACAACTTGACGATGGCATGATCGGCCAACTCGCTCACGCTGAGGCGGTTTTCCTGATAGAGGCTCATCAGCACCCGCCAGCGTGGCAGATCGAGCCCCAGGCCGCGCAGCCCCTCTTCCATCGTCTTGAAATAAACTCCCCCGGCCCGGGTCAACCAGTAAAACGGCCACTCCCGGAAATCGAAGTTCTCCAAACCCGAATTGACGTTGTTCACCTGATTGCCCCGCGGCTGATTTGCATGAATATCATCTGCCCCGCCCTCTCGCCATCACGGGACGCGGGTGGACTCGCCCACCCTTCATGATGCTCCAACGCGGCGATGGCAACGTGCCTGCGCCCTGCCCGCCGGGGTAGCTTCACTGGCGATCAGGCGGCTATTGCGTTCCGGCCAGTCATGGGCCGCCGCCCGGCCGTCCGGTCCGAACGGGACAATCATCTTGTGCGCTGGTCCGGCGCCCTTCGACGGCGAGCGGAGGCGCGACCAATGGGCATCCTACAGGTGTCCCGAAGATGCCGATGGGCTGGTCAGGCCGGGCACGGGGCGCGGCGGCAAGACCGCCTCGACCGCCTGAGCCAGCGCCAGCAGCGCCCGGTCACTCCCCGCGGCGCCGGTAAGCTGCACACCGACCGGCAAACCGTCGACCAGGCCTGCTGGAAGCGAAATCGATGGAACGCCGGCCATGCTGTCCAGGCTGGTCATCACCGTGAGAGCAGGAAACACGGGGAACATCGCGTCCCCTACCGGCAGCATGTCGCCGTGGTCGAGCGGGGGGGCGGTGATCGGCGTCGTCGGGTAGATCAAGGCATCGACCCCGCCCAGTGCCTCGGCCATCGCTGCCCGCAGGCGCGGGAGATGAACCTCCACCGCCTCGCGGTATACAGCGTCGGGCACCGCATCGTCACCCAGCTGACTGGCCAGTAGCTCGCGAACGTCCGAACTCGCGATTCCGGCAACAAAAGTGGCGAGGTCGATACCGAGCGCGGAACGCGCCAGCTTCTCCAGGCTCTGCTTGGTTTCGTACAAGGCAATTGCGAAACCGCACGCGTCGTTGGCCGCCGCCGCTGCGGATAAGTCCCGCTCGACCAGTCGAACCCCGGCGCCACGAAGCAGGACAAGTGCCCCTTCGAACGCTTCGGCAACCGCCGGATCAATCGGGTGAACCCGAACGACGCCCAACGTCCGCGAGGCAATCGCAACCTCCGGCAGCGACCCGCTGGTCTCCATGATCACACCGTCAGCCAGCGCCACATCTGCGACTGTGCGCGCCATCAGGCCGATCGTGTCGCGCGACGGTGTAAGATCCAGCGTCCCGCCGGCGGGGTAACGGGCAAAGGTCGGGCGAAAGCCCACCACGCCGCACAGCGCCGCCGGCACACGGCTGGATCCGCCAGTATCGCTCGCCACCGCGATGGCGCATGCGCCAACCGCGACCGAGACCGCAGCCCCGCTCGAGCTGCCCCCGGACAGCCGTGTGGTATCGAACGGATTCCTCACGACACCGGTCCACGCGTTAGCGCCAGTCACCCCAAACGCCAGTTCGTGGAGATTGGTCTTGTTGGTCAGGACGGCCCCGGCACGCCGCAATCGGGCAATGGCCGGCCCCTCTTCGCCGACAAAATCGCGCAACTGGGGCGTTGCCCCCGAACTCGGGGCGCCGGAAACGTAGACATTGTCTTTGACGGAAATCGGCAGTCCCTCAAGCGGGCCGCCCTCGCCCGCATCGCGGCGCCGATCGGAGGCGATCGCCTGCGACGGAGCATCGAGATCCACATCGATGAACGCGCCGAGTTCGCGAGCCCTGTCATGGGCCGGGGTGAGCATTTCGAGAACGTCCCGGGCCTTTGCCGAGGTGTTTTGCAGAGCGGCCAGGATGGCGATCGCGGAACTTTGCGGGGTGATCATGAAATCGTCTTTCCAAAATGATGCGGGCGTTCAGGGAACCTTGCTTACCGTTACCCCGGCGACCGCCGCCGGCGCCCCTGCCACACGGGAATCTCTCGATTGACGATGACTAAGCCCCTGCCGACGCCAACTCGTCGACCCGCGCCATTGCGAAGTCGTATGCGGCTATCCAGCATTCCTTGCCGTTGCGAACTTCCGTGGTGACCGGAATGATCAGACCATCGCGAACTGCGTTTGCCACGTCGTTATCGAGGTATTCGCCGTCCTTAAAATAGAGCTGCGAGGTCAGTTCCTTGTAACCGTCACCGCGCAATTTGATATGATAGTGCGCCGGCCGGAAACAATGTCGGCCGAGCAGCTTCAGCATTTGACCGGTCGGGCCATCCTTGGGGATCTCGTAGGGCGGCGGCAAGATCGTCTGGACTTCATAACGACCGTCAGCCCCGGACAGGAAGCGGCCGCGTAGATTGAAGGCGGGGACTTCCGGGTAGATGTTCGAATATTTCCCGTCGACATCGGCATGCCACAAGTCCATCTCGATCCCGGCCAGCCCGTTCCCTGCGGAATCGGTGACGCGTCCGACCATGAACGCAACGTCGCCGGCCTCGTCAGCGCGCTGTGGCAAGACGTATGGCTCAGTCAGCATCGGCGCGCCCTCGATATAGAACGGCCCTTCGATCGCTTCGGGACTACCCGGCTTGGTCTTGTTGCCGTTGTCGGTTGCTTGCGCTTCAAACAGGATATCGAACAGCAACGAGAGTTCCCCCTGCTGAACCGATGCGATCACTAGATCGGTAGCCGCACGATACTCTTCATGCGTTACCCCGTTATCAATCATCCAATCGAGCACGAGCTTCTCGAGGCTTTCAATCAGATACCTTTCTCGACCTTCCGACATAACTGATCTCCTATTTTCCATTATATTTTCCACCCGCGCCATCCGGGCAATCGTTCCATGGAGTGCCCTCGATCGCAGCTTCAAGCGCCTGCGTCAGAGGCGCCCGCTCGAGCGGGCGCGGGTTGGGATAACTTGCCTTGAGCGCAAGCTCGACCGCCCGCCCGACGCCTTCTCGCGGCATTCCGATCGCGGCGAGCGATGTCGGCAGCCCGGCGTCGGCGATCAGAGTGCGAAGCTGGGTCGGCAGCGCATCCGCCGAGCCGAGCGCACGCGTGATGCGGGCGATCGCCTCAGGTGCTGCCGGCGCATTATAGGCGAGCGAGTAAGGCAAAAGGATCGCATGGGTTTCGGCATGGGGCAGGTCGAAGCTTCCGCCCAACACGTGCGCCAGCTTGTGGTGGAGCGCCATGCTGACCGATCCAAGGCAGATCCCACAAAGCCACGCGCCGTACTGCGCGCGCTCGCGGGCGCCACGATCGCTCGGCTTCCTGGCGATTAGCGGCAGGCTTGCTGCGAGGGCCGAGATCGCTTCTTCCGCGAGGAGGGCAATGATCGGGTTGCCGTCGACGGCATAAAGCGCTTCGCACGCATGGGCGATGGCATTCAGGCCACTCGCGACCGACAGTGCCGGAGGGAGCGACAGAGTGTGATCGACGTCATAGATTACCACTTCCGGCAAGATCGCGGGATCGCGCCGGGTGGTTTTGACCCCGCCCGAGGTCTCGCCCAGGATGTCCGTCACTTCCGATCCCGCATAGGTAGTGGGGATAACGATCTGCGGCATTCCGGTGCGGACCGCCAACGCCTTGCTCAGACCGATCGGCGAACCGCCCCCGATCGCGACGAGGCAGTCGGCACCCAGTTGATCGAGCCTGACCAGGGCCTGTTCGGTGACCTCTACGGGCGTATGCATCGCCGCGCGCGGGTGGACCGTGGCCCGTCCGCCCACGAGACTAGCCAGTTTCTCCGCCTGTACGGCACCGCCCGGTGTCGAGACGATGAAGGGATGGCGAGCGGAAAGGCGCGCCAACTCTGCCGGCAGTTCGGCGGTCCGGCCAGAGCCGAACAGGACGCGCGCCGGGCTCGAGGTATAGACGAAACGGTTCATGCTCCCGTTTCCTGCTGGCGAGCGAGAAAGGCGATGCGGTCTTCGTCGAGCGTCACTCCAAGCCCCGGCCCCGTCGGGAGCGCCAGCACCCCATCTCTGGCCACGAGCGGTTCGGTGACGATGTCGTGAACGAGGCGTGACGGTCCGAAAAGCTCGCTGCCCAATTCCAACGACGGCAGCGTGGCATAGAGGTGCAACGAAGCGGCGGTCGCCAGCGAGGATTCTAGCATCGTCCCGCCGTAGAGCGCCTGACCGCTCGCGACGCCAATCGCCGCGACCGCCTGGGAAGCGGTTATGCCCCCGTCGCGGTTGGGCTTTACCACCAGGCAGGACGCGGCTTTGGCCGACGCGATCGCCAAGGCCGCATTCGGCCCCGTGATCGCCTCATCGGCCATGACATGCATCGGCAACCGCCTGCGCAAATCCGCGATGGTCGTGAGATCCCCGGCTGCCATCGGCTGCTCGATGGCCTCCAGCCCGGCCTCGGCCAGTTGCGGCAGGTAACGTGCGGCCGCGACACTGTCCCAGGCCTGGTTGACGTCGGCGATCACACTTGCCCTGCCCCGAAATGCGTCGATGATGGCAATGGCCCGGACTACGTCGGCCGAAGCGTTGTAGGCGGTAAGTTTCAGCTTGAAACGGGTATGGCCGCGCTGAGCCAGAGCGCGCTCGCCCTCGGCGATGTCGGATTCCACCGAACCCGTCGAAAGGGTCCACGCGACCGGAACCGTCGTTCGGCAGGCCCCCCCGAGCAAGTCGAACGCCGGCACGCCCAGGCGCTTGCCGATCAGGTCAAGCGCGGCCATTTCCAAGGCCGCACGGGCAGCCGCATTGCCCTTGACCAGAACCCTGAGCCTGCCGGCAAGATCGGCGATGCCCTGCACTTCCGTGCCGATGAGCACCGGTGCGATGTAACAATCGATGGTGGCCTTGACCGCTTCGGCGCTCTCGCCGCCCCAATACGGCCCTCCCATGACGGGGGCTTCGCCCAACCCTTCGAATCCGTCGTGATCACGCATGCGAACGATCACGATGTTCTGCACGCGCACCGTCCCGAACGACATGCGGATCGGTTCGGTTAGCGGGATGTCGAGCCGCGTCGTGCAGATCGAGGCGATGCGAAAAGCGGCTGCGGTCATACTGTCGCTATCGGGGTTACGGGCGATCCGATCGCCCCGGGAAGGCGCAGCGGGGGCGCGGTTAGCAGAAAGCGCGAACGGCCGTTGGCCCTCAACCAGCGCGCCAAAGGCGTCAGATGCCAAAGTTCGCCGAGGTGGATGCCAAGCTTGAAGATGCAGAGCTCGTGCAGCGGTACGGCGGAATGGAAAGGTGCATCGCACGAGCCGGCGGGGTGGGATTCCACCGCATAATTGTCTGCCACCAGCACGCTGAGGCCGGAGTCGGAGATCCACTGGAGCAGGCGTTCGTCACGCCCGTCGAGCACGGCGCAGGAATTCGTCAGCGTGTGCGCATCGGGATTGCCGCCCATGTCGAGAACGAGCTGGGCGAACCCGGTATGCAGGCAGACCATGTCCCCTTCCTCGACGACGACATTGTCGGCATCCATCACGGCGCGCAGTTCGCCATATCCGATCGATCGATGCTCGTTGCCGATATGCGCGTGCAGATCGATCATCACGCCCCGGCCTTGGACGCAGGTTTCGGCCATGTGCTCGATGCCGAGCTTCGTCGCAGAGGATGGATCGGGTAATGCATCCTGAATGACGCTGCCCACCGGACCAACGACATCGATGCCAGCGCGAAAACCGTTGTAGTAGAGGGGCTCCGGCACGCCGTCTCCGTCCCCGTCGAACAGCTGGCCGACATGCGCGAGACCATCCCACTGCGTTGAATACTGCGTGTACAACAAGACCGAGTCATCGCTCATCACGTCGGTCAGTTGCGGATTATCCTGCGCGAGGGGATAGTTGATATTGGCCAGGCCGTTGCGCACGGTGGGTCGCAGGACAGGCGGATATCGACGCTCGTTGAGGACGTTCCCTCCGGGATAATCCAACGGCAGACTCAGGCAGAAGGTCTGCCCTGCGCGCACCTCCCGGACTGCCTGCAGGATACGCTCGGGCGTGAGCAGGTTCAATCGGCCGCGCTGGTCATCGGGGCCGAAATCGCCCCAGTTCGATCCATCCGGGCGGCGAACCCACCGCGGACTGCGCGGCTGGCCTGATAGGGACGGCGTTTGCAACGATCACTCTCCAACTCGCCAGCGGTGCGTGCCGATGGCCCTTCAAGGTACCAGTTCGGTAAAAGACATTACGGTAATAATCAGGTTTTGTCGTGAACCAGTGGCGGTTCGCAATTGGGCCGGAAGCCAAGCGTTCAATCGAGGATTGCACTGCGTTCGCGCACCTCCTTGTCGACGCGGCTTCCGGGGTATTCTGCGAGAAGAGCATGGGTCCGCGCTTTCCAGCTTTCGGAAAGCACCTCGATGGTGGCCAGATCGCGCAGGGCCGCTCGATCCGATGCAGCTCGACCGCCGATCAGCAGCGTGAACACGCGCCGAACCGGCCAATCTGCATGAGGCCGTTCGACCAGAATGGCATGATCGCCCGCGGCAACTTCCCCCGGTTCCAACACACGATAGTACCAACCTGAGAAGCCAGTTTGGACCATCCTGGCGAGTACCGCATTCGAACCGAAACGACGGTTCAGCTTCCAGCAGGGCTGACGGCCCTGGCTGATTTCGACCAGCGCCGTGCCGAGCCGGAACTGATCGCCCAGGCACACAGTCGTCTCGTCGAGGCCGCTGGTAGAGATGTTCTCCCCGAAAGCACCGGGCGCTTGGAGCAAAGGGTGATCCGGGAGTTCCACCCGCCAGGAGGCGTAGTGATCGCGGGGATAGTGGTGGATGGCCTTGTCGATCCCGCCGTGATGAACCCGGTCCGCTTGCTCGTCACCCTCGAGGCCCATAGGCCCGACACGAACTGCACCGCTGATTGCGGTTTTGGCGATCGCGCTGCGCTCGCCATCGCCGCCGAACGGACGAGTCTTTCCGAGCAGTAGGGATGCGATCGGTGCTTTCATGCCGTGCCCGTCATATTCTTCGTTGGCTGCGCCTCTAGGGGCCGCGCTCGCGAACAAGCCGGCCGGCGCACAAGGGCGACCGGCCGCTCATTCTGGTGGTTTAATAGCGGTAGCTAACCGCAATCCCGTAGGTCCGCGGGCGACCGGTGTAGGCGATAACGTCGTCTGCCACCGGAGTTACGACCAGCCTGTAATCCTTGTCGGTCAAATTCCGGATGAATCCGCTTACGCGCCATTTGTCGTCCGGGTGACGGACGCCGAAACGGAGATCGACCAAAGCGTAACCTTCGAGAGCCTGCACGGCCAAGTCGCCAAGGCCGGAGTTGGTCGCGCTTTGATACCAAACCGAAGCGCCGATGAACCCGTTGAGACTATCGGTTATTCCGGTATCGTAACTAACATCGCCGTTGACCTGCCATTTCGAGGTGAACGGGAATCTCTCGCCACTGAAATCCGCCGGATTTCCAAAGGCGTCGAACCCCGTGGCTCCGTTAGCAATGCGCGAGTCGAGATATGACACCCCACCCGAAAACGTCAGACCATCGACCGGCGCAACGATCAGCTGAAGTTCGGCGCCCTTGATGCGCGACTTCGGAATGTTGATCGCGGCCTCGACGTTGCCGATTGGCGGAACCGGAACGCGGCTCTTCACCTGCTTGTCGGCGTAGTCGTAATAGAACGCGGCAGCGTTCAACTGAACCCTGCGATTCAGGAGGCTCAGCTTGGCGCCGATTTCATAGGCAAGCAGACTTTCCTGCGTCACCGGAACGAGCTGCGTGGAGCGAAAAGCGAACAGCTGCGGGACACCGCCGGCCTTATAGCCGCGGCTCACGTTGGCATAGAGCAGTGCATTGGGTGTTGCCTGCCAGTTAGCCCCCACTCGCCAGGAAATATTGTCTTCGTGAACCTGGAGATTCACCACGCCCGGAGCAAATCCTGTGGGCGAAGTGGCTGACGGCACCCCGGTTATGCAACCGCCCGGCTGGATTGGCGTTTGAAGCAGGAACGATTGCAGCAGATTGGTGGTGCCATACACCCCATCATAGGTGCAGCTCGCCGTGTCGTTTCTGGAATTGGTGTAGCGCATCCCGCCGATCAGCTTGATTTCCGGCGTGATCTGATACTCCACATTACCGAACACCGCATAGTTTTCGATCTTCGTAGTGTTGCGTGCGTTGCCATCGCCCACACCGGTGCCAAGAGCAGCGCGGTAGGACGAGATATTTACCTCGGTATAGCCATTGTCCAGAATGCGATCGCTTTGATAGTTGGCGCCCACGAGCAGGTTCAGACCATCAGCAGGTTTGATTTCTGCGCGCAATTCCTGGAATAAATTCTCGATCTTACCGGTTTGGGTAAAGCGGAAGTTGAACAGCGAGGTGCCGTCCATGTCGGTCTTGGTCCGCGGCGTGTAGTCCGTGTAAGACGTGATGGCGATGAGCTTCAGCGCATCGCTCGCTTCGAAGGTCGACCGCAGCGCAATCTGCCAGAACCGGTTGTTGCTCGCAAAATTCTGGTCCTTGTCCCAATCAGCGATCCGGTTATTCCGTGACGGAGCCGGCCAGGTGGCCAAGGCAGGATCGGCGAAGGGCGGAACCGCGAAACTCGTCTGCACGAATTGCCCTGCTTGCGAATCCGAACGATCACGCCAGCCGTTGACGTTCAAAATGAAAGAAAGTCGGTCCGAAGGCATCCAGTCGAGCAGCAGGCGGCCGTACAGGCGGTCGACGTCGCCCAGGCGATCCGACGGGTTCGACTGGCTCACCTGCCATGCGCCGCCCTGCTCGACCTTGACCGCCGCGCGCGCACGCAAGGTGTCCGATACCGGCCCGCTTACGAAGAAACTTCCTTCGAACGCGTTGAATCGCCCGTAGCTGAGATCGGCGCCGGCGGCGAATTCCCCGGTAGGCTTGGCCGCGACGTAGTTGATGGCGCCGCCGGTGGCGTTCGATCCGAACAAGGTGCCCTGCGGCCCCTTGAGAACTTCGACCCGCTGGATGTCGAAATTGGCGCCCGCCGTGATTTGTGTATAGGGCAAGGGCACTTCGTCGGCATAGACGCTGACGGTAGGCGATCCAGCCAGCGCATTGTCATAATAGCCGACGCCACGCAGAGTATAGACAGGCGTCGCATACTGGGTCTTGCCGAAGCTGAAGCCGGGCACGATCTTGACCAGATCCTCGGTCGAAGTGACACCGAGTTTCTGCAGAGCATTGCCGTCGAATGCCGAAATCGACATTCCGACCTTGTTCACGGATTCGGACCTCTTCTGGGCGGTAACAATGATCTCGCCTACGCCCGAGCTCTCGGTAGCGACGTCATCCGAAGCGGGAGCCTGGGTTGAATCTTGTGCGAACGCCGCGACGGGAGTGCACCCGATGAGCAGAGCTGCGACAAGTGCCCGGCGGCCAGAGAAGAAATGAGACTTCGCACGATTATGGATGAGAACATTGCTCATTCTTAGGAACTCCCCACTTACATTGATATTTTAATTCTGTGCATTCCCAGATATTTATGAGAAGGCTATTTTACTTGGCGATACTGCTGATACAGACGCAGGCCTTCGCCTCGCGCGCCACGAGCCGATGTCACAGCGTTCAAAAAGATAGTGGTCAGTCAGGCTTGGAAGCCGTGCGGAACTATGTCCTTGCACATACCGATCTTACGGGAATAATCAAGTGAAAACGTAACCGCTTGCACGTTTCAACGCATGAATATTCCACCATTGAGGTCAAAGGTCGCACCGGTTGCCGACGACGCCTCGCGTGAGGCGAGCAGAGCGATGACATCCGCGATGAAGCCAGGGTCTCCCAGCTGCCCGACGGGAATCGTCCCGATCATGGCGGCAAGCTTGTCCGCCGGCAGCAAGGCATGGACGTTGGGAAGGTCGAGCGGCCCTGGCGCGATGGCGTTCACGGTAATTCCAAACGGCGCCAGGTCGCGGGCGAACACTTTCGTCAGGGTCAGGATCGCCCCTTTTGACGCTGCATAGTGCGCCCCCGTGGCCGCACCGCCGTTCTGGGCCGCGAGCGATCCCATGTTGACGATGCGGCCATACCTCCGCGTCTTGAAATAGCGCCCGAAAACTTGCGATCCGACGAACGTGCCTCGGACATTGACCGCAAGAACTGCGTCGAATTCTTCGGGAGAGATGTCCAGGACGGGACGGGCAACAGTCATTGCGGCGTTGTTCACCAGCACTTCCACGCTGCCCCAACGCGCGGTAGCCATTTCGAGCACCCGCTCGAACGCCGCCTGATCGCGCACGTCGAGGTTGGCGGCTGCGACCGTTGCGCCAGTTGGATCCAACCGCGCAGCGAGTTCGCTGGCCGCATCATCGGCTATATCTGCAATCACGACGTTAAAACCGGCGATATGGAGACGCTGGACGATCCTTGCTCCCAGCCCCTGCCCGCCACCGGTCACGATTGCAGTGTCACGGCTCACAACAGATAACCTATTCCGTGAAGGGCATCGTCCGCATTGACCAGCCTTACGACCTTGCGCGACAGACGAAGCTCTCCGCCCGTGCGGATCAGGTGGAAATCGACGTCGGCGGCCAGCACACGCTGCCGAGCATACTTATACTCTGTCAGGATCTGGGCACAGCGCAGTGCGATGCCCGGGGTCTCGGCACTCACCTCGACAAACCGGGAAAGGCTGCGAACCGTGCGGGCAGCCGGTGCCGCCGACATCGAAAAGCCGCTGAGCAACCGCTTCACGCGCGCCTTCCGCATTGCGTCATCATCGAACACCACGTTGAGATGATCCGCATAATCAGCACGCTCTTCGCAATCCAGCGGAACGATGTATTGGCCTGCGGTGTCCCATAGCGCCAACCAAGAGCGGTACTCGTGCCGATCGAGCATGTCGGCTTCTCTCCAGATGAAGCGGACTGCTTCATCGAAGCCGATGTCCGACGCCCCGGCAATCTGTTGCTGCTCCAAGATCGCGTTCATGCTGTCATCATCCTCTTCCACATCCCGTAAGCAGCCCGCATACCGGCTTCGCCGCTGACTTCGTCGACATCGGGACCTGCGGGATGGGCCTCGGGCTTGTCGATCCCTCGATTGAGCATGATCCAAAGGTCCTGCCCCTGCACGGCGCCGCGCTGGACGCGCTCCCACCCTTCGGCATCGTCGGGAGTTCCGAAGCCCATAGGCCCCTGGAAATGCTCATGGAGGCGCAAACGCATGCGATTGCCCGCGACGGGACCGCCATCCATGCCGAGTGCCAAGTGACTGATCTCGGTTTCGGTCACAGATATTGGGCGCAACACGCGGAAGAAGGCCATCGAACAGGCGACATTCGGGAACAGGTTCAGATTGAAGCCGCAACCGCCAACCGCCCGCACAATCCTGCGCACGTCTGCGTCCGAGTGGCCTTCCTCAACCAGTTCCGCTGCCAACTCGGCGAAACGTTCTGGGATGGGTGCGTCGAGATCGCTCTCCAGATCGACCAGTTCGGGCATCATGACGCAGACGCTGTGACCGTTTCCCAGATCCTCGATCCAGCCCCCCTGCCCCATCATGTCAAACGTTTCAGCGGTCTCCTGATCGAGAGAGGACAGGAATGTCTTGTGCACTATCGGGAAGTGATAGGCATCGGTGGTGTTCTCCAACTGGATCTTCCAGTTTCCCGGAAAACGGAACCGATGTTCACCGGCGACCTTCACGCCGAAACCAGCTCCCTGCTTCATGAACAGGTCGATCCATTTCCGCGCTGGCCCGAGGAATTCGACCAACGGCGGCGCGTCGCGATTGAAGGTCGCAAAAACCATGCCGTTGTACAGTTCGACCCGAAGCGAGAGGAGGCCGAACTCAGCTTTGTCGAAATCAGCGGAATAGCCGGCATCGTACGGCACCTTCCGCAGGCTGCCATCAACCTCATAGCTCCAACCGTGATAGGGACAAACGAACACGCTCGTCTTGCCAGACTTTTGCTCGCACACGCTCGACGCGCGGTGGCGACAGCGGTTCAGGAGCACGTGAATCTCATCATGCCGATCACGGGTGACGATCACCGGCTGGCGCCCGACGTGAGCCGTCTTGAAGGTGTTGCGCGCAGGCACTTCGCTGGCATGGGCGACCCAGACCCAGGTCTTCGCGAATATCCGATCCATCTCCTCCTCGAAGATGGAGGGATCGTTGTAGAGCCTTGTGTGGACCCGGTCGTCCTTGACCAGGTTCGAATATTCCTGCGCCGTGGCGTTCATGTCCTGTCCTCTCAAGATGGCCCCTACTCGGGGATGACCAGTTCCCGGCCGATGCGGGCTTCGACGCGCATGTACTTCCACAGCCGGTGCTCGCCGACCGGCGTGACGCGGAACAGGTTGCATGCGGCTACGGCGGTGTCGCGATCGGGCACGTCAGCCAGGATGTAGAAGGTCCAGGGCCAACCGTTGGGGGATGTCCCGACCATGGTTTCGTCGTCATCCAGCGTGCCGAGCAGCTCCACGCCGGGCAGGTCGCGAAGGCCCTTGAGCATTTTGGCAGTCCCCTCCCATACCATGGAAGTTTCGGAAGCCGGGAGATCGAAGAAATTCTGCGTCACGGCACCGCAGAGCAGCACGCGCAGCTTCTTGGGCTGATCGGTCATGAGCAATGGTCCTTCATACAAATGGTCAGGGGAAACCGGGCGCGGATTGCAGGCCCAGCAGGATGCTGCCGGCGCTCTGCCATGTCCCGGCGGAAAGGAAGGCATGCTGTGCCACAACCTGCGCGTCGTTCATGTACCGCGCTATAGGATGCTGGTTGTAGATGGCGGTCGTGCCCGACAGCCGGAACATCGCCTGCGTCACTTCCACGCCCGTCGCAGCGGCGTGAGTCGAGGAGAGGCGAAGCAGGTTCACCTGGTCGATCGACAGATCGTCGCCGGTCTCGAGCGTAAGGAAGGCCTGTTCGGCCGCTTCGTAGAAGAAAGCCCGCGCCGACCGCAACTTGGCCTCGGCCATGGCGATGTCGTTCTGAACGTAGGCGCGGTTGGCCAGAACCGGAGCGCCGGTAATCGAGGCACGGCCGCCAGCCATCTCGGTGAAGGCATCGATCGCTGCGCGGGCGACGCCCAGCCCGACAACCGCCAGGACCTGCGCGGCAAGCGACATGACCGGATAGCGATAAAGCGGCGCATCAAGCGACGACTTGCCGCCGCGAACGAAAGTGCGCTCCACCGGAACGACCACCTTGTCGACCATCACATCGTGGCTACCGGTGCCACGCAGGCCGATGACATCCCAGTTGGGAACGATCGTCACGTCCTCGCGCGACAGGATCGCCATGCGGGGCATCCCCCCGTCGTCAAGATTCTCCGCCTTGATCCCGACTCCGACCAGGTCCGCCCCGGGCGTCCCGCTGCCGAACTTCCATTTGCCCGAGACCAGCAGCCCGCTTTCGACGGCGGGGGCGGACTGCGGCGGGAACAGCGCACCGCAGATATTCACGTCCGGACCATCGGCGTAAATCTCATTCAGGGTGGCGAGCGGCAAGGCCGTGATATAGGCCGCCGTATGGCCGAAGCTCGCGACCCACGCCGCGGAGCCGTTGACCGTTGCGATCCGTTCGATCATCCGGATGAAGACGGCCGGGGGCACCTCGTCGCCGCCGAACTGCCTGGCGACCAGCGCGCGGTAGATTCCCGCTTCCTTCATCAACGCGACAACATCGGCGCTGATCTGTTGCGCCGTATCGAACTCGTCCGCACGGACGCGGATCTCATCCAGCAGTTTTTCGAAGGCCTGCGGGTCGCTCGATGCGGTGCGTCGCATGTCTATCGCGGCATTCATTCGTCTCTCCCACCAAGCCATAAGGACGATTGGACGCCCTGTCTGTGGGGCCACAATTCGACTCTTTAGTAGAAAAGTCAAGTGAACTGTATCGCGCGTTCGCGCTGGATCGGCACCTGACATTCTCCCCAATGAGGATGCCGGGTTGCGCCTCCGCACCTTGCCCTGCCCGTCACGCCGGCAAAAACACTGGCCCAAAGGGGAAAGCTGCGGTCAGGCCGAAATGGTTGAACATTCCGCCTTTATGTAGTCCGCGAATCTCGCTGCGGCCGGGGTTTCGCGGCCCGGCTGCGCCCGCAGCAAGCAGACCATCCGCGACGGTGGTTCCGGGACGAGCGGCGCGAAGTGCAACGCTCCCGTGCCCCTGCCCTGCCGGACGGCGGCGGGCACGATCGAAACGTGCCGACTCGATTCGACGACGTTCAATATCGCGGAAAAAGTATTGAACTCGATGATCCCCAGGGGCGTCACGCCGTTGACCGCGAGAAACCCCTCGACCAATCTCCGCGTGCGAAAGCCGTGTGTCAGCATCGCGACGCTTTCATCCGCCAATTGCGTTATCGCTATGGGCGAGGCGCCGGCCAGCCGGTGGCGCGCGGCGCAAACGAACATCAGGGTGTCCGCATAGAGCGGCTCGACGACCCCTCTCGTCGTGCCGGGCGGGAGGCCGACGCCGAGATGGAGCGATCCCGCCTCGACTTCCTCGTGGATCGCATCGTTGGCCAGTTCCAGGATCTCCAGTTCGATCGACGGGTGATCCTTGGAAAACGCGGCGACGATGGAGGGAAAATAGAGGGCATTGAAGGTTTGCGTCACTCCGATCCGCAGGCGCGCGTGCCTCAACCCTTTGTATTCGAGAACGGCATCGTTCAGCACCTGGACCGAGGCCAGAACCCGCATCGCATGGTCGATGGCCAGCGCCCCGACCTCGGTTATCTCGACCTTGTGCGCGGTGCGGACGAAAAGGGTGACGCCCAGTTCGGCCTCGAGATCGCGAATCTGCTGCGAGAGAGTCGGCTGGGACAGATTCAGCTTGCGCGCGGCACGGGTGAAGCTGCGCTCCTCCCCGACGCAGACGAGGTAACGAAGGCGGCGGAGGTCCATGAGCCCACCCCTAGCATAGGAAAAACCTATTTACATTATCGAATATAAGTCTTGGACCTATGGTCCGGCTACCACAACAATGCGCGAAGGATAATCACCAGGAGCCGCACATGGCCGCGCAGGAAACCTTTCACTCGGCAGACTTCGACAAGACGCCGCCCACGTTCGAGGTGCGGCTGCCCGAACGCCTCGCCCATCGCGGCGTCGAGAAGGACAGCGCCCGCGCGGCCTATTCGGCGGAGCGCAAGCACCCTGTCCACTTCGTCGACCTGCCCAGTCACGCCATCAGCCTGACCATCGGCGGCCTCCCCGGAGCCGGCCGGTCGAACCGGCACCGCCATACCTACGAGACGATCCTCTACGTCTTGGAGGGCAAGGGCTATTCGATGATCGAGGATCAACGCGTCGACTGGGAAGAGGGTGACGCGGTCTATATCCCCGTCTGGGCATGGCATCACCACGTCAACGTCGATGCCGAGAAGCCCGCGCGTTACCTCGCCTGCGAGAACGCCCCGATGCTCCAGAACGCCGGACGCCTCGCGATCCGCGAAGAAGCCAAGTAGGAGATTTTTCATGGCCAGTGCGCTCAAGGGCATCATCGCCTACCCGGTCACCCCTTTCACCGCGGACGGCTCGATCGACGGCGCCGCGCTGCGGGCAGTCACCGAAAACCTGCTGCGTTCGCGCGCGGCCGCGATCGCCTTCCTCGGCAGCGCCGGGGAAAGCGCCTATCTCAGCGAGCGGGAATGGCGCGAGGGCGCGAAACTCGGGGTAGAGATCGTCGGTGGTCGCGTGCCGGTCATCCTGGGCATCAGCGAGCTGACCACGGCGGCAGCCGTGGCCAAGGCATGCTATGCCAAGGAAATCGGCGCCGACATGCTGATGGTCATCCCGGTTTCGTACTGGAAGCTGACCGATGCCGAGATAGCCGACTACTACCGGGAGATCGCGAGGGCCACCGACCTGCCGATCATGATCTACAACAATCCGGGGACCAGCGGGGTCGACATGTCCCCTGACTTGCTGGTGAAGCTGGTTCGCGAACTGCCGACTGTGCTGTATATCAAGGAGAGCAGCGGCGATCTCAACCGCATGCACGCGATCCATGCCCTCTCGCGCGGCGAGATCCCCTTCTATAACGGCGCCAACCACATGACGCTCGAAGCCTTGGCGGCGGGCGCGTCGGGCTGGTGCACGGCCGCGCCCAATCTGCTCGACGACCGGCCGGCGAAGCTGTTCGATCTGATGGAGGCCGGCGATATCGCGGGCGCCCGCGCGCTGTTCTACGATATCCTGCCGGTGCTCGAATTCATCGTCAAAGGCGGGCTTCCCAAGACGGTCAAGGCCGGCCTGGGCGACCGAGGCCTGGCGGCGGGCGTCCCCCGGCTGCCCCTGAAGCCGCTCGGCGAAAGCGAGCGCAAGACATTGGCGGGCTACCTGGCCGATCTGAAGGTTGGCTCTCTCTCGCGGTGACCGTACGAGGTCCAGAGGAAGGTGCCCCGATGACTACGCCCGGCCTGATCGGGGCAGCGATCATGCGCCGCCTCGCGGCTTCACCCTCGACCGGTGAAGCCGTGCGGCTGTCGCTTGCGATCGACCGCTCGGCTTTCGACCGGGACAGTGCGCGATTGTGGGAGGCTCATGCCTTGCGCGGGCGGCTGGAAGACGGATGCTGCAATGCGCCTTGCGGGCCGCATTGCGTCAGCGCCTTTCGCTCCGAACGGATCTGGGCCCTGACCGAACATGGCGAACGGTGGATAGCACAGAACGGCGGCGGCTAAGCTACCGTCGTCGAGACGGAGGAGGAGGATGGACGACGTGACTGCACGGCTCGAGGCCTTGGAGCGGCGGGTGAGATTGCTGGAGGGCGAGGCGCAGGTCCGCCGCGTCCTAGGTCGCTACATGTTCCTGTGCGACGCTCCCCTCGCGGAACCGCACCTTTCGCACGAGGATCGTGCCGGGGCGCTGGGTGCGCTGTTTACCGCCGACGCCGTTTGGGAAGGCGTCGGCGCGGCGCACGGCGCCAAATTCGGGCGGCACGTCGGCCCGGCAGCGATAGCCCGGCACCTGCGCCAGTTCTTCGAAGCGCGCGATCCGGAACAGGTGTTCAACACCCACTATCTGTGTTCCGAGCAGATTTTCGCCCAAGAAGACACCGCCGAAGGCCGCTGGGTCCAGTTCCAGCCGTGGATATTCGACGATGGTACGACCATGCTGCGCTCGAGCCGGCTGCAGGTCCGCTTTCGCCTGACCGAAGCAGGCTGGAAGATCAGCCACTATCGCACCGAAAACCTGTTCGTGGCGGACCTCCCGCCAGATTGGGCACAGACGCGGATCGCCCGCTCGGTCCTGTTCGCATCGATGTGAGCGCCGCCAGGATATCGGCAGTCGGTCTTGGTTGATCCGCCCCCTTCTGAGTGGCCCATCGACTATCATAGCCTAGACCAAGAAGGAGAAATGGAATGGCTCGTAGACCGCGACCTCGAAATAGCATTTGTCGGGGATCGTAGCCGCAGGGCCGCGCCTGATAGCAGAGCATATTGTTGACCGCGTGGGCGATCTGCGGGTTCGGAAGGATCTGCCAGTTCGTGCCGCTTGCGGCCACATGGGCGGGATCGACCTCGGGCCAGATCACCCCGCGCTGTGCGTCCACCTCGCGTGCCGTGTCCAGCCAATAGCGCAGCATCTCGGCCGCCGGCGTACCTTCAGGGAGAACGTCTGGCAGGGTCTGGGCGACGTCCACCAGAGTCTGCGTGGTGTTGGTGTTGACGCCTTCCCAGGTGTATTTCTGCATCTCCGTCGTGCTGGTGCGCGGATCGCCGGCGCCGCGGCGCAGCTTCGAGACGTTTCCTTCAACCCCTCACCGGTGTCGTAGCCGATGTGGCTGTGCTGCCCTGCGGCCTCCCCCCAGCCGGTGAAACCACCGAATTCCCTGCGCCACAGCCGGTCGCGCTCTTCGCGCGCGCAGTCGGCGGAGACCTAAGCCTCCACCGGGATACGTGCCGCCCACGGCGGCGCGTCGACGATCGTTTGGGCCTCACCCATCATCGCAATCCTGTTCCGAAGAGAAGTTCCTCCACCGAACACGGGCGATCTGCGCGCGATTTGACCGCAATCAATGTCGCGAGGCGAAGGGCGCGGAAGGATCGCCCGACATGCCTGAACGGAGAACCAAAATGCAAATGAACGACATGATCGTGATCAGCACCGACGATCACATTTGCGAACCGCCGACGCTGTTCGACAATCAGCTCTCTGGCGAGCTCCTCGCCTCTGCGCCGAAGCTCAGGACCGACGCTCAGGGCAAGAACTTTTGGCAATATCAGGGCTACATCCGGCCCTCGGTCGGCCTCAACGCGGTGGTCGGCCGACCCTTCGACGAATACGGAATGGAGCCGACTTCGCTCGACCAGCTGCGCGACGGCTGCTGGGACGTGCACAAGCGCATCGACGACATGGACGTGAACGGCATCGCAGCCTCGATGTGCTTCGGCAACTCGATCGGTTTCGACGGCCAGACTTTCCACAAGGCCCCCGACAAGGCGCTGTCGCTTCGGCACATGCAGGCCTACAACGACTGGCATTACGACGAATGGTGCATGGCCTACCCCGGCCGTTTCATTCCGCTCGCCATCATGCCGACCTGGGACATGGATGCGACCGTCGCCGAAATTCATCGGTGCGCGAAGAAGGGCTTTCGCGTCGTCTCGATGAACGAGAACCCGACCGTTCAAGGCCTGCCCAGCATTCACAACGACTACTGGAACCCGATGTTCAAGGCGCTAATGGACAATGACATGACCATCGCGCTTCATATCGGCTCGGGCAATCCGGCGCCGCACGCGTCTATGGAGACACCGATCGAGGCCTGGATCTCCACCATGCCGCTCTCGGTCGCGCAGGGCGTTGCGGACTGGCTTCAGCTTGAGGAGCTGCATCAGTACCCTGACATGCGCATCATCGTCTCCGAAGGCTCGATCGGTTGGGTGCCTTACCTGATGGAGCGCGCCGACTTCTCGAACTGGCGGCACAAGGCCTGGACGCGATCGCGCTTTCAGGACATCAAGCCCAGCGAGTTGATGAAGCGGCATTTCGCGCACTGCTTCCTCTGGGACCCCTACGGCATCAAGAACCTGGCCGAGGTCGGCGAAGACAACGTCACCTACGAAGTCGACTATCCCCACTCCGACGCGCTGTGGCCTGATGCTGCCGAACTGCTGTGGAAGCAGGTCGAGAACCTCAGCGACGAGCAGATCGACAAGGTGACGCACCTCAACGCGATCCGTTGGCTCCGCCACGACGCCTTATTCGCGCACAATCGCCGCGAGGACATGACCGTGGGAGCCTGCCACGCACGCGCCGCGGCCAAGAAAATCGACACCTCGCCGAAATCGTCAGGCGGCTCCGTGCCGACCACCGAAACGCGCCCGGTCACCTCTGGGGACATCATAGAGATGTTCAAGGCTCACGCCGAAAAGCGCGCAAAGGAAATAGAACTGACCTGACGGGCGCCAATCGCCCGCAAGACAATGAAGCGGCGGAGCCGATTTCCGCCGCTTCATCGTTGTGTCGGTTGCGCGGGCCAATCTGCCCGCAGTTGTTTGGCCCAACGCGCACTGCAACCGCACGCGCACGCGGGCCCAACCTCCGCAAAAAGAAGCCCCACGGATGCGGGGCTTCCTCGTGCTCTGGCGATTAGAAGCGGTAGGCGACGCCGGCGCTCAGCACCCAGGGATCGAGCTTGTGCCGGGTTGCAAGCACTTCGGCGCCCGCGGCGTCCGACCAATGGGCCGTGGGGCGAACCCAGTAGCGCTTGGCATCCAGGCTCAGCCCGAGTCCGGAATCTCCGATCGCGACGTCGACGCCGGCCTGCAACGCGACCCCGACCTTGTCGTTGAAGTCGAGCTTGGTTGCGCCGAGGACCGAACGTGCCGCCGCGCCAGGCTTCTCGTCAAAGAAGATGAAGTAGGCCGGCCCGGCGCCGACGTACGGCTTGAAGCCGCTTCGCGTGGGCAGATGCAATTTCACCGTGAGCGTCGCTGGTATGATCTTCCGGTCCGCGACGAGCTGCCCTCCCTTGAGGGGCCCTGTCGCGACATCGACATCGTGCTCCGTTACGCAGCAGATCGTCTCGACCGACACGTTCCGCGTGAAGAAGTACTCGATCGCGGCCGTTGGCACGACGTTGTCATCGGCTTTCGTGTCGGTGCCGACCGGTAAGCCGGGATCTACCAGAACCTCGTCGATTTTCCCGTCGGGCAGCACAGCGGTCCCCAGGACCTTGATCTGCCAGCGACCTTGAGGACTGCCCGCGAGCGCGGGGGTTGAGATGGCGATCGCAGCGATGGCGGGCGCCCATAGCGTCAGCTTCTTCATGTTCCCTCATTGCACGCCGCAGCGTTCGCCCGTCGCGAACCAGGATTGTTGCGGCGCTCTGAGAGACTGGCGGCACGGTCGGGGCGCGACATTGATCCGGCGCAAACCGGCATCTCCGGTAAATTACGAATGGGGCGCAATCTTGATCTCGCTCAATGCCTGCCTGCCGCGGCGCTCGCAGTGGCTGCACTGCACACCCAACAAAGGGAAAGTTCATGGAAACGGTTCTCACGCGCGCCGGATGGTGGATGGCTGCGCTGGTAGCTTCGATAATCGCTATCGCGGCGGCTGCCGACCATGGGTTTGCCGTCCATATGACGATCGTGGGCTTGGCCGCCCTCATCGGCTTGTGGGTCAGCATCAGCCGTGTCGACTACGCAGCCGTCGCGCGCGGGATCCTCAAAGCGCCTGTCGACCCGGGCAAGTACGACGACGATCCGATCCGCTGGGGCATGATTGCCACTGTGTTCTGGGGTATGGCCGGCTTCCTCGCCGGGCTCTTCATCGCGCTGCAGCTCGCGTTTCCGGTGCTCAACCTCGATCTCGAGTGGACCACCTTCGGACGCGTGAGACCGCTTCACACCTCCGCGGTCATCTTCGCGTTCGGCGGCAATGCGCTGATCGCCACATCGTTCTACGTGGTCCAGCGCACATGCCGGGCGAGACTTGCTTTCCCCGGGCTCGCCCGTTTCGTCTTCTGGGGCTACCAGCTCTTCATCGTGCTCGCCGCCAGCGGCTATCTTCTGGGTATCACCCAATCCAAGGAATATGCCGAACCCGAATGGTACGTCGACTGGTGGCTGACGCTCGTCTGGGTCGCCTACCTGGCGGTCTTCGTCGGGACCCTCGTCAAGCGCGCCGAGCCGCACATCTATGTGGCGAACTGGTTCTATCTCGCCTTCATCCTGACCGTGGCGATGCTGCACATCGTCAACAATCTCGATATCCCGGTCAGCTTCTTCGGTTCGAAGAGCTATCCACTGTTCGCCGGGGTGCAGGGCGCGCTGGTGCAGTGGTGGTATGGCCACAACGCCGTGGGCTTCTTTCTGACGGCCGGCTTCCTGGCCATGATGTACTACTTCGTGCCCAAGCAGGCAGAACGGCCGATCTACTCATACCGCCTCTCCATCATTCACTTCTGGGCGCTGATCTTCCTCTACATCTGGGCGGGTCCGCACCACCTTCACTACACGGCGCTGCCGGATTGGGCTCAGACGCTGGGCATGGTTTTCTCGATCATGCTGTGGATGCCGAGCTGGGGCGGCATGATCAACGGCCTGATGACGCTCAATGGCGCCTGGGACAAGATCCGCACCGATCCGATCATCCGCATGATGGTGATGGCGCTCGCCTTCTACGGCATGAGCACCTTCGAAGGGCCGATGATGTCGATCAAGTCGGTCAACAGTCTGTCGCACTACACCGACTGGACCATCGGCCATGTGCACTCCGGGGCGCTTGGCTGGAACGGGATGATCACTTTCGCGGCGATCTACTACCTGGTCCCGCGCCTCTGGCAGCGCCAGCGGCTCTATAGCCTGCGCTGGGTAAACTGGCACTTCTGGCTCGCGACCGTGGGCATCGTCTTCTACGCCGCCTCGATGTGGGTGGCAGGGATCACCCAGGGCCTGATGTGGCGCGAATACGGTGCCGACGGATATCTGGTGAACAGCTTCGCCGAGACGGTCGCCGCTCTCCATCCCATGTACCTGCTGCGCGCGTTTGGCGGGGGGCTCTATCTTGCCGGCGCCGCGATCATGACCGCCAACGTCTGGCTGACGATCGCCGGCAGGCTGCGCGACGAACGGCCCATGCACAGCGCTGCCTTCGATTCCAGCCGTGACCGCCCGCTGACAGGTGGGAATGCCCGCGGCTTGCCGTCGGGGGCATCGCCCGCGCCCCTGCCGGTTACGCCCCGTCCCGGCTCTGACCTCGTTCCCGCCGAATAAGGCTGTTCTCCGATGACTTCCAAGACCTCACCGGTGCTCCAAACGCACAAGAAGCTCGAACGCAACGTCACGCTGCTTGGCCTGTTCGCCTTCATAGCCGTCGCCATCGGCGGCATCGTCGAGATCGCGCCGCTGTTCTGGATCGACAACACGATCGAGAAGGTGAGAGGCGTGCGTCCTTACACCCCGCTCGAACAGGCTGGGCGCGACATCTACGTTCGTGAAGGCTGCTACACCTGTCACAGCCAGATGATCCGCCCCTTCCGCGACGAAGTGGAACGCTACGGCCACTACAGTCTCGCCGCCGAAAGCATGTTCGACCGCCCCTTCCAGTGGGGATCCAAGCGTACGGGGCCTGATCTCGCCCGCGTGGGCGGCCGCTACTCGGATGAGTGGCACGTTCAGCACCTCAAGGACCCCCGCTCAGTCGTTCCGGAATCCGTGATGCCGCCTTATGCCTTTCTCGCCGAGCGTGAGCTCGAGGGCGGCGACATCAGTGCCCGGTTGAAGGCCCTTTACCAGGTCGGGGTGCCCTACTCGAAGGCCGACCTCGAGAAGGCCTTCGGGGACCTGCGGGTGCAGGCCGATCCGGAGGGTGACGCGGCCGACCTCGTCAAACGCTACCCGAAGGCGCAGGTGCGCGACTTCGATGGCGATCCTTCGCGGCTCACCGAAATGGATGCGCTTCTCGCCTATCTTCAAGTCCTAGGCACGATGGTCGACGTGAATGCCGCCGCCGCGCAGGAGGATCTCGCCAAGGAGAAAGGGCGGTGAGCCTCCATTCAACATACGACGCCCTGCGGCATTTCGCCGACAGCTGGGGTCTGCTGGCGATGGCCGTGGTCTTTCTGATCCTCGCCGCGTGGCCCTTCCGTCCCGGCGCCCGCGCCCACAACCGCGACGCCGCGCTCATGATCTTCAAGGACGAAACCGATGGCGAAGCCTGACAACACGCCCGCATCGCCGGGGACTCGGATCGATGAGCCCACCGGCACGCATACGGTCGGCCACGAATGGGATGGTATCGAGGAACTCGATACCCCGATGCCGCGCTGGTGGCTGTGGGCCTTCTACGTCACGATCCTTTTCTCGCTCGGGTACGTTATCGTCTACCCTGCGATCCCCCTGGCGACCAAGGGCACCGAAGGGCTGTGGGGTTGGACCAGCCGCGGAGAACTCGCGGCCGACACCCGGGCCGCCAACGCCGAACGCGCCGATACACTGGCGGCAATCGCTGCCACGCCGATCGACGCGCTACCCGGCAAGCCCGAGCTGATGAAGGCCGCAGTCGCCGGCGGCCGCGCCGCATTCCGGGTCAATTGCGTTCAGTGCCATGGCGCCGGCGCCGCCGGCGTGCCGGGTCTGTACCCGAACCTCAATGACGACGATTGGCTTTGGGGCGGCAACCTCAAGGACATCGAGCAGACGATCGCCCACGGCATCCGCCAGCCCGGCGATGACGGGACCCGTACCAGCCTGATGCCGTCCTTCGGCCGCGACGCGATGCTGACCAGCGAGCAGATCGAAGACGTCGTCAGCCATGTCCGCACCCTGTCGGGCCGCGAGAAGCCCGGCGGCGGCGCTGCGCGCGGACGGCAGATCTTCGCCGACAACTGCGCGGCCTGTCATGGTCCGGCGGGACAAGGCTCCCGCCAGGTCGGGGCGCCCAATCTCGCCGACGCCATCTGGCTCTATGGCGGCAGCCGCGACGACATCGCCAAGAGCGTGCACAGCGCCCATGCGGGCGTGATGCCGGCTTGGAGCGGCCGGCTCGATCCGGTCACGATCAAGATGCTGGCCTCCTACGTCCACTCGCTGGGTGGCGGTGAGGAGTTCGCGGCCCCTAGGCCGGAGGCTTTGACTGATGCTCGCCACTGAGCCCCTCGGCACGGCTCCTCTCTACGAGAAACGCAAATCGGTCTTCCCAAAGGCGATCGACGGCAAGTTTCGTCGCATCAAGTGGGCGTGGATGGGTGTGACCCTCGCGGTTTATTACATCACGCCCTGGCTGCGCTGGGATCGGGGACCCTATGCCCCCGATCAGGCGGTTCTGGTCGATCTCGCCAATCGCCGCTTCTACATGTTCGGCATCGAGATCTGGCCGCACGAGTTCTACTTTGTCGCCGGATTGTTGATCATGGCCGGTATCGGCCTGTTCATCGTGACGAGCGCGGTCGGACGCGCCTGGTGCGGCTATTCCTGCCCGCAGACGGTGTGGACCGACCTCTTTCAGCACGTCGACCGTCTCATCGATGGCGATCGCAACGCACAGCTGCGCCTGCAGAATGGTCCCTGGACGTTTGAGAAGATCCGAAAACGCGCCGTCAAATGGTCGCTCTACCTCGGTATCAGCTTCTGGACCGGGGGCGCGTGGATCATGTATTTCGCCGACGCGCCGACGCTCGTGCGCGAGTTCTGGTCGGGCCAAGCCGCACCCATTGCTTATACCACTGTCGCCGTACTGACCGCGACGACCTTCATCCTCGGCGGATTCTTGCGCGAGCAGGTTTGCATCTACATGTGCCCGTGGCCGCGCATCCAGACCGCGATGCTGGACGAAAAGTCGCTGATCGTCACTTACAAGGACTGGCGCGGCGAGCCCCGCGCGAGCGTGAAGGAAGCCGGGCGTTCGGGGGCGCCGACAGGCGACTGCATCGACTGCAACCAGTGCGTCGCGGTTTGCCCGACGGGAGTGGACATCCGCCAAGGGCCCCAAATCGGCTGTATCACCTGTGCGCTGTGCATCGACGCTTGCGACAAGGTGATGGCGCAGGTCGGCCGGGCGCCGCGATTGATCGACTACGTGACTCTGGAGGGCGCCGATCAGGAGAAGGCCGTTGGCTCGCGCAGCAATGTGGTCAGGACGATTCTACGCCCACGGATGCTGATCTACTTCGGGGTCTGGTGTGCGATCGGACTGGCGTTGCTGTTCGCGCTCGGCGTGCGCCGTCACATCGACATCTCGGCTGCCAAGGACCGCAACCCGCCCTTCATGCTGATGAGCGACGGCTCCGTGCGCAATGCATACACGATCAAGCTGCGCAACATGGAGAGCCGGCCGCGCGAGATGGAGATCGGCCTGCTCGGGCTTGAGGGTGCGGTGTTTTGGAGCGACGACATGCCGCGTTCTGCGGCGTCCCGTACGCTGCGGCGCTCGGTCGCGCCCGATCAGGCTGAGGCTGTTCGCATTTACGTCGCCACGCCTCGCGGCACGTCCCCACAGGACTTCAGCTTCACTGTCCGTGCGCTTGATGCCGAGGGCGGAGGCGATGCTCACCAGACCCGCTTCGATGTTCCGGGAGATGCCGAATGAAGACCAGGCCCGCCCATACTTTCACCGGGGCACACTTCGCTGCCATCATGGTCGCGTTCTTCGGCGTGATCGTGACGGTCAATCTCGTCATGGCGTGGATGGCGGGAGCGACCTTCGACGGCGTCGTCGTGGACAACTCCTACGTCGCCAGCCAGCATTTCAATCGCTGGCTCGATGAAGCCGATTCCGAGCGCGCCTTGGGTTGGAAAGCCGACATGCGCAGGGATGCCGATGATCGCTTGTCCGTCGAGGTGACCGGTCTGTCCGACAGTCCAGGTTCGCTCACCGCGATCGCGCGCCATCCGCTTGGTCGCGCGCCCGACCTAGCGTTGCGCTTCAAGCGACTGGAAGACGGGCGTTTCCTGTCGCTCCGACCGTTGCCCACCGGGCGATGGCGCGTGCGCGTTGTGGTGCAATCCGAGGGAAGGATTTGGCGAAGCGAGGGAGACATCCGGTGAACGCGCTCGTTCCTATCGCCGACGAAGCTCTGAGCGAGACCGTGCTCGTCGTGCCCGGCATGCATTGCGCAGGCTGCATGGCGAAAGTCGAACGTGGTCTCGAAGCCATGCCCGAGGTGGCGCACGCCAGGGTCAATCTTTCGGCGCGGCAAGTTTGCATTACCCATCACCGCGCGACAGGGGTGCCCGACCTGATCGCAGCGCTCGATGCAATCGGCTTTGCCAGCCAACCGCGCGGCGAAGAGATCGCCCCACCATCGGCCGTGAAACCGTTGCTGGGGCCGCTTGCCGTCGCTGGCTTCGCCTGCATGAACGTGATGCTGATGTCAGTCGGCATCTGGTCGGGTGCGGAGGGCACGACGCGCGAGCTGTTCCATTGGCTGTCCGCGCTGATCGGCGTGCCGGCCATCGCCTACGCCGGACGCCCCTTCTTTACGTCCGCCTGGGGAGCTCTGCGGCGCTGGCGGACGAACATGGACGTTCCGATCTCGATCGGTGTCGTGCTCGCGACCAGTCTCAGTCTCTATGAAACGGCGACTGGTGGACGCCACGCCTGGTTCGACGGCACTTTGATGCTGCTCCTGTTCCTGCTTGCCGGGCGTGCACTCGATGCAGCGATGCGCGATCGTGCACGGGCGGGGGTGGACGCGCTGCTGCGCCAGGCGGCGCCCGGCGCGACCGTGATCGGCGCCGATGGCTCGGTCGCCTGGCTGCCGGCGCGGGACCTGGTGCCGGGGCTGATGATGCGCGTCGCGGCTGGCGAAAGGCTCGCTGCCGATGGCGAAATCGTGAATGGGCAGAGCGCTCTCGACCAATCAATCCTGACAGGTGAGAGTGAGCCTATCTCGGTGCGGGCCGGGGATTTCGTTCATGCCGGCACGCTCAATCTCGATGCGCCGATCGATGTGCGGGTGACGGCGGCCGGTCATGACACCTCGCTGGCGGAAATCGCGCGCCTGATGGAGGCCTCCGGGCAGGTTCGGTCTGCCTACGTCCGTATCGCCGATCGAGCATCGCGCCTCTACGCGCCTGCTGTCCACACCCTTGCCCTCGTCAGCTTCATCGGCTGGATGATCGCTGGCGCAGGCTTTTACGATTCCGCGGTCATCGCCATCGCCGTTCTCATCATCACCTGCCCGTGCGCGATCGGACTTGCCGTGCCCGTCGCCCAGGTTGTCGCCTGCAGCGCGCTGATGCGTGCAGGCATCATGGTCAAGGACGGCAGCGCGCTCGAACGCCTTGCGCGCGTCGACCGTGCGCTCCTCGACAAGACCGGCTCGCTCACGCTCGGTCGTCCCACGCCAGATCCTGCGACGGTTGCCGCTCTGTCGGTCGAGGAAGCCAGCATCGCTCTGGCGCTGGCGTCGCACAGCCGGCATCCCCTGGCGCGCGCGCTCGCCAAGGCGCTTGCGGACTACCACGTAGTTCCAGCCGCGCTGGAGAACGTCGTTGAGAGGCCTGGCTACGGCATGACGGCGAGCTGGAGGGGCTCGGCGGTGGCTCTGCGCAAGCCCGAAGCGGCGCGGTCGAGCGCCGTCGCGCTCGATGTAGGCGAACGGCCGGTGCGGTTGATCACCTTCGCCGATGCCCTCCGCCCCGATTACAGCGGGGCGATCGGCATGCTCGAGGCTCTGGACGTCGAATGCTCGATCCTGTCCGGTGATAACGCGCGGGCGGTCGCCGAGGCAGCTCGCGCGACGGGATTGACTGCGCAGGCGAGCGCCAGCCCACTCGACAAGCGCGACGCCATCGAGCGTCTCCAGCATGCCGGCCGCACGGTGCTGATGGTCGGCGACGGCCTCAACGATGGGCCTGCGCTGGCCGCCGCTGATGCATCGATCGCACCGGGCACCGCAAGCGACGTTAGCCGCCAAGCCGCCGACATCGTGTTCCTCAGCGATTCGCTGCTGGCGCTGCCGCGCGCGGTCGTCATGGCACGGCGTACGATGCGGATCGTGCGCGAGAACTTCGCGCTCTCGATCGGTTACAATGTCCTGGCAGTACCGTTAGCCGTCTTCGGTTATCTTACGCCCTTGCTCGCCGCCATCGCCATGTCGACCAGCTCGCTGGTTGTGATCGGCAATTCGTTGCGCCTTGCCAGGAGCGCGAAATGACTGGATTGGCGATCCTCCTGCCTATCGCGCTCTTCATGGGGCTTACCGGCCTTGGCGCGTTCTTCTGGGCGCTGAAGCGCGGCCAGTTTGAAGACCTGGAAGGCGCGGCGAACCGCATCCTTATCGATGACGAAGGGGACCGGCAATGAGGCATGCCGCGCTGATTGGCCTGTTCGCCCTGATGCCCGCCGCAATCAATCCGGCGCAAGCGGCACCCAGCCCTTCGCGTTCGCTGACCTCGCTGGTCTGCAGCGGCAATGGTCCTGCGCTCCGCATCGCCATACCGGTCGACGGTGATCATCTGCCTTCGAAGGACGATCGACCCTGTTGGGCCAAAGGCTGCCATGCAGGCAGCTCGCGGAAGCGCACTTTTCGCTTTTCTTGACCTGCCGCAATGAAAGCCGGCGTTGCAACGCCGACAAACGCAGCATGTGGTCTTACTATCCAGAACTTCTGAGCACGCCGGTGCCGCGCTATACGAGCTACCCCACCGCTGCGGAGTTCCGCGAGGGGGTCGGGGCAGCTGATTACCAGGCGGCGCTGGCGCAAGTCACGGGCGACGTTTCGCTCTACATCCACATTCCGTTCTGCCGGGAAATTTGCTGGTACTGCGGATGCAATACCGGCCGCGCCAATCGCAAGCAGCGGCTCGTCAACTACCTCGATGCCCTCCACCGCGAGATCGCGCTGGTTGGCGCGCGACTTCCATCAACCGCGCGGGTCCGGCGCCTCGCCTTCGGCGGCGGCAGTCCCAACGCCATCACGCCGACGGATTTCGTGCGGTTGGTGATGGCGTTGACGCAGATGTTCCGCCTCGACGATCCGGTCGTCTCCGTCGAGCTCGACCCGCGGACCTTTGACCGCCAGTGGGCTACAGCCCTGGCGGGCATCGGCGTGCAGCGCGCCAGCCTCGGCGTACAGACGTTCGATCCTGCGGCGCAAGCGGCGATCGGGCGCGTTCAGCCCTATGCGCTCATCGAAGACTGCACCGCACTCCTGCGCACGGCCGGCGTGACCTCGCTCAACTTCGACCTAATGTATGGCCTTCCTGGTCAGGACTGGCACGTTCTCGAAGCGACACTCGAACAGACGCAGGCGTTGGCCGCCGATCGGGTCGCGCTCTTCGGTTACGCGCATGTGCCGCATCTGCTCCCGCGTCAGCGGCGAATCGATGGTACTGCCCTACCCGACCAGGCCCAGCGTTTCGCGATGGCCGCGCTCGGCCACGACTGGCTGGTGTGCAACGGATTCGTGCCCGTCGGCTTCGATCATTTCGCCCGGCAAGGCGATCCTCTGGCCGCGGCGGCACAGGCTGGAACCCTTCAACGGAACTTTCAGGGGTTCACCGACGACGACGCTCCCGTGCTGATCGGCCTCGGCGCCTCGGCGATCAGTTGCTTCCCGGATCTGCTCGTGCAGAACGAGAAGAACGCCGGCCACTATCGCGCGATGCTGGAGCAGGATCTTGTCCCGTGCGCGCGGGGCGTGCGCCGATCGCAGGATGACCGCCTGCGGGGCGATGTCATAGAGCGCCTGTTGTGCCACGGCCGAGCGCGGCTTGCTCCGCAACTTTGGCGCGAGGCGGCAGCGAACCTGCGAGGCTTTCGCGAGCGCGCGCTGGTATCGCTTTCCGATGGAGAGCTGATCATCGCTCCCGACGGGCTCCCTTATGCACGTACGATCGCTGCTTCCTTTGATCCCTACAGGCAGCCAGCGAAAAGGAGGTTCAGTTCAGCTGTCTGAGCGCACCTTGGGAATACTACTAATGTCGTAGGCTGTGCCCGCCCGATAGGCATCCTTCCATCAAGGGGGCTATGGGAGCGATCATGAACGCCTGTATGGACTGCGCCGTACGCGACAAGGCAATTTGCAATTCGCTGGCTGAAGACCAGCTTGCGGAGCTCAACCGCATCGGACGCCATCAGGTGGTCAAGCGCGGCCAGGCCCTTGTTTGGCAGGGCGATGAATCTCTTCTAGTCGGGAACGTCCTCGAGGGTGCTCTCAAGCTGTCGGTTTCGAGCGCGGACGGCCGCGATCAGACGCTGGGTGTTGTCCTGCCAAGCGACTTCATCGGCCGCCCCTTCGGCGCGACCAGCATGCATTCGGTCATCGCGCTGACGGATGCGCGCGTCTGCACTTTCTCTCGCTCGGCCTTCGATACCTTTGCGCAGGAGCACCCCTCGCTTGAGCATGGCCTGCTCGAGCGGACTCTTACCGACCTCGATCGTGCTCGCCAATGGATGATGATGCTGGCACGAAAGAGTGCGGGCGAGCGCGTCGCGATCTTCCTCCTTCACATCGCCAAGCGCCACGAAACCTACGGCGAAGAGCCGCTGCGCTTCGAACTGCCACTCAGCCGGCAGGACATGGCTGATCTTCTGGGGCTTACCATCGAAACTGTCAGCCGGCAGATCACCCGGCTGCGCGAGGAAGGCATCATCGAGACGCCCAGCAGGCGCGCGATCATCGTCCTCGATCAGGACGCGCTCGAGGCCTGCACCGGTGAAGCGTAAGCCTCGGTAGCTCTGTTCAACCAGTACAGGCGCCTTCGGAGGCCAGTTGGCCAACCTTGGCGCCCCCCGGCCAGATAGAAAGGCGCAGAAGTTAGCGGCCGGGCAAGCTTGCCATGCTCAGCGCCATCCCTGACAGCGCCTGCGCGAGCTTTTCCACCAGATCACCCTCCTCGACGCTATCGAGTACCGCGCGGCTCATCGCGTCCGCCCATTGCCGCGCCGAAGCTTCGGTGATCGCCACGCCTTTGTGTGCTGACATCATGCAGCGTCCCGGTCTTTCGTCGAACCAGTCCCTGGGGCCGCCGAGCCAGGCGGTGAGGAACCCGGTCAGAGAATCGCGCATCGGGGCCAGATCTTGGGCATGCAGCGAACGAAGCTCGGCGTAATCCGCGTCGGCGTCCATCAGATCGTAGAAGCGATCGACCACGCGGCGGACGACAGGAGCGCCGCCAAGCAGGTCAAAAGCGGTACGCGACCGGGTCGCGGTTGCTTGCTCCATCGAATCTTCTCCTTCCGCCCTTGATCTAAGGCTCGGGATAAGGATGCTTCCTTGTTCTCGATCAAACCCGGTTCCTCGGAATATCCGCCTCAGGTGCCATCGTGACCCATGCCGCTCCTCCTACGGAATATTCCGGATCGCCACTCCTGCAACGATTGCGACATGACGAACTCACCAATCGCAAGCCGTCATCCAGCGGGAGCCGAAAAATGAATCCAAGAATGATCCTCACGACTGCAGCGACGGCTTTGCTTGCAAGCGTCACGTCTGCTGCAGTGCGCGCGGCTCAGGAGGCCAGTTCGAGCGCAGAAATCGTGGTGGAAGCGCCGCGCACAGTCGCGCCGCCTCAACCACCGCAATCGCCCGCGCAGCGCAGCGCGTTCACCGGCGCCCCCGTCGTCACCACCACGGTGAGGATTTCGGCGCTGTACAGCGATCTCGATCTAGCACAGCCGGACCACGCGGCCCGGCTCATGATCCGCA
The DNA here is from genome assembly GCA_036384395.1 of Novosphingobium sp. Classification (GTDB taxonomy): domain Bacteria; phylum Pseudomonadota; class Alphaproteobacteria; order Sphingomonadales; family Sphingomonadaceae; genus Novosphingobium. The sequence goes on from DASVMK010000129.1 coordinate 32,387, forward strand.
TCGACCGAGTGGCCCATGACGCATGCGGATATCTCGACCGGATCCTTCCGCTCAGTTCCGATCCTGCCTGCGTCGGAAGGGCGGTGGCCCAGGCAACGGCTGCAGCCAGAGCGGCAATCGCCGCAGCGCAGAAGTAGTTCGCCATTCGGCAGTCGCGGTGCGCACCCAGGCATCGGCTTCGAGTGCGGACCCCATACGAAGGAACCAACGTGTCGAATACCGAAGATCCCGTGATCACATTTCACGGCGCAGCGGGAACCGTGACCGGCTCATGCATGGAGATTGCCTATGGCAACACCACGATATTGGTCGACTGCGGTCTTTATCAGGGCTCTCGCACGCTCGAAGTGCTGAACCGGGAGCCTTTTGGATTCGACGTCAAGAAGCTGGGCGCGGTGGTTCTCACCCACGCGCACATCGACCACAGCGGCCTCCTGCCGAAACTGATGGCTGAAGGCTATACCGGTCGGGTCTTCTGCACGCCGGCCACTCGGAATTTGCTATACCACATGCTCCCCGATGCCGGGCGTATACAGGAGAGCGAGGCTGAGCGCCGAAACAAGCGCGCGGATCGGGCCGACGAGGAGCCGATCGAGCCAATCTATACCGAGGCGGACGCCGTTGCGGCCTACGAGGCATGCAGGACGGTCGACCTGGAGCAATGGTTCGAGCCCGCGCCCGGCTTTCGCGCCCGCTTCTGGAACGCCGGCCATATTCTCGGTTCCGCTTCAGTCGAGTTGGAAGCCGGTGACACGCGCCTCATGCTGTCTGGAGACCTCGGACCCGATCACAAGGCGTTCCACCCTGATCCGAAGGCGCCTGCGGGCTTCGATCACGTTGTCTGCGAAAGCACCTACGGCGACCGCGTCCGCGAGGAGATGACGATAGAGCAGCGGCGGACGCTGCTGGAAGCGGAGATCAAGGCGGCGCTGACGCGAGGCGGCAACCTTGTCATTCCGGTGTTCGCCCTCGAGCGGACGCAAGAACTGCTGCTCGACATCGCGAGCCTGATCAATTCCGGGCGGCTCGCCCACCCGCAGGTGTTCATCGACTCGCCTTTGGCCACCCGCGCGACCGAGGTCTTTGCGAGACATGCCAGGGAGCTGGAGGACATGGGATCGGGCGAGGTGTTTCATCACCCCTCGTTCCACTACGTCTCGAGCACCACGGAATCGATGCGGCTGAACAGCCTGTCCGGAGCCGTGATCATGGCTGCATCTGGCATGTGTGAAGCGGGTCGGATCCGTCACCATCTGCGCGAGAACCTGCCCCGGCGAGAATCGACGATCCTGTTTGTCGGCTTCCAAGCAGCCGGAACGTTGGGACGGACGATCCTGGACGGTGCCTCACGCGTGCGGATCTGGGGCCGCGACATCGCGGTTCGGGCGCAGATCCGCCGGATTGACAGCTACTCCGCGCACGCGGACCAGGACGACATTGCGCGCTGGATCGCGTCCCGAGAGCCGATCGACGGCAGCCTGTTCCTCACCCATGGCGAAACTGGCGCCGTCGAGAACCTCCGGCGTCTCATGCAGAGCAAAAATGCGGCGTCGTCAGTTGTCGCACCGCTGCTCGGCGAAGCTTACGCATTGCCGCACCAGCGGCCAGCGAGGCGGATCAAGACCGGCGAT
>DASVMK010000130.1:0-2473 GCA_036384395.1 Novosphingobium sp.
ATCGTCGCAGCCGGGATCGAGCTGGGCGACCAGGAAGATGTCCTTGTCGCCGGCCATCGCCGCCTCGAGCGCCGCGACCGACTTCTCGCGGCCGACGAACAGCGGCACGACCATGCCGGGGAAGACCACGATGTCGCGCAAGGGGAGCAGGGGAAGAAGGTTCATGTGCACCAATTGTCCGTTGCCGGGGTCATCCCGGCGTTGGCCCGAGATATGGGAGCCTCGATCCGCCGGTGCAATGCCCGGCCGCCACGCGGCTGTGGACGCGATGCGCGGCGGACGGGTGGGCGAAGTTGACACGGTTGACGGTGTCCTGGGGGGAATGTGTCACCTTGTGTGACCCGGTGTGACCCGGTGTGACCCGGTGTCACCCGGTGTGACGTGTCACCGGACGTCGCTCGCGAGGTGGTGGGCGGAATCGGGACGGGCGGGAACGACGGCATGAACGCCTCGTGGAACTGCGATCGGCGAAGCGATGGGATTTAACGCTCGGCCGGGATGTAGGACAGCGCCACTTGCGCGGACCATCGGATCGATTATTTTTCAATCGCCGCGCTTCAAGGTTGTCTCCATGAATGCCCAAACCAAAGTCGGCACCGCTCACGTGCCCCGCGAGCTCGCCGAAAAGGTCGATGCGGCGGCCGCCCGGCTCGAACGCTCGCGAGGCTGGATCGTCAAGCAGGCCCTGGCCGCGTGGGTGGATTTGGAGGAGCAGCGTCACCAAATGATGCTCGAAGGCTTCGCCGACATCGATGTCGGCCGCGTGCTCGAACATGAGGCGATGCTTGCCTGGGCCGATAGCCTCGATACAGACGAAACGCTTCCTCCGCCGATGCAATGAAAATCCGCTGGTCGCGACGGGCATCGCAGGATGTCGCCCGTTTGCGCGACTTTCTGCTTCCCGTCGCTCGCGACGCGGCAAGACGCGCTGCGCAATCGCTCCTGCGCACGCCGAACAAGCTGATCGACTATCCCAGGATCGGCGAGAAGGTCGACTCTTATGAGCCGCGCGAGGTGCGGCGGATCATCGTCGGCGCTTATGAAATGCACTACGAGCTAATCGGCGAAACGATCTACATCGTTCGGGTCTGGCGCGGCCGAGAGTTTCGCGACATCTCCTGACGCTTTACTCTGCCACCTTCTTCTTCGCCGGCGCCTTCTTGGCCGCAGGCTCTTTCTTCGCAGCCGCCTTCTTCGGCGCGGCCTTCTTCGGCGCGGCCTTCTTCCTGCCCTTGCCCTTCGCCGGGCCCTTGGCCGCCCGTTCGTCGATCAGCACGACGGCTTCCTCGGCAGTCAGGTCCTCGGGCTGCTTGTCGCGCGGCAGGGTGGCGTTGGTGGTGCCGTCGGTGACATAGGGACCATAGCGGCCCGCCATCAGCTTCATCTCGCCGCCCGAGGTCGGGTGCGGGCCGAAGGTCTTGAGCGGCTCGGCGGCGGCGCGAGCGCCCCTGCCCCCGCCATTGGCCGCGTCGGCAAGCTTGGCGACGGCGGCGTTCATGCCGGTCTCGAACACTTCGGCGGTCGAGCGCAGCTTGGCGTACTTGCCGTTGTGCGCCAGGTAGGGCCCATAACGGCCGATGCTGGCGGTGATCGGCTCGCCGGTCTCCGGGTGCGGGCCGATCGTGCGCGGCAGGCCGATCAGCTTCACCGCCCAGTCGAGGTCGAGTTCGGGGATGTCCTTGGGGATGGAGGAGCGCTTGGCGTCCTTACCCTCGCCCATCTGGATGTAGGGGCCGAAGCGGCCCGCCTTGCGCAGGATCGTCTCGCCGGTTTCCGGATGCTGGCCGATCTCGCCGTCCTCGCCCCCGTCGGCCGAGCCGCCGGGCTGCGCGAACTTGCGGGTGAACTTGCACTCGGGATAGGCCGAACAGGCGATGAACGCGCCATAGCGGCCGCCGCGCAGGGACAGCCGCCCTTCCCCGCATTTCGGGCAGAGGCGCGGGTCGGAACCGTCCTCCCTCGGCGGGAACAGGTAGTCGGAAAGAAATTCGTCGAGCGCCTCGGTGACCTCGCTCGGCTTCTTCTCCATGACCTCGTCGGACTTGGGCTTGAAGTCCTTCCAGAAGGCTTCCAGCACCGCCTTCCACGCGGCCCGCCCGCCGGAGACATCGTCGAGCTCGTCCTCCATTCCGGCGGTGAACTCGTAGGCGACGTAGCGCGGGAAGAAGCGTTCGAGGAACGCGGTCAGCAGCCGGCCGCTCTCCTCCGCGAAGAAGCGGTTCTTCTCGGTGCGAACGTAGTTGCGGTCCTTCAGCACCTGCAGCGTCGCCGCGTAGGTCGAAGGCCGGCCGATGCCGAGTTCTTCCAGCCGCTTGACCAGGCTCGCTTCCGAATAGCGCGGCGGCGGCTGGGTGAAGTGCTGGGTGGCCTCGACGCCCTTCTTGGCCGGGGTGTCGCCCTTGGTCATCGCCGGCAGCAGCGCGCCGTCGTCGTCCTCGGCATTGGCGGCCTGATCCTTGCTTTCCTCGTACAC
>DASVMK010000131.1:0-3559 GCA_036384395.1 Novosphingobium sp.
CGGCGCTGACCCACGACCTGGCTTACGAGCACGCCCCCGGCGTGTGGGAACCCTCGATGCCCATCACGCCCGCCACGCGCCCCTGGGGCGGCGCCGGCCTCGTCTGAACGGAGCGAAGACTTATGTTTGATGCAATCGTCATCGGCTCCGGCATGAGCGGCGGCATCGCCGCGAAGGAACTGTGCGAGCGGGGGCTCAAGACCCTGATTCTCGAGCGCGGCCGCAAGCTGGAGCACGGCGCTGCCTACACCGACTGGATGCAGCCGTGGGAAGTGCCCAACGAGAACCTGATCCCCGAAGAGGAACTGGCGCGCGACTACGCGATCCAGCGCAACTGCTATGCGGTCAACGAGACCACCAAGCAGTACTGGGTGAAGGATTCCGAGCATCCCTACACCTTCCCCGCGGACAAGCCGTTCCACTGGATCCGCGGCTATCACCTCGGTGGCCGCTCGATCATGTGGGGCCGTCAGTCCTACCGCCTGAGCGCGATGGACTTCGAGGCGAACGCCAAGGACGGCCACGGCACCGACTGGCCGATCCGCTATGACGATCTCGCCCCGTGGTACGACCATATCGAGAAATTCATCGGCGTTTCCGGATCGAAGGAGGGGCTGCCGCAGCTCCCCGATGGCGAGTTCCTGCCGCCGTTCGGGCTGAACGACGCCGAGCTGCTGCTCAAGCAGGCGGTCGAGGCGAAGTTTCCCGGCCGCAAGGTGATCCCGGGCCGCGTCGCCAACCTTTCCAAGGCGGAGCCGCATCACGAGGAGCTCGGGCGCACCACCTGCCAGGTCCGTTCGCTGTGCGAGCGCGGTTGCAGCTACGGCGCCTATCATTCCAGCCTCAGCTCGTCGCTGCCGGCGGCGGAGCGCACCGGCAATCTGACGATCGTCACCGACGCCATCGTCCACAGCATCGTTTACGATCCCAAGACCGGCAAGGCGACCGGCGTGCGCGTGATCGACGCGAACACCAAGCAGGGCCGCACCTACGAGGGCAAGGTGATCTTCGGCTGCGCCTCGGCGATCGGCACCGCGCAGATCCTGCTCAACTCGCAGTCGGAAGCGATGCCCAACGGTCTGGCCAACGGCTCCGACATGGTCGGGCGCAACGTGATGGACCATCTCTACGCGCTGTCCGTCGCGGGGATCCTTCCCAAGGGACCGGACACTTACTATCGCGGGCGGCGTCCTACCGGGCTCTACATTCCGCGCTACCGCAACGTCACCGAAGAGGGCGATTTCCTGCGCGGCTTCGGCTTCCAGGGCGGCATCTCGCGCATGGGCTGGCGCAACGCGGCGCTGGCGAAACCCGGCGTCGGCGCGGCGCTGAAAGAGCGGACGGCGAAAATCGGACCGTGGATGGCCTATATCTCGGGCTTTGGCGAAATGCTGCCCAATCCCGAGAACCGGGTGACGCTGACCGCGAACAAGGACAAGTGGGGCATCCCCATCGTTCATGTCGAGTGCGCGATCGGCGAGAACGAGCACAAGATGGTCAAGCAGATCATCGACGACGGCACCGCCATGCTCGAAGCCGCCGGGGCGGTGATCATGAGCAAGTCTTCCACGCCGGGCGTGCCGGGGCTGGGCATCCACGAGATGGGCACCGCGCGCATGGGCAAGGATCCCAGGACCTCGGTGCTCAACAAGTACAACCAGGCGCACCAGGTGCCGAACCTGTTCATCACCGACGGTTCGGCGATGGCATCGAGCGGCTGTCAGAATCCGTCGCTCACTTATATGGCGCTCAGCGCCAGGGCGGCACATCACGCGGTGCAGTTCCTGAAGGAAGGCAAAGTCTGAGGAGGTCTGAGTGGCGCGGCATTTGGTGAACCCGGACGCTGTGCCGGCGACGCCCTCCCCGAGCCGGCGGGGGCGGCCTTCGGGCGCCCGCGCGGCGGCGATCGACGCCGACATCCGCGCGGCGGCCCGCGCGCTGTTCCTCGAGCTCGGCTACGAGGCGACCAGCATGGACGCCATCGCCGCCCGCGTGCCGGTGTCCAAGGGCACGCTCTACACCCGCTATCAGGGCAAGGAACTGCTGTTCCGCGCTGTGATCGAAAACGAAATGGAGCGTTTCTCGCTCGAGGCGGGCGCGAACGATCACCTCATGCCCGATGACCTCGAAGGGCGATTGCGGCACCATGCCCGTGCGATGATCGATCTCTTCGGCCGGCCGCACTATCAGCTCTTCTCCAGGATGCTGGACTCGGCGGCGCGAACCTTTCCCGATCTCAATGTGTTGCGCCAGGAAGTGAGGACGCGTCGTTACCTGCGCGTCCTTGTCGACGATCTGGCGAAGACGCGCGAAGGCGGGCGACTGCCGCGCCATGATCGTGAAGTCCTGGCCAATATGGTCCTGCACGCGATCGCGGGATGGCACCGCCACGAATCCGCGCTTCGAGATGTGCCGGCAGGTGAGGCGCTGGCCTACGCGGATCGCGTCGTGAGCTTTATCGCGCGCGCTGCCGACGTACCCGCCAACGCGGGCCGGTGACGGTGCTGGGCCAGTAGTCGGCCTGCCGCTGGTGTTGCGGCGCTGCACCTGTTCGCTGCGCCATCTTTTTTCGAGCCGGGCCAGCCGCTTGGCCCTCCGACGAAGACGTGCGCGGCGATAGGTGTGTCCCATAAATCACGCAACCAAGCGTGGCTGGCGAAAACGATTTCCTCGTTCAACGAAATAATTGACAGCCGAAGTCGGGCCTCGCAAGAGCGGCTTCGGTTAAAGACAAAAAGCGACAGGGAGCTCCCATGCGAACCACATCGAAGTTTATCGGCCGTCTCGCGGCCAGCGTTGCGCTGTCGGCAATCCTGCCGGGCGTGGCTTTTGCGCAGGACACGACTGACGTCGCTGCTGCGGACGAGGCGGTCGATAATACGATCGTGGTTACCGGCACGATCCTGCGCGGTGCGCCGCCGGTCGGCTCGAACCTCGTCAGCATCTCCGACGAGGCGCTTGTTTCCACCGGCGCCACCACCTCGAACGAGTTGTTGGCGACCGTGCCGCAGGTTACGAACCTGTTCAACAACGTGCCGAACGCGCGCTTGAATGTCTCGGCTTCCGCGATTCAGGTGGTGCGCCCCAACTTGCGCAATCTCTCGCGTGAAGACGGCTCGTCGTCGTCGACCCTCGTTCTGTTCGACGGTCACCGCATCGCGAACGTCGGTGTGACCCAGAATGCAGTCGATCCCGACATCATCCCGGCCGCGGCGATCGAGCGCGTCGAAGTGGTTACGGACGGCGGTTCGTCGACCTACGGTGCCGACGCGGTCGGCGGCGTCATCAACTTCATCACCCGCAAGCGTTTCGACGGACTGAAGGTGTCGGGCCGTTATGGCTTTGCCGACAACTATTATCAGGTCGAAGCGAGCGGCATCGTCGGCAAGGACTGGGGTTCGGGCTCGGCCTACGTGGCCTACAGCTATCAGCACAACGACGCGCTGTTTGGCCGCGATCGCGACTACATTCGCCAGCGCGATTACACCAACCTGGCGGATCCTTCGCTTTTCGTGAACAATAACAGCCTGCGTTGCACGCCGGGCACCGTCCGCACTGG
>DASVMK010000132.1:0-8140 GCA_036384395.1 Novosphingobium sp.
GAATGCGCCAGAAGGAGCTCCGCATCGCGCTCGTCTGCTACGGCGGCATCAGCCTTGCGGTCTACATGCACGGCGTCACCAAGGAGCTGTGGAAGCTGCTGCGCGCGAGCCGGGCGTTCCTGGCGCAGGAAGCGACCAGGACAAATGGTAGCGGCAGCGAGGGCGTCTATCGCCGGCTGCTCGAATATATCCAGCTCAAGCACGACTTGCGCCTGCGGGTGCTGGCCGACGTCGCCGCCGGGGCGAGCGCGGGTGGCATCAACGCGGTGTTCCTCGCGCAGGCGATCCATTCGGGCCAGTCGCTGGAGCCGCTGACCAAGCTGTGGCTGGAGCGCGCCGATGTCGACGTGCTGCTCGATCCCGACGCTCGTCCCTGGTCGCGCTTCGCCAAGTTCTGGGCGATGCCGATCGTCTGGTATCTGCTCAAGCGTCCGGGCAACGTCGTTTCCGCCAGCGTCGCGCCCGAGACGCGCGCCGAAGTGCGCGCCAAGCTTTCGCGATTGATCCGCTCGCGCTGGTTCGAGCCGCCGTTCGGCGGGCTCGGCTTTTCCAAGCTGCTGTGCGAGGCGCTCGACGCGATGGCGGCGAACGGCACCGAGAATCCGCTGCTGCCACCCGGCCATCCGCTCGATCTGTTCGTCACCGCCACCGACTTCAAGGGCCACATGGAGGCGCTGCGCCTGCACAGCCCGCCGCTGGTGGAAGAGAGCGAGCACCGCCTGTCAATCGGCTTCCATTCGGTGACGCCGCCCACCGGCGGCGCCGACCTCGCCCCGCCGCTCGAACTGGTCTTCGCCTCGCGCGCGACGGCGAGCTTTCCCGGCGCGTTCCCGCCATTGCGCTTCGAGGAGATCGATGCGCTGGCCCAGGCCCAGGGCAAGCGCTGGCCGACGCGCGACGCCTTCGCCGCGCGGATCATGCCCGAGCAAGTGCGCGGAGCCGGGATCGAGGGGGTCTCGCTGATCGACGGGTCGGTACTGGTCAACGCGCCCTTCGCCGAGGCGATGCGCGTGCTGCGCAACCGCCCGGCGCTGCGCGAGGTGGACCGGCGAATGGTCTATATCGACCCGCGCCCCGACCGCGTCGGCGGCATCCGGCGGCGCGATCCCAGCCAGCCGGGGTTCTTCTCGGTGATCTTGGGCTCGCTCTCGTCGATCCCGCGCGAGCAGCCGGTGCGCGACAATCTCGAGCAGCTTGAGCGCCAGTCGATGAACAAGGCGCGGCTGCGCGACATGGTCCAGGCGCTGCGGCCCGAGGTGGAGGAGGCGGTCGACCAGTTGTTCGGCCGCACGCTGTTCCTCGACCGGCCGAACCCCAAGCGCCTCGCCGCCTGGCGCGCCAAGGCGCAAGACGCGGCGGCGACACGCGCGGGCTTCGCCTTCCACGGCTATGCCCAATTGAAGTTCACCGGCATCGTCGACGGGCTCGCCGACCTCATCCACCGCGCCGCGCCGGGGCTCGGGCTGGCGACGCCCGAGCCGATCGCCCGGCGGCTGTTTGAGCACCTGGCCGAAAGCGGCATGGAGCGGATGTCGGCCACCGGCATCTTCGGCCGCTCGGACGGCGCCTCGGCGGAGGCCATCGCCTTCTTCCGCGCGCACGACCTCCCGTTCCGCATCCGCCGCCTACGGCTGCTGTCGCGCCGGCTCGCGCAGGACTGGGAGGACACCCCCGGCGTCAGCGAAGAGGCGCGCGAGGAAGCACGCAACCGCGTGTACGAGGCGCTCTCGCGGCTGTTCCTGCTGGAGAACGCCTGCGGCCCGCGCGACGAAGGCTTCGCCCAGGTCGCCGAGAAAGTGATGGAGGAACCGGGCCTGGTGCTAGACGCCATCGCCGAGCGCCGCCGCCTGACCGAGGCCGACGACGCGATCGACGTGCTCTTGACCGAGGCGCTGGCGGCAATGCCGGTCGAGCTGCGGCGGCGAGTGCTGCTCACGTATCTCGGCTTCCCGTTCTACGACACCGTAACGATGCCGCTGCTGCGCGGCGAAGGACTGACCGAGTTCGACCCGGTCAAGGTCGATCGCATCTCGCCCGACGATGCGCCCTCGATCCGCGCCGGCGGGACGGAGGAGAGTCTGCGCGGAATCGAGTTCTACAACTTCGGCGCCTTCTTCAGCCGCGCCTACCGCGAGAACGACTACCTCTGGGGATGCCTCCACGGCGCCGAGCGGATGATCGACCTCGTCGCCACGGCGCTGCCCGCCGACGCGCTGCTGACCGGAGAGGAGCTGGCGAGCTTCAAGCGCGACGCCTTCCTGGCAATCCTGGCCGAGGAGGAAGAGCGGCTCCGCACCGATCCGGGCCTCGTGCCGACGCTGCGCGAAGAGGTCCTGGCGAAGGGGTGATACGCTCCGCTACCGCGCCTCCAGCACCATGTTGAACGGGCCTTCGGTGGCGCGGCGCACGCTGGCGAAGCCGCCCGAGCGGACCACTTCGGACAGCCGCGCCTCGCCGGCCTGGGCGCCGAGCCCCTCACCCACTTCCTGGTCGAGCGAGGTCGGCACGCAGATCATCGTCGAGGCGTTGTAGTAGAGCCGCCCGACCGGGTTCATGTTCTGCGCGGGGGCATCGCCGGCGATCGGTTCGACGATCATCCAACTCCCGCCCGGCGCCAGGATCGCGCGCATGTGCGCGGCGCAACCGCGGGGATCGCCCATGTCGTGCAGACAATCGTACATCGTCACGAGGTCGAAATCGCGCTCGGCGATGTCCTTGGCCGCGGCGACCTCGAAGCGCACGCGCTCGCCCAGGCCGTGGCGCTCGGCGTGGTGGCGCGCCTCCTCGATCGAGGGCTCGTGAAAATCGTAGCCGACGAAGCGGCTCTGGGGATAAGCCTCGGCCATCAGCAACGTCGAGAAGCCGACGCCGCAGCCCACGTCGGCGACCTTGGCGCCGCTCCGCAGCCGAGCCTCGACGCCGTCGAGCGCGGGAATCCAGGCCTGGGTGATATTGTTGACGTAGCCGGGGCGGAAGAAGGCGCCGGTGGCGCAGAACAGGCAGCCGGCGCTGTCGCCCCAGCGCACGCCCTGGCCGTGGCGGAAGCACTCCTCGACCTTGGGTTCGGCCTCGACCATCGCGGCGACCAGCTCGAACGCGCCGGCGAGGTAAACCGGGCTGTCCGGCACGGCGAATACCATCGCCTGCTCGGGCGAAAGGACGAAGGTCTGGGCGGCGGGATCGAAGGTGACGTAGCCGTTGGCCGCCTGCGCCAGCGCCCATTCGCGGACGTAGCGTTCGTGGAGGCCGCCGGCCTGGGCGGCGAGCTGGGCGGCGGTGAGCGGGCGTTCGACCAGCGCTGCGAACAGGCCGAGCCGCTGTCCGATCCGCACCGTCGGCACGCTCATCGCGCCGCCGAGGTCGCCGAGCATCTTGCCTACGAATTCGTGTAGCCTGGCTTCGTCGATCGGCGGCATGGCACCCTCTCCTTGGAGCTCGACTCAAGCCTTGAGCTTACCACGGATTGGCGGCGGCTGCGCCCTCAACTGTCCCTCAAGTGCCCTGAACTGCCCCTCAGCTGCCCTCAACCTGGCGCATCACTCCGTCAGGTCGGTCCAGGCTTCCTTGATGCGATCGAAGAAGCCGCGCGACTGCGGACATTCATCGCCGGTCTCGGTGGCCTGGAGCTCGCGCAGGATTTCCTTCTGGCGGGCGCTGAGCTTGGTCGGGGTCTCGACCATGATCTCGACAACGAGGTCGCCGTGGCCGCGCCCCTGGAGGACGGGCATGCCGGCGCCGCGCTTGCGCAGTTGCTTGCCCGATTGGATGCCGGCCGGAATGGCGATCTCGTGGCGGCTGCCATCGAGTCCGGGGATGGCGATCTCGCCGCCCAGGGCGGCGGTGGTGAAGCTGATCGGCGCGCGGGTGATGAGCGTCGTGCCCTCGCGCTCGAACACCGCGTGGCGGCGGACGTGGACGAAGATGTAGAGATCGCCCGGAGGCGCGCCGAACGGCCCGGCCTCGCCCTTGCCGGAGAGGCGGATGCGGGTGCCGGTGTCGACGCCCGGCGGGATCGTCACGTCGAGCGACTGCGGCTTGTCGACGCGGCCCTCGCCGCGGCAGGCGCGGCAGGGCTTCTCGATCACCTCACCGCGGCCGTGGCAGGTCGGGCAGGTGCGCTCGACCATGAAGAAGCCCTGCTGCGCGCGGACCTTTCCGTGACCACCGCACAGCGTGCAGCGCCGCGTGCCGGTACCCGGCTCCGCGCCGGCGCCGCCACAGGGATCGCAGGTTTGCGAGACCTCGATCTCGATCTGCGCCTGCTTGCCGTGGAACGCCTCGTCGAGGCTGATCTCCAGGTCGTAGCGCAAGTCGGCGCCGCGCCGCGCCTGCTGGCGCCCGCCGCCACCGCCGAAGGCGCTGCCGAAGATCGATTCGAAGATGTCGCCGATGTCGGAGAAGCCCTCGCCCCCGCCGCCGCCCTGGCCATAGCCGCCTTGCGTGAAGGCGGCGTGGCCGAAGCGGTCGTAGGCGGCGCGCTTCTGCGGATCCTTCAGGCAATCGTAGGCCTGGTTGATCGCCTTGAAGCGCGCTTCGGAATCGCCGCAGCCCGGGTTCTTGTCCGGGTGGAACCGCATCGCGAGCTTGCGGTACGCCGACTTGATGGCCGCATCGTCGGCCGTGCGCTCGACTTCGAGCAGTTCGTAGAAATCGACCTCAGCCGTCGCCATAATCACCCCCGGCGAAACCCGCCCGCCGTCCCGTTCATACGGGTTCGGCGGGCGGCTTGCACGTCATCAGCCCTTGTTTTCGTCAACTTCCGAGAACTCGGCGTCCACGACGTCGTCTTCGCCGGCTGCCGGAGCACCTTCGCCACCCGGAGCCGCGGCGCCAGAAGCACTTTGGGCCTGCTCCTTCTCGTAGATGGCCTGGCCCATCTTCATCGCGACTTCGGTGAGCGCCTGGGTCTTGGCGGTCATCTCGGCGGCGTCGCCGCTTTCGATCGCGGTCTTGGCCGCGGCGATCGCGGCTTCGACCTCGCCCTTGAGCGCGGCGTCGATCTTGTCGCCGTTCTCTTCGAGCTGGCGCTCGGTGGCGTGAACCAGGCTGTCGGCGTTGTTCTTCGCCTCGGCCGATTCGCGGCGCTTCTTGTCCTCGTCGGCGAAACGCTCGGCATCCTTGACCATCTGGTCGATGTCGGCCTCGGAAAGGCCGCCCGAGGCCTGGATGCGGATCTGCTGCTCCTTGCCGGTGCCCTTGTCCTTGGCGTGGACGTTGACGATGCCGTTGGCATCGATGTCGAAGGTGACCTCGATCTGCGGCACGCCGCGCCGCGCCGGGGGGATGCCGACGAGGTCGAACTGGCCGAGCAGCTTGTTGTCCGCGGCCATCTCGCGCTCGCCCTGGAACACGCGGATGGTCACCGCCTGCTGGTTGTCCTCGGCGGTCGAATAGACCTGGCTCTTCTTGGTAGGGATCGTCGTGTTGCGATCGATCATGCGGGTGAACACGCCGCCCAGCGTCTCGATGCCGAGGCTCAGCGGGGTCACGTCGAGCAGCAGCACGTCCTTGACGTCGCCCTGGAGCACGCCGGCCTGGATCGCCGCGCCCATCGCCACGACTTCGTCGGGGTTGACGCCGGTGTGCGGTTCCTTGCCGAAGAAGTCCTTCACCGTCTCGCGGACCTTGGGCATGCGCGTCATGCCGCCGACCAGCACGACCTCGTCGATGTCGGCGGCCTTGAGGCCGGCGTCGGCGAGCGCCTTGCGCATCGGTTCCTTGGTACGCTCGATCAGGTCGGCGACCATCTTTTCCAGGTCGGCTCGGGTCACCGTCTCGACGAGGTGGAGCGGCGTCGTGCTGCCGCCTTCCATGCGGGCGGTGATGAAGGGCAGGTTGATCTCGGTCGACGCGGTGCTCGACAGCTCGATCTTGGCCTTCTCGGCCGCTTCCTTCAGGCGCTGAAGAGCAAGCTTGTCGGTGCGGAGATCCATGTTCTCCTTGGCCTTGAACTTGTCGGCCAGCCATTCGACGAGCTTGGAATCGAAGTCCTCGCCGCCCAGGAAGGTGTCGCCGTTGGTCGACTTCACCTCGAACACGCCGTCGCCGATCTCAAGGATCGAGACGTCGAAGGTGCCGCGGCCAAGGTCGTAGACCGCGATCGTCTTGCCGTCGTTCTTCTCGAGGCCATAGGCCAGCGCCGCCGCGGTCGGCTCGTTGATGATGCGCAGCACTTCGAGGCCGGCGATTTGGCCGGCGTCCTTGGTCGCCTGGCGCTGCGCGTCGTTGAAGTAGGCGGGCACGGTGATGACGGCCTGGGTGACGGTCTCGCCGAGATAGCTCTCGGCGGTTTCCTTCATTTTCTGCAGCGTGAACGCGCTGATCTGCGATGGGCTGTAGTCTTCGCCGCCGGCCTGGACCCAGGCGTCGCCGTTCTTGCCCTTGACGATGTGGTAGGGAACCAGCTCGGTGTCCTTTTTGGTCACCGGATCGTCGAAGCGGCGGCCGATGAGGCGCTTCACCGCGAAAATCGTATTGTCCCCGTTGGTCACGGCCTGGCGCTTCGCCGGCTGCCCGATCAGGCGCTCACCATCCTTGGTGAAAGCGACGATCGAGGGCGTGGTGCGCGCGCCTTCGGAATTCTCGATGACCTTGGGCTTGCCGCCGTCCATGACGGCGACGCAGCTGTTGGTGGTGCCGAGGTCGATACCGATAACTTTACCCATGTGTCCCCATTCCTTCGTCGAATTGACGCCGCGCAGCGAGACCTCCCGCTGGCGGCGAGGCCCCTTTCGGCGGCTCTTGAACGGAGGGCGATATAAGAGCGGTTTCGCTTGGCACAAGAGCGCCGTGCGATTACCAACCAGCCCGATATGAAAGGCTTTCCGATGCGCGTATTGCTCGCGGCGTTGCCGCTCCTGGTCCTCGTCGCCGGTTGCCGGAAGGAGAAGGAGCCCGCGCCTGAGGCCAGCGGCGCGGTCGAGGCGCGGCCCGGGTTGACGGCGACGGACGGCGAACTGCTGCTGCCTCCCGTCTCGGGCCGGCCGGGCGCCGCCTATTTCACGCTGACCAACGGCGGCGACAAGCCGGTGACCCTGGCCGCGATCGACATCGCCGGCGCCGAGCGGGCCGAGATCCACGAGACGCGCGGCGGCACGATGGAAATGCTGATGACGCTGCCGGTGGCGCCGGGCGAGACGGTGCAGTTCGCGCGCGGCGGCAAGCATGTGATGGTCTTCGGCCTCTCGCCCTCGCTGGCGGCGGGCGGCGGCGCGGAAATGACGCTGACATTCGCCGATGGCGACAAGCTGTCGGTACCGCTCAAGATCGCCGCGATCGGCGGCGGCGCCCAGCCCGCGTCACAACCGCGCACCTCGATCGGCGGAGGCGGCACGATGAGCGGGATGGACATGGGGCACGGTGACCCAGGAGACGCGCGCTGAGCGCTTGCCCGGTCGGCGGCGATCGCTCGCTGACCCCGGGCGAACAGGCGCTGGTGCGTTCGATCTTCGGCGATGCGGTCGATTGCCGCGGGGTACGGATCCGGCGGCGGCGCTGGTTCCCCTTCCAGCCCACCCGGACGACGATGGCGCCGAGTGGCCACCTTCATTTCGCGCCTGGCTCGCCCAACTACTGCGACGACTTCGCCGCAGCGGACCTCGACCTGCAGGGGCACTTCCTGCACGAGATGACGCATGTGTGGCAGGCGCAGCGGCACGGCCGCTGGTATCTGCCGCTGCTTCGGCATCCGTTTTGTCGGTACGCCTATAGCCTGCAGCCCGGCCGTCCGCTGACGCGCTACGGCATAGAACAACAGGCCGAGATCGTCCGCCACGCCTTCCTGCTGCGCAGCGGCGTCAAGCTGGCCGGGGTCGCGGATGCGGCGGCTTATGAACTGTTGCTGCGGTTTTGAATCCACCCCTGAAAGGGTACCTGGCAGCCCCGCAGGGGCTGACGGAGGGGGTGTAACCGCCAGGGGGACACCCCTCCACCGCCTGCCCAAAGGGCAGTTTATCCTGAGCGGCCCGCCTGCCGGCCAGCCGAAGGGGCGGTCCCCCTCCCCCTATGGGGGAGGATCGGATAGCCGCCAGACTTCAAATCAGCAGCGTTCGCGATAACGGCGACCGTTGCGGTCGCGGTAATAGCAGGTATTGCCGTCCTTCTTGATCAGCGACCCGCCGACCGCGCCCGCCGCCGCGCC
>DASVMK010000133.1:0-8338 GCA_036384395.1 Novosphingobium sp.
GCATGATCCCCCGGCGCATCGCGCTCACCGCTTACAGTTGCAGGGACAGCCACGGCTTGGGGCGACAGAGCCGCCCGCACCGCATTCCCATTTTAATCCCCTCTCGGGGAACCGACGCGATCAGTGCCCGGGCGGCGGACGGATCCTCCGCTCAAACACCGCCCCCCTAAGCGAAGCCGCCCGGCGAGGCAAGTCGGGGGAATCGCGGACCGATCTGGTCAGCCGAGCTCGATGACGACTTTGCCGAACACGTCGGGCGAGGCTTGGTAGCGGTAAGCGTGGTGCGCCTGCGCGAAGTCAAGGCTCTCGGCCAGCGCCAGGTTGTCGGGCGAACGGGCGCCGGGCATGAGGTGCCACGCGCGCTGGTGCTCAACGCCAACGCCGGCACCGGCTTGTCGCGGCGTTAGGCCGTGGCCTTGCGCGCGCGGTGTTTCTGGCCGATATCGTTTTCGGACTATGCCCGCCGCCCTGGTCGGGGCACAAACACCTGCCACCAACGATCCGTTCGCCTCGTGACAGGGGCGCCGGTATCTCGCGCGAAGGACGGGGGAATTTGCCGAACGAGGCTGTGACGACCGGAACGGTGAAGGCCAGGCCGTTCAACTTGCGCGGCTGGCTGCTCTATCGCCTCGCCAGGTGGATCGCGCCCGACTATTCCGATCCGGCCGTGCTGCGCAAGCTCATCCGCGAAGACCGGGCGCGCGGCCCGGCCCGCCCGCCCGAGAAGGTCCTGGCCAGAATCGCGTTTCGCGAGAGCCGCGACGATGGCCTGCTGGCGTTTCACGCCACGGCGAAGACCGCGCCTCCCACCGCGCTCAAGCTGCTTTATCTCCACGGCGGCGCCTATGTGCTGGATTTCCAGGAGATCCAGTGGAAGCTCGTCACCGGCCTGCTCGCCCGCGTGGACGCCGAGGTCATCGCGCCGATCTATCCGCTCGGCCCCGAAGCGAAGTGGCACGAGACGGTCGCCGCCACGCAGGCCTTCTACCTGTCGCTGGTGGAAAGGCACGGCGCGGACAACATCGTCATCGTCGGCGACTCCGCCGGCGGCGGGCTGGCGCTGCTGGTCGCGCAGGCGCTGCGCGACGCGAAGCTGCCGCAGCCGCGCACGCTCGTGCTGTTCTCCCCCGGCCTGGACCTGAGCGGCAGCGGCGCCGATCAGCCGGCGCTGGAGAAGCGCGACCCGGTGCTGTCCTTGCGCATGCTGCGCGATGTCCACGGGCTCTGGGCGAAGGACGTTCCCGCCGATGATCCGCGCATCAGCCCCCTGTTCGCCAGCCAGGCCGACCTGCCGCCGACGATCGTGTTCTCGGGCGACCGCGAGATCCTGCATTCGGACGCGCTGCGGCTGAAGGCGATCAACCCCGCCGTCGATCACCGGTCCTACCCCGAGATGGCGCACGTCTTCCCGCTGAGCCCCTTGCGCGAGGGGCGCCAGGCGCTGGACGAGGCCGCCGCCTTCATCCGCCGGCACGCCCAAGATTGACGATCCCCGCCGCATCGGCTCTAGACTGGCCTGACCAAAGGCCGCATCGCCGGCGCCGGAGAGGATGATCGACGATGCGGGAGCCAATCGTGAAAAGGCGGATCGGCAAGCTGCGCTGGTGGATCATCGGCCTGGTCACGCTGGGGACGATCCTCAACTACCTCGCGCGTTCGACGCTTTCGGTGGCGGCTCCGACGCTGCAGGCCGAATTTGCGATGTCGACCGAGGAATATTCCTGGGTCGTGCTGGCCTTCCAGGCGAGCTACACGGTGATGCAGACGGTCGCGGGCGGCGTGCTCGACGCGCTCGGCACGCGGCTCGGCTTCTTCCTCTTCGCGATCGGCTGGGCGCTGTCGAACATGGCCCACGCCTTCGCCACCGGCTGGCCCAGCCTGGCGTTCTTCCGGGGCTTGCTCGGCGCTACCGAGGCGGCGGCGATCCCCGCCGGCGCCAAGACCGTGTCCGAATGGTTCCCCCCGCGCGAGCGGCCGCTGGCGACCAGCGCGTTCCAGATGGGCACCAGCGTCGGCAACATGATCGCGCCGCCGCTCGTCGCCTTCTGCATCCTGTGGTGGGGCTGGCAGGAAGCCTTCCTGGTCACCGGCTCGCTCAGCCTGCTGTGGGCGCTGCTGTGGTGGTTCGGCTACCGCACGCCGGGCGAGCACAAGCGCCTCTCGGCCGAGGAGCGCGCGCATATCGAGGCCGGTCGCGCCTCCGACGACGTGGGCGCCAAGCCCGCCACGCGCAAGGACGTGCTGCGATCGCGCGGCTTCTGGGCGATCGCGGTTCCGCGCTTCCTCGCCGAGCCGGCCTGGCAGACCTTCAACTTCTTCATCCCGCTCTACCTCGTCGCGGTGTGGAAGCTCGATCTCAAAAGCATCGCGCTCTGGGCCTGGCTGCCGTTCCTCGCCGCCGATTTCGGCTCGCTCGCCGCCGGGCTGCTGCCGCCCTGGCTGATGAAAAGGGGCGCCTCGCTCGTCACCTCGCGCAAGATCACGATGACCACGGGCGCGCTGTGCATGATCGGCCCGGCCTGCATCGGCCTCGCCGGATCGCCGGGCATGGCCATCGCGCTGTTCTGCGTCGGCGGTTTCGCGCACCAGTTGCTCAACGGCGCGCTCGTCACCCTGGGCGCCGACCTGTTCGACACCCGCACGGTCGGCACCGCCACGGGCATGGCCGGATCGGCCGCCTGGATCGGCGGCATGATGTTCACTTTCGCCATCGGCAAGAGCGCCGACGTGTTCGGCTACAACCCGCTGTTCGTCGCGCTCGCCTGCCTGGATCTGCTGGCCGCCGCCGTGCTGTGGTCGCTGCTGCGGGGCCGGCGGGGGGCGGAGCGACAGATGGCTTGAGCGGAGCGCGCGAAGTGTGGCGCGACCTCCCGATCCTCCCCGTAAGGGGAGGTGGCATCCCGAAGGGATGACGGAGGGGTGTCACCCTCTCGATAGCGGGACACCCCTCCACCACCCGCTCGCGAGCGCTCCCCCTCCCCTTCCAGGGGAGGATCAAAGGCCCTACTTCTTCGCCAGCTCCAGGATGTACGGCGCCAGCAAGGGCCAGCTTTCGAACAGGCCCTTGGCGGTGCCGCTCATCACCGCCATCGAGCGATAGTTCCATTCGTCCTCGCGCCAGGGCGGGTCGATGATCGTCGATTGCGGGATCAGCCGCGCCACCCATTCGCTGGTGGTGCGGGTGTGAGACAAGTCGCTCTTGTGGCTGCGGAACACCAGCGTCGGCATCGTCAGCCGCGCGAAGTCGACCGGCATCATGCCGGGCACCGGCGAGATGTCGCACGGCACATAGGCCGCCGCCCAACGCTGCATCACCGCGATGAAGCGTTCGGGGTCCATCGCGCGGATCGCGTCCTTGGCCTGCGGGTTCCTGGCGAAGTTCTCGGCCCACGAGGTGGCGTTTAGCACCGCCTCCATGCCACCGCGGCTGGCCAGCGTCGCCGCCTCGCCGCAATAGTAGGTGGCGAGCTGCATCAGCCCGATGGGATCGCCGCTGATCCACCACAGCGCCAGGTGCGAGCAGATGTCGGGATCGCGCGCCGCCGCCAGCATCGACACGCGGCTGCCGCCCGAGCCGCCGGCGATCATCGTCGGCCCCAGGTCGAGCGCGCGGATCAGGCCGGTCAGCGCCTCGGCCTGCATCTCGGACTCGCTGGCGCCGGCCAGGCACACGTCCGAGCGGCCGCAGTTGGGGCGATCGTAGAGCAGCACGCGCCGCCCGCCCTTGACCAGTTCCTCGCCCAGCTCGCGGATGCCGGGGCTGTCCATGCTGAACCGCCCGCCTGGCGTCACCGCCACCGCGGGATCGCCTTCGCGGCCGAGCAGTTCGTAGGCGAGGCCGATGCCGTTGATGGTGATGCGAGGCATGGCGTCTCTCCCTTGTCGCTCCCGCGCGGCGGCGCGCGCGTCTGGCCCGCATCCTTCAACGCGGGGCCGCACGCGGCAAGGGGGAAGAAAAGTTTTTCGCGCAGTCCGATCGGCGATCGGATCTAAGCCCGATGGCGCGGGCCAATCGGCTCAGAAGGGCCGTTCGCCGATGTAGTTGCCGGCTTCGGAATAGCGGCAGACAAGGAAGTCCTCGCCGCGATTGGCCGCGCGGGCGCAGCCGACCTGGCCGGTCTCGCGCCAGACGAGCTGGGTGTAGTGGCCCACGTCCTCGACGTCGCCGGTGGTGCTGTTGTTGGGGAAGCGCCCCGCCTTGAAGTAGCGCTTCTCGCGGATCCAGGCGTTGACCATCGCCTCGGGCGAGAAGTAGCCGCGCGTGCCCGCCCACAGGTTCTCGCCCTGCGGCTCGTCGGCGGTGTCGGGGGCGTGCTCGAAGCGGCCGGTGGCGGCGAGATGGTCCGCCCAGCCTTGCGCCGCTTGGGCCAGACCCGGGTTCCAGCGCAGCGGTGGCAAGCCCAGGTTGGCGCGCTCGACGTTGTGCGCCGCCAGCACCCGCTGGTTGAAACCGCCGCCATAGCTGGTCGCGCCGGACAGCAGCGACGCGGCGACCAACGCCGCCGCGCCTGTGCAGATCCGGGTGAGAAGCCGCTTGTCCATGCGGCAAAAGGTCTCACGCGCCGATCACCAATCGGTTAAAGCCCGGGGTTACCGACCTACTTACTATTACGTGGCGCGGTTTGCCTGCGCCGGCGCGGCGGCGGGCGGCAGCACCCAGACCGAATCGCCGCGCTTGATCTCGGCGAACAGCCGGCGGGCGAAGCCCTCGGGCACCCCGATGCAGCCGTGCGTGGCGAAGCCGCTGCGCACGTTGCTGGCGTGGATGGCCACGCCGTCGTCGGTGAGGAACATGGCGAAGGGCATCGGCGCGTCGTAGGACCGCGAATAATAGGCCGGGTCCATCTTGCGCACGGCGAAGTGGCCGGTCGGCGTCGGCATGCCGTCGGTACCGTAGAGGATCACCGCGGTGCCGATCTCGTCGTCACCGCGGAACACCGAGATCACCTGGCGGGCGAGGTCGATGCGCGCCCAGGCCGGGCCGGCGGCGACGCCCTCGTCGTTCCACACGAAATCGCCGAAGCGCATCTTCTCCGAGACGTTGAGCACGCTGGAGATCTTGCGCGCCTCGCCGCCGGCGAGGGTCAGCGTCGGGCGGCGCTCGGCGGGGTAGCGGAGCCGCGGCCCGGGCGGATCGACGTATTTGACCACGGGCACGCGGTCGATCGGTGTGGGAAAACGCGCCGAGAGGAGGATCATGCCGACCACGAGCAACGCGGCGACACCCGCCGCCGTGGCCAGGACGCGCCAGCCCTGGGGGCGGGCCCGCGGCAGGATGTCAGCCTCGCGCCGCGGCGCGGCGGATTGTCGTTTGGCGGCGGATGGCCGAACCCACTACGCCGAAGCCGAGGATCATCATCATCCAGGTGGCCGGTTCGGGCACCGGAGGCGGGTTGACCGGCGGACCACCGCTGGTGGACGTGCTGGTGATCGGCGGACCGCCCGTGCTGGTGATGCCGGGCGGGAAGTCCGGCGGGCCGCCGCTGGATGTGCTGGTCGCCCCCTCGGGCGGCAGGGCGAGCGGCGCTAAGGCAGGCTCGGGCCCGAAATCGCCCAGCGGCGCGCCGGTCGGCACTTCGGGCGGACGTTCGCGCACCACGGGCAGCACGCGCTCGACCGGACCCTTGGGGCCGACGGGCGCGCGATCGGACGGGCCGCGATCGAACACTTTCGCGGCGACGCGCTCTTTCGCGGGCTTGGTCTGGAACATGGCGCCCGCACCGCGCGCGCCGGGCGAGCGGCCCTCCAGCATGGCGAGCGGATCGCGCAGCACCGCGGCGATGGCGGCGGCCGGGTCCTGCCCCGCATTCAGCCCGACGAGCAAACCGCCCATCGGCACCGCGGCGCCGACGAGGAACATCGACAGCAGCACCGCGCGACGGCGGGTGACGAAGAGGCGCGTGGCGCGCGGACGGACGAGGCGGGCGCGCTTCATGCCACGCCTCCCGCTTGTGAGGAATGGGGAATAGACGAATGGAGAATAGACGACTGGAGAATAGACGACTGGAGAATATCGGCCGCGCGCAGGGTAACCGCCGAATGGGCCGGGCGTGCCGCACGGCGCGGCACGGCGCGGCATAGTGCCCCGCGCCGCGCGCTACGGTCCCTGATCTGCCGAGCCCTGATCACCTGGCTCTACCCCTTCGTTCGGCCGGGCTGCCTTGCACAGAAGGGGCAACGCCGCCGCGCGGGGAAAGCATATTCATGCCGTCGCGCGGGCTGAAACACGTCAACCGAGTCTATGCGAGCCCTGGCACCCTTAATAACCGGATAACCATTAAAGCACCTAATAGATTCTTCGCGCAGGCTTCGTAAACCCCTGTTGCGCCACGAAACCGGCGCTGTCCCGTAGCGGGGCGAAAGCGTCCCCGCGCGGTTACCCCCGGGGCAACGTCGGCTGGCCGGCTCCCGGTCCACTGGGGCGGTCGACCTCGACCCGGTTGCGTCCTTTCGCCTTGGCCAGGAACAGCGCGGTCTCGGCGCGTTTGATCGTCGCGTCGAGCGAGCCGGCGATCTCGGCCAGTCCGGCGCTGGCGGTGATCGCGCGGCTTTGCGCTCCCCCCGCCCGCCGCGCCTCCGACAGCGTCGCGACGATGCGCCGGCAGATCGCCTCGGCCTGCGCCAGCGAGGCGGCGGGCAGCAGCACGCCCAGGCTCTGCCCGCCGATCCGCGAGATGATGTCCTCGCCGCGCA
The DNA here is from genome assembly GCA_036384395.1 of Novosphingobium sp. Classification (GTDB taxonomy): domain Bacteria; phylum Pseudomonadota; class Alphaproteobacteria; order Sphingomonadales; family Sphingomonadaceae; genus Novosphingobium. The sequence goes on from DASVMK010000133.1 coordinate 6,694, forward strand.
TCAGCGTGCGCAGCAAGTCGGCGAAGACCACCAGCACCTCGTCGCCCACCGCCTGGCCGTATTGCATGTTGATCTGCTTAAAGTGGTCGATATCGAAGATCGCCAGGCACCCGCCGACGCGCTGCGCGATCAGGTGGTCGAGCATCTGGATGAATGCCGGCCGGTTGGTCAGGCCGGTCAGCGGATCGGTCATCGCCGCGGCGAACAGCCGCTCCTCATAGCGCCGCCGCTCCTCGATCGAGTGCATCAGGCACACCGCGCCATAGGCCGCGCCGCCGTCGTCGACCAGCCGCTCCATGCGGATCTCGAACCAGCGCCCGGCGCCGTCGGCGGTCAGCGCCAGGAACTCCAGCCAGCCGCGCCCCGCCTCGGCGCCCACCCCGGCAATCGTCGCCTCGTGCTCGGCCCGCACCGCCGCCGCGAAGGACGAGTGCGCGAGATGCTCGATATGGCTGCCGATCAGCGTGTTGGGCAGCGGCAGCCCCCAGCGCTCGATCGCCGGCGAGGCGTGGAGTACGAAGCCGCCGCGGTCGGTCTTGAGGATGATGTCGCTCGCGCTCTCGGCCAGCAGGTGCCGAACGGCGGAGTTCTCGCGTGAGGTGAAATCCACTAGCATCGCCGCTTCGCCCCCTGGCCCTACGACAGTTCCCCGGACGGCGCCCCTGCCGTCCACGATGACCAAACCCGTTCAGCCCGTTAACGCCCGTCCCGTTTCGACATCGCCGCCCTCCCCAACCGAGAGAAAAACAAAGGATCGATTAATTCAGCGATAATTTACTTAACAACACTTACGTTACTACGATATTTACTATCAATTCACCGGCCGAACAGCCCCTTTTTCGCCAATCTATACTCTGGCGCAACGCCGCGCCTTCGGCAAGGCTCCCGCCGCGCGCTTTTCGCTGTCCTACAACCCGCCACCTGCGTCATGACCAGCGGTTCCCCCGCCCGCCCCCGCCAGCCACCCCTGGGAGCCGCCCGCAATGATCGACAAATCGCGCCCCACCGCGCCCAAGCGCGCCAAGGCCGCCCTCCCCGCCTTCACCCCCGTGCCCCGCCACTACCAGCGGCACGACGGCTGGACGCCCGAGCGCCAGCAGGCCTTCATCGAGGCGCTGGCCGACACCGGCAGCGTCAAGGCCGCCGCCCACGCGGTCAACATGACCCCCGAAGGCGCCTACCTGCTGCGCCGCCACGCCGAGGCGCAGGAATTCCGCAAGGCCTGGGAAGCCGCGCTCAAGCTCGGCGTGCAGCGGCTGGAGGACGTGGCGATGGAACGCGCGCTCCACGGCGTCGAGGTGCCGGTCTATCACTTCGGCGCGGTCGTCGGCACCCGCCGCGTCTACAACGACCGCCTGCTGATGTTCCTCCTGAGGAACCGCGCGCCCAAGCGCTTCGGCGAAGGCGGCCGCATGAACCTCGCCGACCGCGCCACGCTCGCCAACCTCAAGCGCCGCTGGCGCAAGGAATGGGAAGCCGAACGCCGCGCCGCCGAACACGCCCACGAAGCCGAGGCGCTGGCCGAAATCGACGCGCTGCTCGACACCATGCAGCACAACCAGATCGCCAACATGCCCGCCAAAGCCCGCCACCACTACCGCGCCTACCGCCTCGCCATGGGCGCCGCCCCCGAGGAATTCGCCGA
>DASVMK010000134.1:0-1956 GCA_036384395.1 Novosphingobium sp.
TGGGTTCAGCCAAGCACAGCCTCGCCCCACAAAGCAAGGCCCCAGCGAAATGATCGCCGGGGCCAGTATGTTGGCGTGGGTATCAACTTAGCGACACTGCACGCCGCCGCGGTCGATCTCGCGGCCGAGCAGCGCGCCGCCCGCGCCGCCGAGCAGCGTGCCGAGCGCGCGGTCGCCGCGGGTGTCGATCGAGCGGCCCAGCAGCGCGCCGGCGGCGGCGCCGACGATCAGGCCGGTGGTGCCGTTGTCGCGGCGGCAGTGGTAGCGGCCGTCGCGTCCGCGCCAGACGCGGTCGTTGCGGCCCAGCCGGCGCGGTTGGGTGTAACGGCCGTAGCGATCGTAGCGCGCGCGGTCGCGACGGTCGCCGCGCCATTCGCGATGGTCGCGGTCGCGCCAGCCTTGTGCTTCGGCGCTGGTCGCGGCGACCGGCAGGGCCGTCGCGGCGGTGATCGCGGCGATCGCCGCGATGAGAAGCTTTTTCATCGTATGTCCCTTCGTTCTTGAAGTTCCGGACGGGGAACGCAGACATCCCGCGATTGTTCACAACGCCCGATGAACGCCGCTTGCAGCTTGGCGCGGGCACGATGGGCCGCCCCGCGCGAACGATGAAACGAACGCTGGATTTTCAACGGCTCGCGCCGCACAAAAGACCGATAAGGAGAGGCGCGCGATGAAGCTGGATCTGGTCGACGTATTCGGTTCGCGGGCGCTGGCGGGCAATCCGCTCGGCGTTGTCCACGGCGGCGAGGCGCTCGACGGCGAGGCGATGCTCGCCTTCACGCGCTGGATCGGCTTCTCCGAAGTGACCTTCCTGGTGCCGCCCACCGCGCCCGATGCGGACTACGGCGTGCGCATCTTCTATCCCGGCGGCGAGCTGCCGTTCGCCGGCCATCCGACGCTCGGCACCTGCCATGCCTGGCTGCGCGCGGGCGGGGTGCCCAAGCAGGCGGGCCATGTCATCCAGGAATGCGGCGTCGGGCTGGTCGAGATCCGGCGCGACCGCGATCTCCTCGCCTTCCGCGCCCCGCCGCTCACCCGCAGCGGGCCTCTCAATGCCGAGGAACTGGCCGAGGCGCTGCGCGTGGCCGGCGTCGCGCCCGAGGCGGTGGTGGAGGCGGTCCACGTCGGCAACGGCCTGCCCTGGCAATTGCTGCGCCTGCGCTCGGCGGACGATGTGCTCGCCGCCCAGCCGGCGGCGCGGGCCTTGCCCGGCACGGACATCGGCCTCGCCGGGCCCGACGACGCCGGCTGGGAACTGCGCGCCTTCTTCGCCAACGGGCGCGGCGAGATGGTCGAGGATCCGGTCACCGGCAGCTTCAATGCCGGGGTCGCGATGCACTTGTTCGAGCGCGGACTGGCCCAGGGCAGCTACGTCGCCTCTCAGGGCCGCAAGGTCGGCGCCGATGGAAGGATTCACTGCTCGATCGACGCGGACGGCGCGGTGTGGATCGGCGGGCGCGTCGCGGCCATCGCCAGCGGCGCGTCGCTGCCGGTGTTTCCCTAACCCAGCGCCGCTTCCTTCTCGGCATAGAGGCGGTCGAGTTCGGCGCGGCTCTTCTTCTCGGCCGCGGTTTTGAGCTGGCCGCAGGCGGCGTCGATGTCGCGACCGCGCGGGGTGCGCACCGGGGCGCTGATGCCGGCCTCGAAGACGATCTCGGAGAAGCGCCGCACCCGCTCGGGCGTCGAGCATTCGTAGGGCGCCCCCGGCCAGGGGTTGAACGGGATCAGGTTGACCTTGGCGGGCAGCTTGTACTGCTTGATCAGCCGAACCAGCTCGCGCGCGTCGTCGTCGCTGTCGTTCTTGTCCTTCAGCATCACGTATTCGAACGTGATGCGCCGCGCGTTCGACGCGCCCGGATAGTCGGCGCAGGCCTGCAGCAGTTGCTCGATGCCGAACTTCTTGTTGATCGGCACGATCTCGTCGCGCACATCCTTGGTCACCGCGTGGAGCGAGAC
>DASVMK010000135.1:0-6179 GCA_036384395.1 Novosphingobium sp.
GCGACCAGCGCGGTCCCGATCCCACCAAAGCCGCCGGTGACGAGGACGGTCCTGTCGCGAATGCAGGACGTTGCAGGCTTGTCGATGGTCCGGTCTCCCAAACCTCAGGCGCTTTCGCGCAGCCCGGCCTGCTCCATCAGCGGAAGCACGCGCTCGACGAAGAAGGGCAGCTCGTCGTCATAGTTGACGAAGGACAAGGTGGTTCCGTCGAAGCCGAGCGCATGGATTTCCTGCATTTCGCGAACAATCGTTTCGGGCGAACCTATCAGCGGCGAGGTGCCGGCACCGCCGGCATATCGGCGGCGGCTGACCTTGTCCGCGTCGGGATCCAATGGGCTGTAGTGCGCCATCTTCCCCTTCATCTGAGTGTCGACCGCCTCGTGATCGGCCATCTCCTCGGCGAAGTAGCGATAGTAGTCATCGGCCTCGGCATCGGTTTCGCGACAAACGACATGACAGGCCGTGAACACGCCGACCTTGCGGTCGAACTCCGCCGCGCTGGCGCGCAATTCCGCGATCTGGCCAGGCACCGCATCCTTGTTTTTGATCCCGGTGAACAGCATGTCGCTGGTGCGACCGGCGAAGCGCCGGCCCGCGGGCGAAGCGGCGGCACTCATCGTATAAGGCCGGGGGCGCTGGATCGTCGAAGGCGAGCCGACCACCGACTTCAGATTATAATAGGTGCCCGAATAGTCGAAGGGTTCGGTCTCGTTGAGCAGTTTGTAGAAGATGTCGTACCATTCTTCGCCCTGGTCATATCGGGTATCGTGCTCGAGCTGCTTCTGCCCGAACATGTCGAACTCCGACTGCATCCAGCCGCAAACCATGTTGAGCCCGGCGCGGCCGTTGCTGATCTGGTCGATCGTCGCCATGGCCTTGGCGACGAACACCGGATGCACCAATGGCAGATGGACCGTCGCGAAAACCGAGATTCCCGAAGTCAGCGCCGAAAGGCCCGCGGCAAAGGTCAAGGTCTCGAGCGACTTGTGCCGCGCATTGGTAGCACCGCCGTAGCCGCGCCACCGGGCGATCGGCAGGATGAATTCCAAGCCGGCGGCGTCGGCCTTTTGGCTGGCGCTGACGATTTCCGGCCAATCGCCGCGCCATCGGTTGTCGACCGTCGTCGACGCAGAGCCGCCATCGCAGTTGATGGAGAACAGGCCGAGCTTGAACTTGTTCGCATTAAGCATGCGATTGGCTGAAGCACCATCGTCGGCCATGACAACTCTCCCGGTTAGTAATGGACCTAAGGTCCGACCTTATAATTCCGCCTTGTCGAGTCAAGGCGCTACGAAGCCGCCAAGACGTAACGGCGGCGGAAGATGGCGGCAGACGGGCGGAGGCCTCGCCTCAGGCGGAAGCCTCGTCCGCTGAGGGAACCACGACCCCAATCCGTCCTTCCCGGATCTCGACGCCGTACGTCTTGATCGGCACGCTGACCGGCAGCGCGATCGGGCAGCCCGTGCGGATATCGAACCGCCCGTCATGGAATGGACACATCACCAGAAAGCCGTCGAGGTCCCCGTCGGCAAGCGAGGCATTGCCATGGGTGCAGCGATCATCGGTCGCGTAGATTTGCCCCTCGACGTTGTAGACCGCCAGACGCAGCCCGCCGGGGAGGTCAACCGCGATCATCTCGTCCGCCTGCAGATCCGCGGCGCCCGCCAATTCGAAGAACGTTCCGGAACTCAACGATCCTACTCCCATGATATCAACCAAGCCCGAGCAAGCGAGCAGCGTTCTCGAAGCCGATCCGCGCCGCCTCTTCATCGGTGAAGCCGGCCGCCGCCAGCGTTGCCAGCGGAGCGGCATCCTGCATCCGAAAGGGGAAATCCGTACCGATCAGCAGCCGGGAATCGCCGAACATCTCGGCGAGATGGCGTAGGGTGCGCGGATCGAAGACCAGGGTGTCGTAGTGAACCCGGCGCGCCAGCTCCAGCGGCGAGGTTTCGGAAAGGTCGCGTAGCGCCGCTGAAACCGTCCATGCGTGCTGCAAGCGCGGCAAGGTCGATACGAAGCCACCGCCACCATGACTGACGGCGAGCTTCAGGGCCGGATGATCTCGCAGGCTGCCGCCCATCACCAGCGAGGTCATCGCCATCGCCAGTTCGCTTGGATAGCCGGCCACGGCCGCCATGATATTGCGCGGCTCGGGCAGGCGATCGGCCCCCACCGGATGAAGCGCATGAACGAAGACCACCGCGCCAAGCGCCTCGGCCGCTGCGAAGAAGGGCTGGAAGCGCGGCGAGCCGATAGGTTCACCGTTGACGTTCGAGCCCACTTCGACGCCGCGGAAGGCAGGGCGCTGCATTAGAGCCTCCAATTCGCCGATCGCGCGTTCGATATCCTGGAGCGGTACCGCACCCAGGGCCACTAAGCGGCCGCCGGCCGCCTCGCACTGGGCCTCCATCTCGTCGTTGAGAAACCGGCACAGGTGAGAAGCGTCCTCGATCGACAGCCAATAGGACAGCAGCTCGGGCATCGGGGAAATCGCCTGGGTCGCGATCCCTGCCCGGTCCATTGCTTCGAGCCGTAGCCCGACATCCCAACAATCCGGCGCAAGCGCGCGAAAGTCCTCGCCGCCGATCTTGAGGACGGTGCGGCCGCAATCGCAGGCCGTTTGCGGCCAGGGCGGAGCCGCGTCGAGGCCCGCGTAGGCCGGAAAGCGCTGCGGAACAAAATGGGCGTGAAGATCGATAAGCGTCAGCATGGCTCAGCCCCGCGGGCCTGCCGGGGGCCGCTCGATCGCCCCGAAGGCCCCATGGCGGGGATCGCGTTCGCTGTCCCAGGTGTCGAGCGAAGCCTTCACGGCAGGGAGAACGCGGTGCGGCCGAGGATCGCTCGCAGGAAACTCTTCCATGCCGAAGCTGTATTCGAGCGTCAGTCCGTCCGGATCAAGGAAGTAGAGGAACACGCTGTCCGACGTCGGATGGCGCCCCGGTCCGCCAACCACGTCGACGCCGCCCCGCTTGAAACGATGGAGGGCGCGGCCGATGTCGTCGATCTCGGTGACCATGAAGTTGACATGGTGGAGGCCGATCGGCCCCGCACCCACGCCCAGCGAATGGTGAAACGGATTGGGGGTACAGCGCATGAAGCAGACGCTGCCGTCGATGATGTCCGAAACCGCGAACCCCAACATGTCGGTGAAAAAGGCGACCGTTTGCGCCCACTGCGGCGACTTGATGACCAAGTGCCCGAGGCGCTTGATCTTGGCCACGGTCGACGCGAACGGCGACGCGCTAGTGGGAGCACCGGCCTCGTGAAACTCGATCACCGCTCCCGTGACGGGCTCGCTGATGCGAACCGCGCGGCCCAGTCCCAGGTCGAGCCGTTCCGCCTCGGCCACTTCGCTCATCGCAACGCCGTTCTCGGCCAGACGCAGGACGAGCGTGTCGAGAGCGGCTGCGTCGATCATCTCGAACGCCATGCGTTTGAGCCCGGGCTCCTGCGCGCGGCTGAGCAGGATGTGGAAGGCTTCGGCGCCGCAGCGAAGACGCAAGCTGCCGTCGGCGCTGTGCCCTGCCGGCTCCAGCCCCACCTGGTCGCGATAGAACGCCGCCGTCCGGTCGGGATCGGTTGCATTGAGCGCGACGTAGGCGAGCCGGGCATAACCCGTCATGGCGACGGTTCCTATATGATGATGCTGACGGAGCCGTGCGGCCGCAGGGCATCGATCGCCAGGGTCGCGGTCTTGGCCGCGATGAGGAAACCCGCGCCCTCGCGGCGGAGCACATATTCGCTGCGGCCCGGATAGATGTTCATCCGGCGGTAGCGGTAGCGGTAGGCGACGAAGTTGGCCCGGGCGTGGATCTCGGTCTCGTCGCCGCCGGTGATCGCCACATTGCTGATCGTGCGGCAGATGCGCGAGTTTGGATACTCGGCATGGGCATCCTTCTTCGTCAGCCGCTTGGCCCGTTCGGTCAGGCGGAAATGATCGTCGTTGACCAGGTAGAGCGCACGCTCGGGCGGCGCGTCCGGCTGGTCGGTCGGGGGAATGCGGTAGACCCCGTCCTCGGCGAACAGGCCGGCCCACTCCAGGAACTGCGCGGTGTCGAGCAGATGGGCCTCGTGAAACAGGAACTGCGACACCTCATGGACGAGTTGGGCGGTCATGCTCCCACCACCTCCAGTTCGGATCCGGTCATAAGCTGCTTCCAGCGCCTCCAGAAGGTGCGCATCTGGGCTTCATCCAACTTGGTCTGCTGATCCGGATCCTTGCACATGCCGCGCGAAACGTCGTTCCACGAGTAGTCAAGGTTGTTCTCGATGCCCTGCTGGCACATCTCGAGCATCTCGACGTCGTCGGGCGTCGCCAGGCCCGCGGGTCCCAGGAACTCGACGTAATTGCGCATCCGGCGCAGGCGCGAGGAATCGGACTCGTTCACCGGCGCGAGCGCGCGCGAGACGATGTCATGCGCGCGATGCGTCGTGGGCATCAGGTTGCGGATGGTGATCCCCATGATGTCGTGCACGGCCAGATTGGGGAAGATGGTCATGTTCCGGTCGCTGTGGCAGATGATCCGCGCCCGCTCGGATCCGACCCGCGCGACGATGCGGCGTTCGATCTCCTCGATCTCCAGTCGCGCTTCTTCGCCCCAGGCCGGCGTCCAGCGGGCATAAGGCCGGCCCCAAGGGGTCGACCCGACCGACCACGATACCGAATGCCCATTGCCGAGCTGCTCGACCCGGCCGTAGTTCTGCGCCGGATTGAAGTTGGGCTTGGGCCCGTCGCGCGCGATCGAGTATTCGATGTAGGTCGAATGCGTGGCCATGGCGTGATAGCCGTCCACGCTGTTTTCCTGCATGAACTTCCAATTGGCCTCGATGCAGTATTCCTCGGCGCCGTCGACGACCTCCATCCCGTCCTCGCCCTGGTCGGCGATGTACGAGAGAAAGGTTTTCGATTTGGCCAGGTAGTCGTCGAGCGATGCGACGTTCGGATCGAAGCTGACGAAGATGAACCCGCGGTATTCCTCGCACCGCGCGACTTCCCTCATGTTGAGCAACGGATCGGATTCGTAGCCCGGAAACATCGCGTCGCTGACCGGGATGTCGGCGAGCTTGCCCGCGGTGTCGAACACCCAGCCGTGGTAGCTGCAGCGGAAGACGCGGGCCGTGCCGGCGTGTTCCTTACAGATCACGGCCCCGCGGTGCGGACAGCTGTTATAAAGCGCCCTGACTGTCCCCCGGCGGTCGCGCACCAGGATCAGCGCGCGCCCGTTGACGCGACGGGTGACGAAGGTGCCGGGCTGCGCGATTTCCGAAGCGTGGCCGATGTAGAGCCACACCCGGTCGTAGACCAGCTCGCGCTCCATCGCGAAGATGTCGGGATCCGCGAAGACCCGCCGGCTGACGCGGAACGTCCCGCGAGATCGGTCCTCGACCACCAAGCTGTCGATGAGCCGGCGGTCGGCTGCGGACAGGGCCATCCTGCAATTCCCCAAGCCATAACGATAATGGTAAGACCATTATACAAATTAGCGCGCCAGTCAACTGGCGAACCGCGCCACGGCCCGATGCGCGTCAGAGCGGCAGGCCCTCGCTATCCGACCAGGACGTCATCAGCTCGTTCGAGGGCACGAGGCTCGGATCGAGCACTTTGCGCGCCTGTTCGGCGGCGGTGATCGGCAAGCCGGCGGGATCGATCACCCCGAGCTGGGCGAGGAGCGAGGCCTGGTCCCAATAGATGTGCTCGTGGCAGAGCTTGTCGCCGCGAAACTTCGCGATCACCACCGAGGGCAGCCGCACCTTTCGCCCCGTCGGCCTGACCCCGGGAAGCATATACTCGTGCTCCTCGTCGTGCACGAAGCCGATCACCATTTCGAGGACCACGGTGTCGGCGCCAACCGTTTCCGAGATCACCACCGTCTCCCGATCGGCGTTGCGCGCCGCCGAGGGGATGAAGTGATACTTGTAGAACCGCTTGAGCATGGCGTGGCCATAGCCGCCGGTGAGCGTCGGAACGTGGTTCACGTAAGGCTCGGCGATCATCGTGGCCATGGTCGCGTCGGCATCGTGGTGCCTGAATTCCTGCGCGAGGTGGCCGCGAAAAAGCCGCCCGAGGTCGAGCTTCGGGCCGAGCACGGGGCGCAGGACCGAAAGCGTGCGGCTGTGCGCCACCGCCGCGGCATGACGGTCATAGGCGGGGCTCCCCGGCACGACGAAACCGGCCTGCG
>DASVMK010000136.1:0-8143 GCA_036384395.1 Novosphingobium sp.
CAGATCGCCGCGCTGCACGCCGGGCGCGATCTGCTGACCCGCTACGACTGGATCGCCCCCCGCGTCGCCCGCCTGGCGCAGGCGACCTATATCCCCATCGACACGCTGCAGGAGATGCTCGACGGACCTCGCGGCGTCGGCCTGCCCGAGCCGGTGCGCGACGCGCGGCGGCTAGTCGCGGGGCTCAAGGTGCTGGCCGCGCGCGACGCCGGCTACGAGCAGTTCCTGGTTCACGGCGACAGCCATGCGGGCAACATCTTCCGCACGGCGCAAGGCGCGTTCGGCCTGATCGACTGGCAACTGCTCCAGCGCGGCGGCTGGGCGCTCGACCTCGCCTATCACATCAACGCGGTGCTGCCGGTCGAGGTCGCCGAGCGCGAGGAGCGGCGGCTGCTCGGCCACTACCTCGGACTGATGCGCGCGCACGGCTTCGCCATGCCCGAGGCGGACGAAGCCTGGCGCCGCTACCGCGAGGCGGCGCTCTACGGCTATTACTTGTGGTCGATCACCCGCCGCGTCGATCCGCCGATCATCGAACTGTTCGTCAACCGCCTGGGCAATGCCGTCGCGCGCCACGAAAGCCACGCGCTGCTGGGGATCGGCTGACGCCTGCGTCGCCGCGAAAGCGGGGACGCAGCGCTACGCCAGAACCTCTTCCAGCAGTGCCAGCGTGCCCGTCCACGAAAGCTTGGCGGCGAGCGGATCGTAGCGGATGCCGGGGTGATCGTGCCGATCGGCGTGCGGATCGGTGAAGCTGTGCGCCACCCCGCCGAAGACCTGCAAGGAATACGCCGCGCCGGCAGCCTCCAGTTCCTGCCGCAGCGCGATCACGTCGTCCATCGGCGCGTAGGGATCCTCGGCGCCGCAATAGGCGGCGACGTGCCCGCGCACCGTGCCAGGCGTGGCGGGGGCACTGGTCTTGAGCGTACCGTGATAGCTGACGAAGGCGCGCAAGTCGGCGCCGCTGCGCGCCAATTCCAGCGCGCAGTGGCCGCCGAAGCAATAGCCGATCGCGGCGATGCGCGCGGCGTCGACCTCCGCCCGCGCGGCGACGACGGCAAGCCAGGCGGCGAGGCGCGCGCGCAACTGCGCGGGGTTCTCCATCAGCCCCATGTAGGCCGCGCCGTACGAGTCCGGGCGGGTGAGATCGACGCTCGCGTCGAACAGGTTGGGCGCGACCGCGAGATAGCCCAGCGCGGCGAGTTCGACGGCCTTGTCCCGGTAGAAGTCGTAGAGGCCGACGCCGCTGTGCAGCACCAGCACGGTGGGGAACGGCCCCTCGCCCGCCGGCCCATCCCCCATCGACCTGACCAGCACGCCCCGCAGCCGCGCGCCGTCATGGGCGATTTCGATCGGCTCGGTTCCCGGCATCGGCGCTCTCCTGACTCGTTATCGAGTGGAGAGCTATCCTCCCGGCAAGGCGAACGCAAAAGGCGGCGGGCGACCCAAGCCGCCCGCCGCCCTTCATCGCCCGTGCGGTAGGGTCAGTCGTTCTTGGCGACGCGGCGGTAGGGCACGAACTGCTCGAGACCGACGAAGCCGCGATCGACGAACACCGTCCGGTCGCGCAGGCGCACGATGTCGAGCTTGCACAGTTGCGACCCCCAGGTCCGCGTCACCAGGATGTCATCCGAATCGAGCGCCTGCGGATGACGCGGGCGGTTGACGTAGATCGTGTTGCCGCTGTCATAGACGATCGCGGTCCGGTCGATGATCTGCGAACCGCGTGCGGTCGCCAGGTTGATGCAGTTGACCGGCGCGCCCGCCACCCGGCCTTCGAGCAGCTTGGCCAGCTTCTCCTCGCCGGTCAGCTTCTCGCGCGCCTGGACGGCGGTGCCGGCGAGCAGCGTCGCGGCGATGGTGAGCCCGAGGACGGTCCGTTTCATGTCAGCTCTCCTTGCCGATTTCGGAAACCGATAGCGAAATGAAACTGAACAAAGACTGAGCGATCAGGCGGTTCCACCCACCGTCAGCCCCTCGACCAGCAGCGTCGGCTGGCCGACGCCGGCGGGCACGCTCTGCCCGCCCTTGCCGCAGACGCCGACGCCTTCGTCCAGCGCCATGTCGTTGCCGATGCCGGTGACGCGAGTAAGCACCGAGGGGCCGTCGCCGATCAGCGTCGCACCCTTGATCGGCGCGCCGATCTTGCCGTTCTCCACCTTGTAGGCCTCGGTGCACGAGAACACGAACTTGCCCGAGACGATATCCACCTGCCCGCCGCCGAAGCTCTTGGCGTAGATGCCGTTCTTGACGCGGCCGAGCAGCTCGGCCGGATCGTCGTCGCCGCCGCGCATGAAGGTGTTGGTCATCCGCGGCATCGGCGCGTGGGCATAGCTCTCGCGGCGGCCGTTGCCGGTGGGCGCGACGCCCATCAGCCGGGCGTTGAGGCGGTCCTGGATGTAGCCCTTGAGGATGCCGTCCTCGATCAGCACGTTCTCCTGCGTCGGCGTGCCCTCGTCATCGATCGACAGCGATCCGCGGCGACCCGCGATCGAACCGTCGTCGATCACCGTAACGCCTGGCGCGCCCACGCGCTCGCCAATGCGGCCCGAGAAGGCGCTGGTGCCCTTGCGGTTGAAATCGCCCTCGAGCCCGTGACCCACCGCCTCGTGCAGCAGCACGCCGGGCCAGCCGGGACCGAGCAGCACGGTCATCTCGCCGGCGGGCGCATCGACGCTGTCGAGGTTGGTCAGCGCCTGGCCCAGCGCGGTGTCGATTGCCCGGTTCCAGTTGGCGGGGTCGAACAGGTCGTCGTAGAGCCAGCGCCCGCCCATGCCGAAGCTGCCGGTCTCGCGTCTGCCATTGCTTTCCGCGACGATGCCGACGTTGAGCCGCACCAGCGGGCGCACGTCGGTGGCGACGAAGCCGTCGGCGCGGACGATCTCGACCACCGACCAGCTCGCCGACAAGCTGGCCGAGACTTGCGCGACCCGCGGATCGCGCGCGCGGGCGGCGGCGTCGATCGTTTCGAGCAGGCGGACCTTCTCGGCGAAGGGCACCGCGTCCAATGGCGAGGCATCGGTATAGAGGTGGCGATTGCTGTGACGCGGCGGCGCGGCGCGAGCGCCGGTGGCCGGATCGAGCAGCGCCAGCGTCTCGCCCGCGCGGCGGATCGCGGCGGCGGAAATCTCGTTGGCATGGGCGAAGCCGGTCATCTCGCCCGAAATGCCGCGCAGACCGAAGCCGGCGTCGCGCGAATAGTCGGCGGTCTTCAGCCGGCCGTCGTCGAAGCCGAAGCTCTCCGAGGCGATGAACTGCAGGAAGAGCTCACCGTCGTCGCACTTGCGCAGCGTCTCCTGCGCGAGCGCCTGCGCCTCCTCGGGCGAAAGCTGGCCGGAGCGGTAGAGGAGCGAGCGGGGATCGGCGATGGCGGTCATCGGGGGGATATAGGCCGGTCGGCGGCGGCGCGAAAGGCCAAGCCGACCTCAGCCCGAATCAAGCCGCCGCGCCGGTGTCCGTCGCGTCCGCGGGCCCACCACGCAGCACGAATCGTCGGTCGCAATAGCCGCATTCGACGTAGCCCTTCTCGTCGATCTCCAGCCATACGCGCGGGTGGCCGAGCGCGATCCCGCCGGGAATGTCGGTGGCGCCGTCGCATTTGACGCGGGCGGAATCGGTGACGACGGTTTCGGGGGCGTTGATCATGACGCGCCGATAGCAAGCGCCACGCGGGTTTGCCAGAGTGCCAGCGAACTCCCCCGCGCGAGGGGGTTACGCCGCGCGCTTCCTGCCGCTAGGAGCCGCCCATGTCCTCACCAGCGCCCGCGCAAGCCGCCATCTCGATCCGCGATCTCGTCAAGCGCTATGCCGGTACGAAAGGCGCCCCCGGCAAGCTGGCGCTCGACGGGGTGAGCTTCGACGTGCCCGAGGGCGGCATCTTCGGCCTGCTCGGCCCAAACGGCGCGGGCAAGTCGACACTGATCAACATCCTCGCCGGCATGGTCATGAAAACCTCGGGCAGCGCCGAGATCTGGGGCTTCGACATCGACCGAGACCGCCGCAACGCCAAGCGCGCGATCGGCATCGTGCCGCAGGAAATCGTGTTCGATCCGTTCTTCACCCCGTTCGAGGTGCTGGAGAACCAGGCCGGGCTCTATGGCATCGCCAAGCCGCTGCGCCGCTCGATGGAACTGCTGCGCGCGGTGCACTTGGCGGACAAGGCCGGCGCCTATGCCCGCACGCTGTCGGGCGGCATGAAGCGGCGGCTGCTGATCGCCAAGGCGCTGGTCCACACGCCGCCGGTGCTGGTGCTCGACGAGCCGACCGCCGGGGTGGATGTCGAGCTGCGCCGCCAGCTCTGGGAACTGGTCGGCGAGATGAACGCGCAAGGGGTGACGGTGGTGCTGACCACCCACTACCTCGAGGAAGCCGAGGAACTGTGCGACCGCATCGCCATCATCAACCACGGCAAGCTGATCGCCAACCAGCCGACGCGCGAATTGGTGGAGATGGCGCGCGAGAAGATCGTGGTGCTGACGCTGGATCGAGACGTGGGCAGCCTGCCGACGCACCCCGCCTTCCTCAAGTGCGAGACCCGGGGCGAGCGCGTGCTGGAGATCACCTACCACAAGGACCGCACCAATGCCGGCGAAGTGCTGGCGCTGGTGCAAGGCCAGGGCTTCGCCATCGTCGACGTGACGACGCGCGAGGCCGACCTGGAGGACGTGTTCGTCAGCCTGACCACGGCGCGGACGGCGGCCTGAGGGGCGGAAGCGAAGTTCGCCTCATTACGTCGCCCCGGGCTCCGCTTTTCTTCCGCGCGACGCCTGAAGCAAAGCGGGATCCCGGATCAAGTCCGGGATGACGGGTCCTCGAAGCGGTCGCGTGACAAAGAAAAAGCCCGCCCCGGACGTACCGGAGCGGGCCTTCTTTTCGCGTTCGTCCGCTCGATCAGAACGTCAGCTTGAGCGTTCCGACGACGGTGTCGTTCGAGAAGCTGTCGATCGACGCGCCGTCGACGCCGACGTACTGGACGCCGACCGAGAGCTTCGGCGTGATGTTGTAGGTCGCGCCGACGTTGTAGTCGAAGCCCGACTTGGTGCTGACGCCGGTCAGCAGCTTGGGCGACAGCGCGCCGTCGGTCCAGCCGAGGTGCGCCGAAAGCGAGATCGGGGTCTCGGGAATCGACACGCCGAGGTCGGTGTAGAGATAGAGGTTGTCGTCACCGCCCAGCGAATCCTGGTCCCAGGCGTAGTTGGCGCCGACCTTGACGGTGCCCGGACCGACCGCGGCGGTCAGCGAGGCGTAAGGTTCGAAGACGTTGGCGTCGCCCAGCTTGCCGTTGGGATAGACGTAGTAGAGCAGGCCGACGTCGGCGGTCAGGCCCGAAGCGACCGGGCCGGTCCAGCCGGCATAGACGTCGACTTCGGTGTGACCGTAGACGGCGCTGTCTTCCAGGCTCGACGCCCAGGTGCCCACATAGAGACCGCTCGAGTGGTTGACGTTGATCGACCCCTGCACGGCGACGTCGCCACCCGAGAGCGAGATGCCGCGGAAGCGGTAGTCGGTGACCAGCGCGACGTTGCCGGTGACGGTGAGCTCGGACGGAGCGGCGGCTTCGTCGGCGAAAGCGGGGGTGGCGGCCAGGCCGGCGGCCAGAAGCGAGGCGGCCATGAGGCCGCGGATGGACGTAAGCATAAACAAAGCCCTCACGAAAAGGTTGGTGCCTCGTCCCACCTGCTGCCCGGCCGTGCGCCTCTTGGCGGGCTCCACTGACCGTAGCGGGGATCTGCTGCCCAACTTTGCTGCGCTGCACAAGAGCTTATTGTGTCTGAACATTGCTGAACTGTGTTCAAGTGTGTCTTTCGCGCAACGGCGTTCAGCAACCACTCACCGCGCTTGAGCTAGCCCGCCGCCTCCCATATACGCCGCGCCACGAGCATTCGATGATCCAGGGTATCCGCAAGCTTTTCCGCACACGGCAAGACGGTCCGCCGCCGCAGGTTCCGCCCGGCGAGCGGGTCTATGCCGTGGGCGACGTCCACGGCCGGTGCGACCTGTTCGACGCGCTGGTCGCGGCGATCGAGGCCGACGACGCGCGCCGCGCGCCCGCTGAGACCACCATCGTGCTGCTGGGCGACCTGGTCGATCGCGGGCCCGACAGCGCCGGCGTCCTCGAAGCCGCGCGCGCGCTGCAGCAGCGGCGCAAGACCCGGATCATCGCCGGAAACCACGAGGAAATGTTCCTCAAGAGCTTCGATGACCTCGAACTGTTCCGCCACTTCCTGCGCTATGGCGGGCGCGAGACCGTGCTGTCCTATCCGGTCGACCGCGCGGCTTATACCGCCGCCGACCTCGCCGAGGCGCAGGAAATGATGCGCGTGGTCGTGCCCGAGGCGGACCGCCGCTTCATCGAGGGCTTCGAGGACGCGGTCGAGATCGGCGACTACCTGTTCGTCCACGCCGGCATCCGCCCCGGCCTGCCGCTGGAGGAGCAGAAGGTGCAGGACTTGCGCTGGATTCGCGAGCCCTTCCTCGGCCATGCCGGCAGCCACGGCGCGGTCGTGGTCCACGGCCACACCATCACCGACGCGCCCGAGATGACGCACAACCGCATCGGCATCGACACCGGCGCCTACAAGTCGGGACGGTTGACGGCGCTGGGTCTCGAAGGCGGTGAGCGCTGGTTCGTCGAGACCACCGCCGCCCACGGCGAAGTCGCCATCGCCAGCCGCGCCGCCTGATCCTACACACTCTGACCGCCTTCAAGGGAGCAACTGATGAAGATCGCAATGGTCGGCTCCGGCTATGTCGGACTGGTTTCGGGCGCCTGCTTCGCCGACTTCGGCCACGAGGTGGTCTGCATCGACAAGGATCCGGCCAAGATCGAACGGCTGCGCGCCGGCGAGATGCCGATCTACGAGCCCGGCCTGGCCGAGCTGGTCGCCACCAACGTCAAGGCCGGGCGCCTGGGCTTCACCACCGACCTCGCCGAAGGCATCGCCGGCGCCAGCGCGATCTTCATCGCGGTGGGCACGCCCTCGCGCCGCGGCGACGGCCATGCCGACCTGTCGTTCGTCCATGCGGTCGCGCGCGAGGTGGGCGAGCACTTGTCGCAGCCGGCAGTGATCGTCACCAAGTCGACCGTCCCGGTCGGCACCGGCGACGAGGTCGAGCGCATCTTGCGCGATGGCGGCGCGCGGGCGCGCTTCGCGGTCGCCTCCAACCCGGAATTCCTGCGCGAGGGCGCGGCGATCAGCGACTTCAAGCGGCCCGACCGCATCGTCATCGGCACCGAGGACGACTGGGCGCGCCAGGTGATGCACGAGGTCTATCGCCCGCTGTTCCTCAACAAGGCGCCGATCCTGTTCACCAGCCGCCGCAGCGCCGAGCTGATCAAGTACGCCGCCAACGCCTTCCTCGCGACCAAGATCACCTTCATCAACGAGATGGCCGATCTGTGCGAGAAGGTCGGCGCGAATGTGCAGGACGTTTCCCGCGGGATCGGGATGGACAACCGCATCGGGTCGAAGTTCCTGCACGCAGGCCCCGGCTATGGCGGGAGCTGCTTCCCCAAGGACACGCTCGCCCTGCTCAAGACCGCCGAGGATTACGACAGCCCGACGCGGATCGTCGAGGCCGTGGTCAAGGTCAACGACAGCCGCAAGCGGGCGATGGGCCGCAAGGTGGTCGATGCGCTCGGTGGTGTCGAAGCGGCGCGGGGCAAGAAGGCGGCATTGCTGGGTCTCACCTTCAAGCCCAACACCGACGACATGCGCGACAGCCCGGCGATTGCCGTGGCGCAGACGCTGATGGACGCGGGCGTCGCGGTGGCCGCCTATGACCCCGAAGGCATGGAGCAGGCCCGCCCACTGCTGCCCGATGTAACGATGTGCGCCAATGCCTACGAAGCTATCGAAGGCGCTGACGCGGTCGTGATCGTGACCGAATGGGATGCCTTCCGCGCGCTCGATCTGAAGCGGGTCAAGGAGCTGGCGAACGCGCCGGTGATGGTCGACCTGCGGAACGTCTACAAGCCCGAAGACATGCGCTCCGCCGGCTTCACCTATGTCAGCGTCGGGCGGGGCTGATCGCCGCCGAACCAGTGGTGCCGGTTCTCCGGCCGCGCAAGCTGCCAGACCGTCACGATCAGCACCGCTGCGATCCCGACCGAACAGGCCCAGCCCAGCGTCGGGAATTGCTC
>DASVMK010000137.1:0-4166 GCA_036384395.1 Novosphingobium sp.
TGCCGCGCAAAGAACGCCTCGGTGCGCGAATCCGCAAGCTGCGCCGCCGCCTCGTCGCGGCGGACGCCGTGCTCCGCGGCGAAGCCGTGGTCGAGGCCTTCGTAGTCGTAGAGGGTGACGTGGGGGTTGTCGTCCAGCGCCTTGTGCATCGCCTTCTGCGCTTCGGGCGGGACGAAGCCGTCGGCGGTTGGGACGTGCAGCAGCAGCGCCTTGGCGATCGCGTGGCTCTCGTTCAGCATCTGGTCGATGCCGACGCCGTAGTAGCCGACCGCGGCGTCGAGATCGGTGCGCGCCGCCGCCATGTAGGCGACCTTGCCGCCCATGCAGTAGCCGACCAGCCCGACCTTGGGCACGCCCTCCTGGCGGCGGATCCAGTGAATCACCGCTTCCACGTCGCGGATGCCGAGGTCGAAGTCGTGCTTCATCATCAGCTCGACGCCTTTCTGGAACTGCTCGGGCACGTCGGAATCGAGCTCGACGCCCGGCTCCTGCCGCCAGAACACGTCGGGCGCGACCGCGAGATAGCCCTTGGCCGCCCAGTGGTCCGCCTTCTTGCGGATGCCGGGGTTCACGCCGAAAATTTCCTGGATGACGATCACTGCGCCCTTCGGCGTGCCTTGCGGCCGCGTGACATAGGCGGGGATTTGCGCGTCGCCTTCGAGAGTGGGGATCTGGCTGTTGGTCGTGCTCATGCTCTCGCTCTCCTCGACTCCGTAGGACGCAACTATGCGCCTGCAATGGACTTTGCCAAGCCTGTGTGTCACCTCTGTGCCAGCGGTCCGGCCGGCCGGACGACACCGGGAGTGCGCGCATGAAGGTCAACGTCGAGCTCGAATGCACCCCCGAAGAGGCGCGCCGGTTCCTGGGCCTGCCCGACGTGACCCGCGCCAACGAAGTCTATGTCGATGCGCTGACCAAGGCGATGCAGGGCGTCGGCAGCCTCGAGCAGCTTCAGGAACTCGGCAAGCAGATCGCGCCGATGGGCCAGTTCGGCATGCAGATGTTCCAGAAGTTCATGGAAGGCGGCTTGGGGAAGGGCGGCGCGAAGAAGCCCTCCTAAGCCGCGCCTCGCGCCGGGCGTTTCCAATTCGCCGTTCCGGCCCTAATCCCCTTGCCATGATCGACACCATCTTCGCCCTGTCGAGCGGCGCGCCGCCGGCCGCGCTCGGCGTCATCCGGATCAGCGGCCCGCGAGCGCAAGCGGCGCTGCGGCAATTGGCGGGCCGCCTGCCGCAGCCGCGCCGTGCCGCGCTGACCGAGCTGCGCGACGCCCAGGGCGAAGTGCTCGATCAGGCGCTCGCGCTGTGGCTGCCGAGTCCCGGCACCGCGACCGGCGAGGATGTGGTCGAGCTCCATTGCCACGGCGGCCGCGCGGTGATCGCCGCGGTCGAGGCGGCGCTCGCCGCGATCCCCGAGTTGCGCCGCGCGACTCCCGGCGAGTTCACCCGCCGTGCCTTCATCAACGGGCGCATCGATCTTGCCGAGGCCGAAGGGCTCGCCGACTTGCTTTCCGCCGAAACCGAACTGCAGCGGCGCAGCGCGATGGCGCTGGCCGGCGGCGCGGTGTCGCGCACGATCGAGGCCTGGCGCGAGCGGGTGCTTTCCGCTTCCGCGGCCGTCGAGGCGGTGCTCGACTTCGCCGATGAGGACGATATCGCGGTGCTGCCGGCCGACTTCGCCGCGAGGCTGGCCGACTTGCGCGAGGAGATCGGCGAATGGCTCGAGCGGCCGCGCGCCGAGGCCTTGCGCGAAGGCTTCCGCGTCGTGCTCGCCGGGCCGCCCAACGCCGGCAAGTCCACCCTGTTCAACGCGCTGGTCGAGAGCGAGGCGGCGATCACCGCGCCGCTGGCCGGGACGACGCGCGACGTGCTCACCCGTCCGGTGGCGATCGCCGGGGTACCGTTTCTCTTCGCCGACACCGCCGGGCTGCGCGACGACACCGGCGGCGACACCATCGAGGCGATCGGCGTTGAACGCGCGCGCGGCGAACTCGATCGCGCTGACCTGGTGCTGTGGCTCGGCGGGGAGGGGGAAGGCCCGGAGAGGGCTTGGGAGATCGCCGCGCAGATCGACCGGCCCGGTCATGCGGACAAGGTAGCGCCGCGCCACCGTGTCTCGGCGGTGACGGGAGAAGGATTGAACGCCTTGCGCGACGACTTGGTCCGGACCGCCGCCGCCGCGCTGCCGCGCCCCGGCGAGGCGGCGCTCAACGCGCGGCAGCACCGCATGCTGGGCGATGCCGCCGTGGCGCTGGCGCAGGCCGAGCTGGCGAAGGATCCCTTGCTCGTCGCCGAGAACTTGCGGCTGGTGCGGGTGGCGTTCGACGCGCTGCTCGGCCGCACGACGACCGAGGACATGCTCGACACGCTGTTCGGACGGTTCTGCATCGGCAAGTGAAGGGCTCCGTGTTTCACGTGGAACACGCACGCGCTTTGACCTGAATCGCTGTGCGCGGTATGGCGCGCGCCATGCACTCCTTCGACATCATCGTCATCGGCGGCGGTCACGCCGGCGTCGAGGCTGCGGCCGTCGCCGCGCGGATGGGCGCGCGGGTGGCGCTGGTCAGCTTCGACCTCGACGCGATCGGCGCGATGAGCTGCAACCCGGCGATCGGCGGGCTGGGCAAAGGCCACCTGGTGCGCGAGGTCGATGCCTTCGACGGACTGATCGCCCGCGCAGCCGATGCGGCGGCGATTCACTACCGGATGCTCAACCGCTCGAAGGGCAGCGCCGTCCAGGGTCCGCGCGTCCAGGCCGACCGCAAGCTGTTCAAGGCCGCGATCCAGGCGATGTTGCGCGCGCAGCGCGATCTCACGCTGGTGGAAGGCGAGGTGTCGGCGCTGCGTCAGGACGGCGGCCGCGTCGCGGGGATCGATCTGGCCGACGGCACCACCCTTGCCGCGTCGGCGGTGGTGCTGTGCACCGGCACGTTCCTCGGCGGGACGCTGTTTCGCGGCGAGGAGCGCATGACCGGCGGGCGGATCGGCGAAGCCTCGGCGCAAGTGCTGGCGGCGCAGCTGCGCGAAGCGGCGCTGCCGATGGCGCGGCTCAAGACCGGCACGCCGCCCCGGCTCGACGGGCGCAGCATCGATTGGGCGCGGCTGGCCGAGCAGCCCTCGGATACCGAGCCGTGGTGCATGTCGGCGATAGTCACGGCGCGTGCGAACCCGCAGGTGTTCTGCGCGATCACCCGCACCAACGCCGCGAGCCACGATGTCATCCGCGCGAACCTCCATCGCTCGCCCTTGTTCAGCGGTGCGATCGGCGCGCAGGGACCGCGCTATTGTCCGTCGATCGAGGACAAGATCCACCGTTTCGCCGATCGCGAGGGGCACCAGGTCTTCCTCGAACCCGAGGGGCTCGACACGCACCTGGTCTATCCGAACGGCATCAGCACCTCGCTGCCCGCCGACGTCCAGCTTGCCATGTTGCGCACGATGGACGGGCTCGAGCGGGTGGAGATGGCGGTGCCGGGCTATGCGGTCGAGTACGATCACATCGACCCGCGCGCGCTGCGGCCGAGCCTCGAGGTGCGCGAGATCGCCGGGCTTTATTGCGCCGGGCAGATCAACGGCACCACCGGCTACGAGGAGGCGGCGGCGCAAGGGTTGATCGCCGGGATGCACGCCGCCGCGCAAGTGTTGGACCGCGCGCCGGCACCGCTCGACCGGGCGAACAGCTACGTGGCGGTGATGGCCGACGACTTGACGCTGCACGGCGTCAGCGAGCCGTACCGCATGCTGACCGCGCGCGCCGAATATCGCCTGCGCCTGCGCGCCAACAATGCCAGCACCCGGCTGACCCCGCTTGCCGTCGCGGCTGGGTGCGTGGGCCCCGCGCGGCGTGCGTGGATGGCGCGACGCGAGACGGCCCGAGCGGCGCTGGACGATGCGCTGGCTCACGAAGTGTCCGGGACCGAACTCGCCGCGACCGGACTGCCGGTCCGCGGCGACGGTGCGCGACTGCCCTTGCGCGAGTGGTTGCGGTTCGGCGGGGTGGAGCTGGACGGGCTGAGTCCGTGGATCGCGCCCGAGGCATTGGCCGACCGCTGGCTCGCCGAGGAAGCCGCCGAAGACGCCGCCTATGCGCCCTATCTCGCGCGGCAGGATAGCGAGCTGCGCGAGTTGCGCGCAAGCGAGGCGCTGCCGCTGGGCGATGCATTTCCC
>DASVMK010000138.1:0-17825 GCA_036384395.1 Novosphingobium sp.
GGAATGGTGGGCGCGGCAGGGATTGAACCTGCGACCCCACCCGTGTGAAGGGTGTGCTCTACCACTGAGCTACGCGCCCATTCCGACGGGAAGGCGGCCCTTACGCAAGCCGGCGCGAATTGACAAGCGCCGTAAGCGGCCTAGAGGCGCTTTCCCCATGAGCGACGAAAACACCACCGGTCCCGACCTGCCGCCCGATCACCTGGCGATCAGCCCCAAGAGCCCGCATTTCGATGCGGACCTGCTGCGCCGCGGCGTCGGCATTCGCTTCAAGGGCGTGGTGCGCACCAATGTCGAGGAATACTGCATTTCCGAGGGCTGGGTGCGCGTTCAGGCCGGCAAGACGATGGACCGCAAGGGCCAGCCGCTGACGATCAAGCTCAGCGGCCCGGTCGAAGCCTGGTTCGAGGACCTGGGCGAAAACCCGCCGGTCGCGAAGAAGGACTGAGGTTCGCAGCGCGTAGCGTACGACGTTAAGCGCTACCCGTTCAGCGCGTTGATCGCGGCGTGCACCCGCGCCTCGACCTCGCCGCGAGGCAGGCCGGGGGGCAGCGCTTCGCCGATGCGGTAGGTGATCGTGCCCGGCCGCTTCCATAGCCGCTGGTAGAGCATGCCGCTGTCCACCGCGATCGGCACGACCGGCAGATTGAGGAGCTTGTAGAGCCCGGCGAAGCCCGATTGCAGCGCAGGCGCGGTGCCGGGCGGGACGCGCGTGCCTTCGGGGAAGATCGCCAGCGGCCGGCCCTCGGCGGCGTGGCGCAAGGCGTGGGTGCGCATCGAGCGCAGCGCCCTGGCGCCCTGGTCGCGCTCGACGGCGACGAGGCCATAGCGTCCGGCGGCGATGCCCCACAGCGGGATGCGCAGCAGCTCGGCCTTGGCGAAGATCGCCGGCCGGCGGAGCAGGCGCGGCAGGTCGATCGCCTCGAAGAAGCTTTCGTGCTTCATCGCCACCAGCATCTGGCCTTCGGGCAGATTGCCTTCCACCCGCACGCGAATACCGAGCAACCCGCGCATGCAGAGGCGGTGAAAGCGCGACCACAGATCGACCGTACGGCGGAAGAGGCGGGTACCCAGCGCCATCGCGAGCAGCGCGGCCAGGACGAGGAACACGCTGCCGCCGTAGAACACCGCATAGAACGCCAGGCTGCGCGGCACGTCCCCAGGCGACGAGGTGGTCATGTCAGCCCCTCCCAAAGGCCCGACAGGCGCCGGGCGAGCAGCTTGTGGTATTCGAGAAACAGCGTCCGCAGCGAGGGCCGCGAGGGCACCGCATCGCGGACGATGATGACGCCGCCGGGCATCATCCGGCCCAGTTCATAGGCGGCGCGGCTCATGTGCCAGTCGGTCGTCACCAGCCGTACCGAGCGGATCTTGTGCCGTGACAGCCAGTCCGCCGTCTCGCGCGCGTTGCTCTGGGTGTCGACCGACTCGAAGCCCAGCGTCACGCAGCAGCGCATCAGCCGCGCCGGCACCTGGTATTCGGCCTGGAATTCGCGCGGGCGCACCTCGCGGTCGACGCCCGAGACCAGCATCTGCTTGGCCCAGCCCCTGTCGAGCGCCTCCAGCCCGCGGGCAATCCGTCCGCTGCCGCCGGTCAGCACGACGACCGCGTCGGTGCGCCTGGTCCCCGCCGGTTGCGGCAGCGCGATCGCGAACCACAGGAAGCCCAGCAGCCAGGCGAGCACGATCAGCGAAAAGGCGCGGCGGACCATGGTTGCTCGCCTCAGACCATCTCGCGCAAGGCGCGCATCACGGTGAGCCGCGCGGTCAGCATGGCGATGACCACGCCCGCGACCGGCACCAGCGCGAGCAGCAACCAGTCAACCAGGCGCAGCGCGCCGCCATCGACCATGCCCGCGCCGAGCCCTGCGAAGCGGCGCCCGAGGAACAGCACGACGACGAGGCCCAGCGCCAGCCCGACCGCGCCGCCGCCCGCCGCGTCGATGCCGATCGAGCGCTGGAAGGTGCGGGCGATCTGCGCGTCGGTGCCGCCCAGCAAGTGGACGATCTCGATCGTCTCGCGATTGGCGCCCAGCGCGTTCCGCGCCGCGAGCAGCACCGCCGAGGCCATCGCCAGCGTCAGCAGCAGCACCAGCGCGACGGCCAGCCAGAGCAGCGACTGGATCGCCTCGAACACCGGCTCGAGCCAGCTCGACTGCGCATCGACCCGTGCGGCGGGCGCCACCGCCAGCAGGCTCTGCTGCAGCGCGGCCACGCGCGCGGCGTTCACGTTGCCGCTCAGCCGCGCGTCGATCAGCGCCGGCACCGGAATACCCTCGTTGTCCTGGACGACCTCGCCGGCGGTGCCGAGCCAGGGCTCGATCAGCGAGGCGATCTCCGCCTCGGGCACCAGCTCGGCCGAGGTGACGCCGCGGGTCTTGCGCAGCTTGGCGAGCACGGCCGCGGCCTGGTGGTCGCGCTTGGCGGCGTCGGCCTCGACGATCTGCACGGTCACGCCGCCCGACAGCTCGGTCTCGGTGACTTCGGCGGTGTTGCGCAGCGCCAGCCCGGCGGCGGCGGCGATCACCGTCAGCGCCACCATGATCGCGATCACCCAGGGCATCGGCCCCGACAGGCGCGCCTGCGGCACGAGATCGGGCTCGCGCTCGCCCACCAGGCGCCGCCAGGCCCGGCGTAGCGGCTGAACGCCGCTCATGTCCCGGCCCCGTTCATGCTCCGGCCCGACGCATTGCTTCGCACCCGATCACGCATCGACCCTGGCGGGCGCGGGGGGGCGCTTGGGCGGATAGCGCAGCGCGCCGGTGGGATCGGACAGGCGTCCGTTGTCGAGCCGCATGATCAGTGTGTCGGGCACCTTCTTGAGCAGATGGACGTCGTGGGTGGCGACCACCACCGTCGTGCCCAGGCGGTTGAGCGCTTCGAACAGCCGCAACAGCTTCACCGCCATCTCCGGGTCGACGTTGCCGGTCGGCTCGTCGGCCAGCAGCATGTCGGGCCGCCCGATCACCGCGCGGGCGATGGCGACGCGCTGCTGCTCGCCGCCCGACAGCGTCGCGGGGCGCGCGTGCATGCGCTCCGTCAGGCCGACCCATTCGAGCATGTCGCACACCGGCTTGACCAGATCGCGCTCGGCCACGCCCGCCACCCGCAGCGGCAGCGCGACGTTGTCGAAGGCGGAGAGGTGCGAGACCAGGCGGAAATTCTGGAATACGACGCCCAGCCGGCGGCGAAAGCCGGGCAGCCGCTCGCGCGGGAGCGTGATCGCATCGGTGCCGAACAGCCGGATCATGCCACGCGACGGGCGCTGCGCGAGGTACAGGAGCTTGAGCAGCGAGGTCTTGCCGGCGCCGCTGGCGCCGGTGAGGAAATAGAAGCTGCCGGGGAACAGCGTGAAGGACAGGTCGGAAAGCACCTCGCGATCGGTGCCGTAGCGCAGCCCGACATTGTCGAACTGGACGATTTCCCCCTCGTCGATGAAGGTCATAACTGCGGCATCGATCTGTCTGGAAACCCGTGTCTATGCGGTCCGGCTGGCCCCTGTTTCGAGCTATAGCCGCCAATCCATGTGGAAAAAAGCCTGTTACGGCGTCGCCATGCCGGTACAAGCCTTGCCCGCGGCGCGGCGCGCATGCTTTACCTTGCTGCAGGATGATCATCGCTTGCCCCGCCTGCGCCACCCGCTACGTCGTGCCCGACAACGCGATCGGGATCGACGGGCGGACCGTGCGCTGCGCCAAATGCCGGCACAGCTGGTTCCAGGACGGCGGCGCGGTCGAGACCGCGGCCGAGCCTTTGGCGGCCGCTCCATCACCTCCCCCATCACCGGCGCCCGCATCGGCAGCTCCGTCGCCCGACGGCGAGCCCGCCGGCGACGCCCCGCCGCTGGCCACCGAAGTGCGCCCGCCGCCGGTCTATGCCGAAGGCGGTGACGGGCTCGACGAGGCGCGCTCCAGCTTCGATCACGAGCCGCCGTTCCGTCCGCGGATCAACCGCGCCAAGATGTGGACGCTCGCCGCCTCGGTCTTCGCCGCGGTGTCGATCGCGGCGATCGCCGCGGTCGCGTGGTACGGTTTGCCCGATTGGGCGCCGATGAGCCGTGCCTCCTTCGCCCAGGCGCAGCCCGGACTGGTGCTCGATTTCCCGCCCAACCGGCAGGACCGCCGCACGCTGCCCAACGGCACCGAGTTCTTCGGCGCCAGCGGCACCGTCACCAACGTCGCCGGCACGCGCCGCTCGGTGCCGGCGATCCTCATCCTGCTCCGGGATTCGCGCGAGCGGGTGGTCTATAGCTGGGTCGTGCATCCGCCCAAGACCGAGCTGTCGCCGGGCGAGAGCATGACGATCAACGAGGCGGTCACCGATGTGCCGCGCTCGGCCAAGTTCGCCGATATCGGCTGGAAGCCCGGCTAAAATCGCGATTGTCGCATTCGGATCGAAAGGCCGCTTGCGCCCCCCAAACCCCTTTGCTAAGGGCGCGCTCCTACCCCGAGGGCGGCCTGACGCGGCCCTGTCGATTTATGCGGTCGTGGCGGAATTGGTAGACGCGCAACGTTGAGGTCGTTGTGGGCGAAAGCCCGTGGAAGTTCGAGTCTTCTCGACCGCACCAATATCCTTTGTAAAACAAAGGATATTTTCTGGGGTTTGGCGCAATTTGCCACGCTGCCATTCCCGTAAAATCCTACGGGTTCTGTCAAAGCAAATGCACCGGTTGGTGAGGTGGGCAGGATAGGGCAGGGAATGCCCCGCCCACACCAACCCGATAGCCATTGCGGTACTTCAGTTCCTCGCCTGAAGTGATCGGCATGGTCGTCATGCTGTACGTCCGCTTTCCGCTGTCGCTGCGGAACGTGGGGGATTTGCTGTTCGAGCGCGGTGTCGATCTCTGCAACGAGACGGTGCGGCTGTGGTGGACCAGCTTAACGCCCTGTTCGAATTTCCGGCACCACCTCAGTCAGAGCCAGGCCCCAATCGTTCATCTTGAGCAAGATGGGCTCAAGCGATTTTCCCAGCGATGTGAGCTCGTAGACTACTCGCGGAGGTGTTTCCGCATATGCGGTTCGAGTGACCAGGCCACTACCTTCGAAGCGTTTGAGGCGATGAGTGAGGGTATGGGCGCTGATCCCCGTTAATCTCTTCTTGATTTCGGTAAACCGCTGCGGCCCCTGGAGGAGTTCCCGGATGATCAGGGTCGCCCAGGGGCCGTCGAGCAAGAGCAGGAACCGTTCGACGCCACAATCCGGCATTTTCGTCCGGCGCATGAATACCTCCATTAGTGCATTTGACGTAACCGATGCATTTATTGCACTAAAGGGTCTTCAGCACTTCGACAAGAGAATCCAGTGACGCACATTATTCGCGGTGGGGAAGGCGCTCCGCTTTGCAGCCGCCCTTCGATAACCGCAGAAATGCTGCTCATGCGTGAGCGATCGATCCGACTGCAGGGGAAACCCGCGACGTGGCATTGCCCGCGTCGTGCCTTGAACGCATCCACCCCCGATATGTGAGCCGATGCAATGCATAGACCTGACGAAAAGGCGCAAAATTCACCCTACTTCCACTCGGGAGAGCTTTTGGTGCAAGAGCGGTACGGGGCGAGGGATCGCATCCATGCAGCAGCCCAGCGGATCATTCGAGATCACCTCAATGAGCAGCATCGGGAATTTTACCGTCAACTACCGTTTCTGATCGTTGGAAGTGTCGATGGCGAGGGTCAACCTTGGGCTTCCTTGCTCGCTGGGGAAGCGGGGTTCGCCCATGCGCTCGATCCCTATGTGCTCCGCGTGGAGGCTGCACCGTTCACGGGGGATCCCCTTGCCGAAAACCTTGGCAAAGGCGCCCCGATAGGTCTGCTCGGGATCGATATAAGTACAAGACGACGCAATCGCATCAGCACCAGAGTTGCCGGCTTCGACGGGGCGAACCTCGACCTTAAGGTCCTTCAAAGCTTTGGAAACTGTCCGCAGTATATCCAGGTCCGCGATCTAGTGAATACCGCCCCCAGCGTGTCGCCGACGATCGAAACTTCCGAATGTCTCAGCGCCGAGGACTGCGCGCTGGTGGAGGCGTCTCATACATTCTTCATAGCCAGTGCCCATGCGGGCAGCCCCGGCGATGTAAGGGCCGGGGCAGATGTCTCGCACCGGGGCGGACGGCCAGGGTTTATTCGCGTTGATGACACGTGCACGATGACGGTACCGGATTTCGTCGGCAATTTCGTTTTCAACACCTTGGGCAATCTTGTCCTTGAGCCAAGGGCGGGTCTGCTGTTCGTTGATTTCGCAAGTGGTGACGTGATCATGATCGCCTGCCACGCCGAGATTATATGGAACCATGAAGATATCCAAGCCTTTGTGGGAGCCCAACGATTGTTGCGTTTCCACATTTCCAAGGTGGTGCGGCTGAGGGCGGCCACATCTCTACGAGCCTTCGGCGACGTCGTTTTTTCGCGGGAAGTGCAGAGAACAGGAACGTGGCGAAAGTAGCGCACCAGTCTGGAGTTATTTGGGCAATTATGTAGTTGAGTTCCCATGCCCTTGCCAAGGTGGCGTCCACATATGAATCACTTCGGCAGGCTCAAGTGAAGTGGAGCCAGGACAGGTTTTGCCGGACGATTACAGGTAGAGTTTTGGATTTATGGGAATGTTGTTTTCCCGGCAGAAGGTTTCGTAGTGGTTGATGAACCACCAAACGTCGATCGTATCGATGAACTTTCCATCGCCATCGTAGAATTCGATTGGGCCTTGCATCCAACCGAACAGCTTCGTTCCTTCCGGATGGTCGCTGACCAAAGTGTGGCTTTCCCCCGGCACTTCAAGGATCAGCCCGCCCGGTGAGGCGACCCAGTCGTACTCCAGGTAGCGCACGCTGCCTTCGAGGCAGATCATCGTAATGGTGCCGCGATGAAGGTGCGTGCTCAGGACTCCTGGGCCTTTCATCCACAAGATGTTCGACGAAATTCCCTGGCGCACGTCGAAGGCCAGATGCTTGATCATCATCCTGTCGCCGAACGGAACCCAGGGGGTATCGACATCCGTCTGCGCGTCGATGTAGCGGCCTCCGGGGCTCAGCCGGCGGACAAGTTCAGCATGGGGAAAGCCGACATCGACAATTTCCATCTTTTCCGACGGCGGCGCCTTCATCACTGTAGACATAGCTCTTCCTCTCGATGTCCATTTTCTCAGATGTTTTCAGGTGGCTTAGTTCCCGCCCCAAGTAGCGCGGCCTGGCGAAAGCTGACCAGTGCCGCCGAGGCGCGGACCGGAAGGAAAGATCGTAGCGGGCAGCGGGGGCGGATCATTCGCGGCCTTCCCTCGCCGCTGTCAGATCTATTTCGACCGCTTCGGTGAAGAAGGTCGAGGAGCGACCATGATCGACGAAATTCAGCTCGTCGGCCATGAGCTCTTGGTGGATCGACTGGACCTCAGGCGAAAACAGACCCCGCTCGATGTCTTCCCAGCTGGCGAAGGATATCTCGGCCACCCCGTCGAACTGCTCGGCCAGGCCACGCTGCGCTTGGGCACCTGCCGCCTCTGCCTGGTGAACGCCATGGTTCTGGACATAGCGAACGATGCCGAGCTTCTGCGCATGCTTCGCGACAAGCTTTCCATGGCCTAACCAGCAATCGAGGAACGCCTGCTGGCTGATCGATGGCTTGCGGCGGATACAGAACATGATCGTTATCATTTTGGGTCGCCTCGTGATCCAGCGCGCCCGGCCGCTTGGTGATCTTCGTGAAGGCCATTTGAGGTATCCACGAAGATCACCATCGCTTGGTCGATGTCAGTAGCGAACGCTGACCGACACGCCGTACGTGCGGGGGCGGCCCATGAACGCGATCGTATCGTCCGCCACGGGCGACACGACCAGCCGGTAGTTCTTGTCGGTGAGATTGCGGACGAAACCTGTCACGCGCCACTTGTCGTCTTGATCGTGCAATCCGAAGCGCAGATCGACCAGCGTATAGGCCGCGATGTCCTGCAAAGGGAGATCGCCGAGGCCCGAGTTCGCCTCGCTCCTGTAGGACAGGGAAGCGCCGATGAATGCATTCAGCCCTTCCCGGACCGGCGTGTCGTACTGCGCATCGGCATTGGCTTGCCACACCGGGCTTAGCGGGAAACTCTGACCGCTCAGGTCAACCGGTATCCCGAATGCGTTGAAGCCGGTCGTCCCGTTCGCGATGCGAGAATTGATATAGGACACACCGCCCGAGAGGGTCAGGCCATCAACCGGAGCCGCCACGACCTGGAGCTCCGCGCCCATGATACGCGATTTCGGGATGTTGATCGCCGATTCAAGATTGCCGATTGGAGGCACCGGCACGCGGCCTTTCACCTGCTTGTCGGTATAGTCGTAGTAGAAGGCCGCGCCGTTGAGTTGCAGCCGGCGATCGAAGAGACTGAGTTTTGCGCCGACTTCGTATGCCAGCAGACTTTCCTGCCTGACGGGGCGAAGCTGGTCGGAATTGAACGCGAACAGCTGGGGGACGGCACCCGCCTTGTAACCGCGGCTGACGTTCGCATAAAGCAGGACGAGCGGACTGGCTTGCCAATTGATCCCTGCGCGCCACGAGATGTTATCTTCGTGAACCGCCAGGGGGACGAGGCCGGGAACGCCATTCACCGAAGTGAAGCAGCCACCCGGCGGAACCGGCACCCCCAGAAGGAGGGATTGCAGGAAGCCGACGTTTCCGGTCGATCCGTCAACCGTACAAGCGGTCGAATCGTTATTCGATTTCGTATACCTGATCCCGCCGATCAGTTTCACGTCCGGTGTGATATTGTATTCTGCATTTCCGAACACGGCGTACGTCTCGATGCGCGAACGAACCTTGGCAGTCGCGTCGCCAAATCCGGCGCCAAGTGGGGCTCGGAATGAGGAAATGTTCAAATTGTAATAAGCATTATCTTGGATTCTATCGCTCTGATAGTTTCCGCCTATAAGCAAGTTCAGGGCGTCGTTCGGTCTGATTTCCGCGCGGACTTCCTGGAAGAAATTGGCGATATGCCCTGACTGCGATAACAGGAAACTGTGCACCGAGGTGCCATCCATGTCCGCTGTGGTGTCGGGACTGTAGTGCGCATATGAACTGATCGAGGTCAGCTTGACGGCGTCGCTGAGCTCGTAGGTCGCGCGCACCGCCGCTTGCCAGAACCTGTTGTCGCTGGCGAAATTGCGGTTCTTGTCCCAGTCGGCGATGCGATTGTTCCGCGGCGGCGTCGGCCATGTCGCGAGAACCGGGTCGGGCGCGGCCGGAATGGTGAACCGGGTCACGACGAACTGCCCGGCCTGCGTATCCGAACGATCGCGCCA
Organism: Novosphingobium sp.; assembly: GCA_036384395.1. GTDB lineage: Bacteria > Pseudomonadota > Alphaproteobacteria > Sphingomonadales > Sphingomonadaceae > Novosphingobium. The sequence goes on from DASVMK010000138.1 coordinate 9,271, forward strand.
TCCGTTCAGGTTAACCTGAACGGTCAGGCGATCCGTGGGCTCCCAGTCCAGCAGCAGCCGGCCGAAGACGCGATCGGCGCTCCCCAGATGATCCGACGGGTTCGATTGGCTGACCTGCCAGGCGCCGCCCTGTTCGGTCCTGAAAGCCAGGCGCGCCTTCAGCGTGCTGGACAGAGGGCCACTGACGAAAGCGCTGCCCTCGAAGGCGCCAAAACGCGCGATGCTCAGATCCGCACCGGCGGTGAGGTGGTCCGTAGGTTTCGCGGCGATATAATTGATCGCACCGCCCGTCGCATTGGAACCAAACAGCGTGCCTTGCGGACCTTTCAGAACCTCGACGCGCTCGACATCGAGATTGGCGCCGGCCGTCATTTGAGTATAGGGCAAGGGCACTTCATCGGTGTAGATGCTGACCGTCGGAGTGCCCGCCAGCGCATTGTCATAGTAGCCGACACCTCGCAAGGTGAAGACGGTATTGGAATAGTGCGTCTTGGCGATAGTAAATCCTGGAATGATCTTTGTCAGATCTTCGGTCGATTGAATGCCGCGCTTGGTCAGTTCGCTTCCATCGAAGGCGGAAATGGACATGCCGACTTTGTTGATCGACTCCGACTTCTTCTGCGCCGTCACAATGATATCGCCGATCCCTTGTTCGGCATTCGAACTGCCCTCCGACACATCGGCGGGCGCTGCGGTCTGCGCGAACGCCGCTGCCGGCAGTGCGCTGCTCAGCAACAGTGCCATAACCACATGCTGCCGAAGCCCTTGTCCGGCTTTTCCGAAATTGCGAGGCAGCCGCGCCGCCCGATCCCGCTGTTCCATTGTCCTTCTCCCCTAACTCGCCTTGGAAGGCGCGGGAGCCAGCGGAATGCGCGCGTGTCCGCGACATTCCTTCGCCCTCTCACGACCCCTCTCTGTGGCCCGACGCTGATCAAACAAGAATCATCGGATCTCTATAGTTTAGGCCTAAAATTATATAGCCGCACTGTCAACCGAATGTCTCGCCGATGACGCGCGGTTGGCGGGTTTGGCCAGACGCACGAAGACCGCCGTGGCAGCTTCTCGCGAAGGCCACGGCGGTCACCGCTGTCAGGCCGCCTTACCGCCGTATCGAAATCTGCAATGCCACGGTGCGGGGCGGTTCGGACGAGGCGAGATAGGCGCCTGCGACGCCTGGGAACAAACCAGTTCCATAGTTGGGGACCCGTTGATTGGTCAGGTTGCGTCCGATCACTGCAACCTCGACTCCGCTGGGCTCATGTTCCACCGCGAGCCTGAGGCCAAGCTTCACCGCCGTTTGGGTGGGTGGGACCGTCGACGACAGGTTGTCCTGGAACCACACACTGGAACGCAGTTCCGCGCTGGCATCCGCGGTGAAGCGCAACTGGTCGGAAAGCGGCGTGCGATAGTTGATGGCTGCAATTCCGCTCCACTTCGGGGCGCGGACCAGCACTCGCCGCTCGGTGGGTGCAGGGTTCTTGTTGATCGCGTCGGCATAGGTGCCGTTTATCGACAAGCGCAGGCTGTCCGTTGCCTGCCACGCCGCCTCGAGCTCGACGCCGCGTGACCGCACGTCGATGTTCTTGACGATGAAGGTCGTGCCGCTGAACAACGAAGTCTGAAAATCCTTCACGTCGACGTTGAAGAGGGAGAGGTTGAGATAGCTGCCGGATACCCGGCCGATCTTGACGCCCACTTCCGTGGTTCGGGCGATCTCGTCGTTATATTCGGCGGCGCGGGTGCCGTCGGCCCGCAGAGCGGTCGGATCGTTGGGCGCATTGGCGAAGCCGCCGGTCTTGCTGCCCTTGCCATAGGAGGCATAGATCATGGCGTTGTCCGAGATCTGGAATTTCGCGCTGGTCGAATAGTCCAGGTAACCCTTGCCCCGCGACAGGGACGTGGGTGCGAACGGACGGTAGATGGCCGTGATCAGGTTGCCGTTGGCGATGATGTCGCGGGCATAATCCGCCTGCCGGTCCTCCCTGGTGTAACGGCCCGCGCCGGTAAGGGTGAGGCGGTCGGTGAGCGCGGCATCGACGGAGAGGAAGCCGGACCAATCCACCGTCTTTTGATGAAACCGCGTGCGCTCGGCGCCGATGATCGGGCTTGGCGCGACGGCATCGAAACCCACGTTGAAGTCATAGATGTTGTGATAATAAAGCGCGCCCGCCAGGAAGCTGAAAATGCCGATGCGGGGTGAAGCGACCCGGATTTCCTGCGTGAACGTGCTGTCGCCACCGCGGTCGGCAAAGAAGATGACCGGCGCATTGGCAACCGCATTGTTGTTGTTGAGCAGGGATCCGGTGCTCTTGAAGTAGCTGGTGATCGCCGTCAGATCGAATCCGCCTCCGAATTTGTACGTCAGCGTCGAAATCAGCCGGTGCGACGCATTGCGGGCGAACGTGTCCGGAAAGCCCGGGCGGGGCGTGGCTCTGGTCCGATCGTCGAACGCGGCCGTGAAATTAGGATCACCGGCCGCGGCGGCATAGGCCGCCACCAGGCCCCGGGAATCGCCGGCGACATACAGGATCTGTCCGTCCGACTTGTAGGTTTCGTGCTGGTATGAGCCTACCCAGTCGAGGTCCGAGGAGGGCTGCCACCGCAGGCTGATGCGGCCGGCGCGCGTGACCACGCGCGGGCTGTCTTGGTCGGTGATGGTGTTCTTGACCCACCCTTCGAGGTCGGCGATGCGGCCGGCCGCGCGGATCGCGAAGGTGTCCGACAGCGGGATATTGACCGCGGCATCGTAAGTGTCGTCGCCCAGTGCGAATTCGTGCGAGTAGGACGCATTGAAGCCGAACTTGAATTCCGGCCGCCGCGTGGCGAGCGCGATCGCGCCGATGGTCGTGTTCTTCCCCAGGACCGCGGACTGGCTGCCCTTGATGACCTGGATATTCCCGACATCGAACAACGAAGCCACATAGTCGCGGCCGCGGGCCTGGAACACGCCATCCACGAACAGCGCCACCGATTGGTCGAACGACTGGTTCGACGCGTTGGACCCGATGCCGCGGATCGCCACGACCGGCAGCGCGCCGGGTGCGGATTGAATCAGAACGCCGGGCGTGATCGCCGCGAGGTCGAGAGCCGAGCTGATGTTCATGTCGGAAATGGCTTCGCCGGAGACTATGGTCACTGAGGCCGGCGTATCCTGGGCGGACATGTTGCGCTTCAGCGCAGTGACCGTGATCTCTTCCGATTCGCTTCCTGTCGAATCCGAGACGAGGGGCTGATCGCCGTTTTGCGCCCGCGCTGCAGTGCCGGTAAATGCCGCGGCCAACGCGGCTGTCGCAATCAGGCCTCTACAGCTCACCGATCGGTTCAAAGTCCTCTTCATCGCTACCCTCCGGCTCTGTTATTGTTCGCCGCCGCCCCTGTTCTCGAGAATCCGGCAACGCCCTCTGGCTTGGTCCTGGCATCATACCCGTCCCGGAATACATTTCATGTTTAAAATAACTCGGCATCGCAACGGATTGTCCACATCCGGCAGGCCCTATCCGTTTCTCGCACAATTACGCGACGGGAGCCGATCAGGCTTGGCCAGCGGTGGTGCTGTCAGGGCAAGTTCTTCGGGGCGCGATCTGCCCTCGATCCGCGGATTTAACCCGCGTCCTCGTGACAAAGCTCACAAGAATCCCACCTTCGTGATCCACCTCGCGCCATCTTGCTCGCCGAGGCTGTTTTAGTCGGGCATTCGCTTGTAAGTCGCTGCGCGATGAGCAGGATTTTCAGCAGCGTGGGTATCAGCCTTGCCGCTCTCGCCCTCAGCGGATGTTCGGGGGGGGCTCGTATCACCGTGACGTCACGCGGGGCCATGCCCTCGGGTGGAACGTATGCGATCGCCGAAGGCGCACCGGCAGAAATCGACGAATCGATCGCCGAAGCGTTGACCCGGCGGGGGCTGACGCGGTCCGAAACGCCCAGCTATATCATCCAGATCGGCTATGCCGAACGGTCCGCCGGCATCGGCCTGCTGGTCCCGCACGATCCGGATTCGCAGTGGTTGCGGCAACCGTCTCCCCACCACAAGAAGCGGGCGATCTCGACACTCGATGTCAGCATCGCCGAAGCCTCGAACGGCCGCGAACTCTATCGCGCCTCGGCAACCGGGCGTCCGCCATCGAAAGGGAGCGCCTGGGCCTCTCTCCTCCGGTCGATCTTGGACGCGCCGCTACATCGGGCGGCAGGTACTCGCTCCTGCCTCAACCGCAAGGGGCAAGGTGATGGTGAAGGTGGTCCCAGCGCCAACCGTGCTGTCGCACCTTATCGAGCCACCGTGCCGCGCCACCACTGTCTGAACGAAGGCTAGGCCCAGCCCCGCGCCGCGCGTGCCGGCTTCTGCGGGCGCTCGCTGGAATCGCTCGAAGAGAGACGCCACCCACTCGGCGGGCATGCCTTCCCCCTCGTCGCCTATCCGGCAGATCGCGACCGGAATGCCCTCGGTTTCCCCGCGCTCCAGCGAACAATCCAGGCGGCCGGCGGGCCTATTGTACTTCACCGCGTTGTCCAAGAGGTTGATCAGCGCCCGTGCCAGCAAGGACGGCTCCCCCCGAACCGGCATGTCTTCGTCCGTCCCAGCCAGTTCGACCAACAGGGCTCTTTCGCGAATTTGCGGCCAGAGCTCGTCGATCGCTTCGGAGAGCAGATCGGACACGTTGAGCAGGATCGGTTCGTAAGCCAAGGTTTCGGCACGCGCGAGATGGACGATGCCATCGGCAAGCGCGAGCGTCCGATGAGCGTAGCGCTCGATCCTCCTCGCCAGGTCGGGCTGGATCTCGTCGGCTCCAACGCCAGAGGTGAGCGCCAGGATGGACGCTTGCGGCGCGCGCATGTCGTGTGTGAGGTAATACAGCATGTGATCGCGCTGCCGCTTCGCCGTCCGGGCGGCGCTGATATCGCTCATGCGCACGATCCACCCCATCGGCTGGCTCACGCCGTCGCGATGCTCACCGAACACTACCTCGAACACGCGTCCGTCCGGCATCTGCGCTTCGTGCCTGCTGGCGGGGCCGGTGGGCGGCCAAGGAACGAGCTCGTTCCGCTCGTCGACCGGCCGCAGCCACCGCAGCAGGTCGATCACGCGATCGGAGGCATTCGCGTGAGGCAAGCTTGCCAGCAGTTGCTTCGCACGGCGATTGGCAAGGGTGATCAAGCCCATGCCGTCGACGACGAATACCGCATCGGGAAGCTGGTCCATGCTGTCGGCGACAAATCGGCGCATGGTGCGCAGCTTCGAGACCGCCTCGCCGAGCATCATGGCCTCGCGGGCAATGGGGTCGGCGTGGATGTCGGGCGCAGCGAATGTCGGCAGGATCTCCGGTTCGTTGCGCAGGCGCTCGAGTTCGCTCACCATGTAACCGCTCACGCCTGCCAGGCGCCGCCATCCCCACAGCGGATAGACCAGCGCGAGCCCGGCAAGCGCCGGTGTCGGCGGAATCCAGATGCCGAGGAAATGGAAGCTCAGGCCGCTCACGGCGATGACGAGCGCGACGAGACCGCCAAGAACCGGGATGATCGCGACCGGCCGAAGCTTTCGCAGCGCCAGAAGCAACAGCCAGAGCGGGATCAGAGCGGCCAGCGCGCGTAAGGCGAACCCCGCCTCGGTCGCCAGCCCGTCCCGCAGGAGGCCGTCGAGCAGATTGGCCTGAATTTCGACGCCCGACATTCCGGCCCCGGGACCGCTAAGCGGTACGGCATATCGGTCTCCCAAACCGGGCGCCGTCGCGCCCACGATCACGATCCGGTTACGCAGCAATTCCGGTGGGAACTCGCCGCGAAGAACGGCATCCGCACCGATCGACGGGAAATGGCCGGACGGACCCGCGAAAGGCAGCAGCACGCTGTCGGTTTCCCGGGGGAGCGAGCGCGCCGTCTGCGGCGCGACGGTCCGTCGCGCGAGTTCCATCAGGTGCGGCCATCGGCGGGTGCCGTCCGGCTCGACAAGCCGTGCCCTGCGGACGACGCCGTCCGCATCGGTGATCAGGTTCACATGGCCGATTCCAGCCGCCGCGCGCAGGACGGGTGGCACCGGCAGGATGGAGTCCAGCCGGACCCCGTCGTCCCCCGGGCCGCCCGTGAGTAGCGGCAGAAGGACCGGCGCGGAGCGAGCGAGCGCCTGTCCGAGCGCGGCATCGTCCGGCCCCGGCTCCACAAACAGGACGTCATAGACGATGGCTGCCGGGTGACCCGCCGCGATCCGGTCGAGCAGGCGAACGTGGGTGGCGCGGGGCCAGGGCCAGCGGCCAATGTGCTGCAAACTGCGATTGTCGATGACGACCAGCAGGATCCGGTCGTCAGGCTCGTGGGTCTGCAATTGCAGCATGCCGTCATAGGCCAGATCGTCGATGCGATCGGTGGCATGGCTGCGCGCGAGAAGCAGTACGAAGACGCTCGAGAGCAGGGCGACGAGCCACCATTCGATCGTCAGGCGACGCAGCCGGCGGCCGAGCGTCATTCGTCGCGCGCGATCGTCAAGCGCTCGATCGGCGACCATTTCAAAAAGGTGCGGCCATCGACCAGCAGGAGCGATTGGACGCGCCAGGTGTAGGCACCGGGCGGCAGATCGGTCACGACGAAGCGCCCGGCGGTCAATCCCAGCTCGTCTACGACGGGCGGCTCTCCGGATGCATCCTTCCTGAGCTGGAAGCGATACCGCTGGGCGCCCGCACCCGCGCTCGCGACGGTCCAGCGGAAGAGATATTCGCGATAGCGCCCCGCCCGTCGTCGTTCGATCGAGGTCTCGATATGTTGCAGGCGGCGCTCAAAACCGTACGTGGACGGAACGCCCTCGATCCCGTTGGCATCGATGGCCGAAGCCCGTACGAACCAGGTGCCGTCCGGAACCGAGGGCAGCACGAGGCTCGTCGCCGGCGCAGTGGTTTCCTCGACCACGTCCAGGAAGCCGGCGTCGCTCGCGATCTGTATGCGATAGGCGGAGGCATCGGGAAGCGGGGCCAGCGCGAAACGCAGCTCGGCTTCGTCCTGGACCTGACCAGGCTGCCGCAGCGCCGGCGGCGGCAGGAGGCCGATGGCTCCGCTCGGACCGGTCGCCGTCGCCAGCGTGCCGAAACCGGCCGGCACGATGAGCGCCGGCTTCGCGTCGGCGCGCGCCGCGCCCACCGCAACGTGGCCTTCGAGCACTTCGGTGGTGGCGCGCACGCCGGCTGGGTCGTAGCGGATGCGGAACTGCGTTCCTCGCACCGCCGAGACCGCGACGGGCGTCGAAATCCGAAAGCTGTCGTCGGGATTCCTGGCGGGCGTGACGATCGCGCGGGTCCGGCCGTTCTCGAGCGCGAACAACCGCTCGATGCCGCCGGTCAGGAGAATGCGGCGAAGCCGGCGAACGCCTATCGTACTACGCGACGGCAGCGACACGACCGACCCGTCCGGAAGGCGGAGTGAGACAAAGGCGTTTTCCGTGGTGACGACCATGTCGTCCTCGCGCACGCCGCTGCCGACGGTCGCGAAGCGGACTTGCCCGCCGTGGCGGATCGCAACCTGGCCGCGCTGCGCGATGACCGTCGCGATCAACGGGACGTGGCGCAGAATGGCCCTTGGAATTCTCAGCACGCGGCCCACCGGAATGCGATAGGGATCGCGCACGCGGTTCAACCGCTGCACGCGTGCATAGTCTTCGGTTCGGACGAAGTAGCGGCGAGCCAGCGTATAGAGGTTGTCGCCCGGCCGCGTGGTGTAGAACACCGCATCGTCAGACGCCTTGACCGGGCCAGCCTGCGCCGAGGGGATGGAACTGGCCCATGCCGAAAGCGCGGCGGCGGCCATCATCCCCTTGGAGATCATACGAACTGCTCGATCATCGCCTCGAGCCGGTATCCGTAGCCGTAGACGGGAACAAGCCGAAAACCGTTGCTGGGCCGCAACTTGAGCTTGGTCCGGATTTTCGAGATGTGGGTGTCGAGCGTACGCGTCTGCAGGTCGGGATTGGCGCCCCACAGCGCCTCGAAGATATAGGACCGCGACAGTGTGCGGTTCAGATTGCGGAACAACATCAGCGCCAGCGCGAATTCCTTGGTCGTGAGTTGCACAGTTTCCTGTTTCACGCGGGCAATTTCCGCCCGCACTTCGAATACGTAATCGCCGAATCGCTCAGGTTCGATCGCCGTCGGCGCGGGATAGACGCGCCGGCAAAGCGCCTCGATGCGCGCAACGAGCGCACTCGGTTGAATCGGCTTCACGACATATTCGTCGGCCCCGGCCTTGAGCGCGGCGACGATGTCCTCTTCCACGGCGCGGCTGGTCAACATGAGGATCAGCGGATTGTTCGTGATGTTCTGTCGTGACCACCGGATCACGTCGAGCCCGGACACATCCGGAACGCTCCAGTCGAGCAGGAGTATGTCCATCGTTTCGCGGACGAGAAAGCTGATCAGCTTTTGCCCGCTGCGGAACATGAAGCAGCTATGCCCCGCCACCGTGAGCAAATTTTGCAATTGATCCGCGAGCGCCGAATCATCCTCGAGAATGCCGATCCGCATCGTATTGTCTGACTTCTGGTTTTGAACATTGCGACCATTCCCTGTTTCGGCTGTGCGCGA
>DASVMK010000139.1:0-27737 GCA_036384395.1 Novosphingobium sp.
ACGGCGATGCTCTGCTACGTCACGCCCAAGGAGCACCTCGGCCTGCCCGACCGCGACGACGTCAAGGTCGGCGTCGTCACCTACAAGCTGGCCGCCCACGCCGCCGACCTCGCCAAGGGGCACCCGGCGGCCAAGGTCCGCGACGACGCGCTCAGCCGCGCGCGCTTCGAGTTCCGCTGGCGCGACCAGTTCAACCTGAGCCTCGATCCCGATACCGCCGAGCAGTACCACGACCAGACGCTCCCCGCCGAAGGCGCCAAGAGCGCGCACTTCTGCTCGATGTGCGGGCCCAAGTTCTGCTCGATGAAGATCACCCAGGAAGTGCGCGACTTCGCCGCCAAGCAGAACCAGGACAGCAGCGGCTTCATTGCCGCCAACACGACCGCGGCCGAAGCCGAGGCCGGCATGGCCGAGATGAGCGAGAAGTACGAAGAGGTCGGCCGCCAGCTCTACATCGGCGCCGGCGACCGCGAACACGATTGAGCAGCTACAAAAGGCGGGGACCGGGCAAGGCTCCCCGCCTTTCCGAAATAGTGCCTCAACAGGGATGGAACGTATGCGTCTGCTTCTCGCCTCGCCGCTGCTCCTGCTCGCCGCCTGCAACGGCCACGGCGGCGCGGATGATCCGATCGGCGTCGGCGGCAAGAAGCCGCACAACTATGCCGGCGTCGGCGCGGGCGACACGTTGCGCTTCACCGGCACCGAGCCCTTCTGGGGCGGCAGCGTCAGCGGGACGGCGCTGACGTACACGACCCCGGAGAAGCCGGGCGGTATCACCGTGCAGGTCGCCCGCTTCGCTGGCAACAACGGCCTGGCCTTCTCGGGCACGCTGGAAGGCGCCGCCTTCGACATGGCGGTGACCGAGGGTGCCTGCAGCGACGGCATGTCCGACCGCAGCTATCCGCTGGCCGTGTCGCTGCAGATCGGCGCCGACAAGCGCGTGGGCTGCGCCTGGACCGACAAGCGGCCGTTCACGGAACCGAAGGCGCCGTAGTTCGGCACTGCATCTGTCATCCCCACCTCTGGGGAGATGAAAAACGGAGCCGTGCGCGATGACGATCGCCGGCGACGAGCCTGCCGTCCATTACCACGGCGCGCGCGCGGCGCTGCGCTGCGCCGGGAGGGGCTGGATCATATCATCGGTTGATCGGCGCGGCCGCGGACGCCCGGTTCACCGCTTGCGGACGAATTCCGCGCGCAGCACCAGCCCCTTGATGCCCTCGAACTTGCAGTCGATCTCCTGCGCATCGCTGGTCAAGCGGATCGACTTGATCAGCGTGCCCTGCTTGAGCGTGCGCCCCGCGCCCTTGACCTCAAGGTCCTTGATCAGCGTCACCTGATCGCCGTCCGTCAAGATGTTGCCCACCGCATCGCGCACCTCGACCGCGTTGTCGGCGGCGCGCTTGGCCGCCAACTCCGACGCCGGCATCCATTCGCCGCTGTCCTCGTCGAACACATAGTCTTCGTCGCCGGTCATCGCTCGTCTCCTGTACGACCTCGGTGGTCGGCGGCCATTGGCAGGCGAGCGCCGCTTTGGCCAGCCCGCCGCTCGCTCCTTCGCCGCGCCTATGGCCTCGTACGCCGGCGAACTTCCCGCGGACGACCTGGGCGACTGGTTCAGGGGCATATCGTCGAAGCGTACGATGTCCACACCACGCGACGCAAAAAGGGGCGGGAAGGCATCGCCCTCCCGCCCCCGGTCTTGCCTCGGCGCGCGCGGGTCAGCGGACGGCGAGCGTTTCGGGGGTGCGTTTCACGTCGCGGAGCGAGAAGCTCACCGGGTGGTAGTTGTATTCGCCGGTCACGTAGCGGTCGCGAACGACGAACCTGAAGGGCGCGCGGTCGGCGGTGCCGGTGAGGATGGTGCGGCCGTCGCGGACGGTCCTGGTGTAAACGTATTGCACGCCCTGGTGCGCGAAGCTGCGCTCGGCTTCGGGTTCGGAGGTACGCTCCTCGGCCTGGGCCACGGCCGGTAGTAGCGCGAGGCTGGTTGCAAGTGCGAAAGACTTGATGCTCTTGGAGGGACTGAACATGGCATTGACTCCTGATTTGGGAGAGAAATGCCTCGGGCATCCGTATGTTCTTCGAGGATGATGTCATTGTTGTGTTGCAATACAATTGCATTGTGCGATGCAATAATTGCAAACGACGCAACCGCGAAGGCAAGCAAGCGCGGCATTCTCCAAACCGGAAAGCATTTTCCTACAGGCGCGGATTCGTGGTCTATCCTGGCGGATGACCGCACCCGCCACCACTCCGCTCGTTTCCCCTTCGCTTCCGGCCGAGGCGCTGCCGCGCTGGACGCTGGCGCGGATGGACGCGTTCGTCCGCGTGCTGCGCCACACCGGCAATGTCGCGGCGGCGGCGCGGGCGGCGGGGATGAGCCGGCAGGCGGCCTATCGCCTGCGCGCGCGGCTGGCCGGGCATCCCTTCGACCAGGCCTGGACGGCGGCGACGGCGCCGCATGCGGCGGTCCGGCGCGTCGCTGCGGCGTGGCAAGAGGAACAGGGCGGGCAAGCCGGGCAGGGGGTTACGCCGGGTGACAGGGGATGACAGGGGGTGACAGGTTTTCCTCTAGACACCGTCACTTCCGTCAACTTCTTCACGGCGATCGATATCCGCGAAGGCGACATGCTCGACGAAGCGGCGTTCCAGGTCTGGTCCGCGCGGCGGCGGCGCTCGACGCGGTGGGCAAGTGGCGATGAGCTCTCGTCAGGACGTCCGCGTTTCGAGGAACGGTTCGGCGGGCGGTTCGCGCGGCGGCTCCGCGGAAGGCGCCGTCAGTTGGGCGTTCTCGGCCGCCTCGGCTTCGGCGGCCGCAGCGGCGGCCTCGCTGGCGGCGCGGTGGACGCGGACGCCTTGCTCGAGCCCGGCCTGATCCGCGCTCGCCTCGGCCGGTGCCGGCTGGGGCAGCGGCGAGTCGGTGAACGGCGGCGCGTCGAGCGAGGGCTGGGGTTGCAGCGGCTCGTAGATCGCGTGCCAGCCAAGCCGGCGCGCGGGGCCGTCGAGCCAGGTCGGCGGGTCGAGATCCTGCGGCGGGGCGAGGCCGTAGTTGTAGGCGACCGGCGAGGCGTCCGACGCGGCGGCCGGATGCAGCAGGCGGCGCCAGGGCTGATCGGGCGGGGGCTTCAGCTCGACCGGGCCGAACGCGGCGCCGGCCAGCGGCCCGAGGATCGCGCCGGTAAGCGCACCTTGCAGCAAGACTTTCCAGGCGATCATCGGCGCCTCCGCATCTCCCGGTTGCGAGGGGAGAACGCTGGAGAGGCCGGCGGTGTTCCGGATCGCCGGACGAAGCGCGTTTCGATTGAATTTCGTCCGTCCCTGCGCCAAGGCGCGCGGATGGCGAATCCCCAAGAACCCCGCGGGCTGGCGAAGGCCGAAGTCCTGATCGAGGCGCTGCCCTATCTGCAGCGCTATGCCGGGCGCACTTTCGTGGTGAAGTACGGCGGCCATGCGATGGGCGACCCCGAGCTGGCGCGCGACTTCGCCGAGGATATCGTGCTGCTGAAGGCGGTGGGCATCAACCCGGTGGTGGTCCACGGCGGCGGACCGCAGATCGGCAGTATGCTGAAGAAGCTGGGCGTCGAATCGCGCTTCATCGATGGGCTGCGCGTGACCGACAAGGCCACCGCCGACGTCGCCGAGATGGTTCTGTCGGGCGCGATCAACAAGGAACTGGTCGGCTGGATCGCCGCGGCCGGCGGCAAGGCCATCGGCATTTCGGGCAAGGATGGCGGCATGGTCACCGCGCGCAAGGTCACGCGCGCCGCCAAGGATCCCGACAGCCAGATCGAGCGGGTGGTCGACCTGGGCTTCGTCGGTGAGCCCGAGACGGTCGACACCACGGTGATCGAGACGATCTGCGCCGCCGGCATGGTCCCGGTGATCGCGCCGATCGCGGCGGGCGTCGATGGCGAGACCTACAACGTCAACGCCGACACGATGGCCGGCTCGGTGGCGGCGGCGCTCGGCGCGGCGCGGCTGTTCCTGCTGACCGACGTCGCCGGCGTGCTCGACAAGGACAAGAATCTGCTCACCGACCTGACTCCGGCCGATATCGCCGGACTCAAGACCGACGGCACGATCCAGGGCGGCATGATCCCCAAGCTGGAAACCTGCGTCCTCGCGGTCGAGGCGGGCTGCGAGGCGGCGGTCGTGCTCGACGGCCGCGTGCCGCACGCGATGCTGCTCGAATTCTTCACCTCGCACGGCGCGGGCACGCTGATCCGCAAGGGCTGATCGGCGAGGAATAGGCGCTGGCCCTTTTCGAGCTGCGCGTGCTCGGCTATCAGGCCGCAAACCAACCCGCAAAGGAGCGGTAGGTGCTGCTTTACACCGTGATCGACATCATCAGTTACCTGATCCAGATTATCCAGTTCGTCGTCATCGTACAGTTCATCATGTACTTGCTGCTGACGTTCAACGTGATCAACACGCGCAACCAGTTCGTCGAATCGCTATGGCGTGCGCTCAACGCGATCCTCGATCCGATGCTCGCGCCGATCCGCCGGATCATGCCCAACACCGGCGGGATCGATTTTTCGCCGATGGTGCTGATCGTCGGCCTGGTCATCGTCCAGAAGATCCTGTGGGGCGTCGCCCTCTCCAGCATTCAATGAGCGCCGCGATCATCGACGGCAAGGCGTTCGCCGAGGGCCTGCGCGGCCGCGTCGCGGCGCTGGCCGGCCAGTTCGAAGCCTCCGCCGGACGCAAGGCCGGGCTGGCGGTCGTCTTGGTGGGCGAGGACCCGGCGAGCCAGGTCTATGTCCGCAGCAAAGGCAAGCAGACACTCGCCAGCGGCATGGCGAGCTTCGAGCACAAGCTGCCCGCAGACACCGGCGAGGCCGAACTGCTGGCTCTCGTCGCGGCGCTCAATGCCGATCCGGCGGTGGACGGCATCCTCGTCCAGCTTCCCCTGCCGGATCACATCGACGAGCAGAAGGTGATCGCCATGATCGATCCCGACAAGGACGTCGACGGCTTTCACGTCATCAGCGCCGGCCGGCTCGCGGTGGGCCAGCGAGGCTTCGTGCCGTGCACGCCGCTGGGGTGCCTGATGCTGCTCAAGGACCGGCTCGGCGCGCTCGCGGGGCTGGAGGCGGTGGTGATCGGCCGCTCCAACATCGTCGGCAAGCCGATGGCGCAATTGCTGCTCGGCGAAAGCTGCACCGTCACCGTCGCGCACAGCCGCACCCGGGACCTGCCCGCGGTGGTGCGCCGCGCGGACATCGTGGTCGCCGCGGTGGGGCGACCGGAGATGGTCAAGGGTGATTGGCTGAAGCCCGGCGCGACGGTGATCGACGTCGGCATCAACCGCGTGCCGGGCGCCGAGGACGGCAAGACCCGGCTGGTCGGCGATGTCGACTTCGCCTCGGCGAGCGCGGTCGCGGGGGCGATCACCCCGGTGCCCGGCGGCGTCGGGCCGATGACCATCGCGGTGCTGCTGCGCAACACGCTCGTCGCGGCGCATCGCAACGCTGGCGTGCCGCTGGCCGAGGACGCGATCTGATGCGCCGCGCCTGGCGCTGGGCGGCGGCGGTGGCGCTGACGGCGGCGCTCGTCACGCCCGGCGCCGGTCAGGAGCGTCGGGAGCGCCGGCACTATGCCGATCCCGCCGCGGTGCTCGCCGCAGAGCTTGCCGCGACGCGGCTGGGGCAGGAGAAGGGCGGCCTCGCCGCCTTCCGCAAGCTGGGCGATCCCGCGGCCGAGCTGTTCGTGCCGCAGCGGGTCGGCGCGGCCGAATGGCTGAAGCGCCACGCCGGTCCGCCCATCGCGACGCGGCGCGCGGCGCATGCCGTCTGGGCGAGCTGCGACGGCGGCATCGTCGTCACCTCGGGCCGCTGGCAGGCTGGCGATGGCGCGAGTGGCGCGGCGAGCGGCACTTATGCGACCGTCTGGCGCCGGCAGGAGAAGGGCGGCTATCGCTGGCTGCTCGACATGGACCTGGCCGCATCGGCGCCGGCGGATGCGCCCGAGATGATCCCGGCGCGCGTCGCCGATTGCGACGGCGAGCGGCTGGTGGCGGACGGGCCGGGGGCGGATGGCGACAGCCGCGTCGGCGTGTCGCACGACGGATCGCTGCGCTGGACGACGACGGTGCGCGCCGACGGCGCCCGCCGCTTCACGCTCGACATGCGCGAGGACGGCAAGCCGAAGCAAGTGCTCGACCTCGCGGGCGCCGGGTGAGCGTCGCGAGGATCCGCGCATGATCGAGCTGTTCGTCTCGGCCTTCGTCACGCTGCTGGTGGTCATCGATCCGCTCGGCTGCGCGCCGATCTACGCCGGGCTGTCGCGCGGCGCCGGGCCCCGTCAGGCGTTCACGATGGCGTTGCGCGCCAGCGTCATCGCCACGCTGATCCTGTTCGGCTTCGCACTGTTCGGCGAGAACCTGCTGGCCGCGCTGCACATCGGGCTCGATGCGTTCCGCATCGCTGGCGGGTTGATGCTGTTCCTGATCGCGCTCGACATGGTGTTCGAACGGCGCACCAAGCGGCGCGAGGAGCGCGCCGAGACGATCCACAAGGCACCCGAGGTCGAGGACGTCTCCGTCTTCCCGATAGCGATGCCGATGATCGCGGGGCCGGGCTCGATCGCGACCGTGATGCTGCTGATGGCGCGCGCGCAGGGGCAGGCACAGTCGCTGGTCATCCTCGCGGCGCTCGCGGCGATCATGCTGCTGACGTTCATCGCGCTCGCCGCCGCCACGCCACTGATGCGGCTGTTCGGCGAGCGGATCGAGGCGATCGTGACGCGCCTGCTCGGCGTGCTGCTGGCCGCGCTCGCCACGCAATACGTGATCGACGGCGTGCGGGCGGCGTTCGCCTAACCTTTGAGCGCCGTCTCCAGCGCGCGGCCGGCGGCGTCGGCGATCGTCTTGCGGCTGGCGAGCGCCTCCCCCGTCAGCGGCGGCAGGAAGCGGACGGTCAGCGTGACTGGACGGCGCCGCGCGAGAATGCGCAGGAAGTTGTCGATGCCCGGCTCCTGGCCGACCCAGGCGATATCGCGCGCCTCGGGCCCGTAGTCGAGCAGCACGGGCTGCACCACAATGCCCGGGGGCAGCGGGTCGAGCGCGGAGAGCAGCG
This sequence comes from Novosphingobium sp., assembly GCA_036384395.1. GTDB lineage: Bacteria > Pseudomonadota > Alphaproteobacteria > Sphingomonadales > Sphingomonadaceae > Novosphingobium. Next base: position 7,083 of record DASVMK010000139.1, read on the forward strand.
AGGACTTGAGCGGCCGCAGCGTGGTCCCATCGGCGGTGGTGCCTTCGGGAAAGATCGCCAGCACTTCGCCCAGCCCGATCGCCGCGCGCACTTGCGCGACCTGGCGGGCGACGCCGGCGCGATCGTGGCGGGCGACGAAGACGGTGCGGTTCATCTCGCAGAGCCGGCGCAGCACCGGGATGCCGGCGAGCCCGTCATGCGCGACGAAGGCCGCGCCGCTGAGCGCGGCGAGCGCCGGGATATCGATCCAGCTGACGTGATTGGCGATGAGGAAGGTGCCGGGCCGTGCGGCGACGCCCTCCGCCCGCATCCGCACCCCGGCGAGCCGGGCGATGCCGCCGAGGAAGCGGCGCGGCCAGGGGTTGCGCGCCGGCACCGCGCCCGCCAGCCGCCAGCCGTAGTAGAGGACGACGCAGGCGCCCAGCCAGCCGACTATGGCGGCGAGGCGCAGGACGACGCGAAGCCTGCCGAAAAGGCCGAAACCCTCGCTGCCGTGCGCCCGACGGCCGGTCACTCGCCGGCGTCGCTCCCTTCGCGATCGAGGCGCACCCCGAACAGTTCCATGCGGTGATCGACGAGGCGGAAGCCGAGCCGTTCGGCGATCTGGCGTTGCAGCGCCTCGAGCTCGGGATCGACGAATTCGACCACTTTGCCGGTCTCGACGTCGATCATGTGATCGTGATGAGCCTCGGGCGCGGCCTCGTAGCGCGCGCGGCCGTCGCCGAAGTCGTGGCGGTCGAGGATGCCGGCCTCTTCGAACAGGCGGACGGTGCGATAGACGGTGGCGATCGAGATGCCGGGATCGATCGCGGAGGCGCGCTCGTGCAGCTTCTCCACGTCCGGATGGTCGTCGCTTTCCGACAGCACCCGGGCGATCACGCGCCGCTGCTCGGTAATGCGGAGCCCGCGCTCGGCGCAGAGCGCCTCAAGGTCGATCGGCTGATGCACAGTTTATCCCGTAATACTAAAGCATCGCGCGGAAAAGTGGGAACCGGTTTTCCGAAAATGGCGATGCGACAACAAAGGCTTGGAGCGGGTTGCGCGATTCGGATATCGCGCGACCCGCTCTAAATGCGCCCGGCAGGACAGTAGTCCCGCCGGGCCGGTTCTTCAACCGCGCGCGAGGGCGCGATTCCACAGATGGTGCCGCGAGGCGCGGCGCTATCTGCGCATGTTTCGTCAGGCCTTGGCCTTCGCCGGCGCCCGACCGCGCTTCGCCGTCGTCGCGGCCGCGGGCTTGCGGCCCAGGCCGATCTTCTTGGCCAGTTCGCGACGCTTCTCGGCGTAGTTGGGCGCGACCATCGGATAGTCGGCCGGCAGGTTCCAGCGCTGGCGATACTGATCGGGCGTCATCTTGTAGTGCGTCATCAGATGGCGCTTGAGCATCTTCAGCTTCTTGCCGTCTTCGAGGCAGACGATGTATTCGGGCTTCACCGAAGCGCGGACCGACACCGCGGGCTCGGGCATCGGCTCGGCGGCGGGAGCGGCATTGCCAAGGCCCGAAAGCGCGCCGAAAACGTTGCTGATCAGCACCGGCAGATCGTCCACCGACACGCTGTTGTTGCTCACATGAGCGGCAACGATATCCGAAGTCAGCGTGATCAGCGTTTCCTTGATATCGACTTCGCTGTTATCCATTGGATTGTTCCCTCTGTTCTATCGTTTTTTAGACCCGAACGCACGTTTCATGATCTAACTATCATGATAACTTGACCATTATCGCGCATTTTTCGCAAAGTGACAAGCGCGTTCACCGATCTTTTGGCGGCATTTTCCGCTGCGTCCCCAGTCGGGACGGCGCCTGCCTTTAATCGAGGTCTCGGGCAAATGTAATCGCGTCGATCCGGGCGCCGTTGGGCGTGCGGTAATACTGGCGGCGCTCGCCCACCGATACGAAGCCCAATTTCCGGTAAAGACTTTCTGCGGGGTTGTCGCGGCGCATTTCGAGGAACAGCCGGTGCGCCCCGCGTTCGCGCGCGTCGTCGATGAAGCGCTGCAGTAGTGCGCGCCCTATTCCCCGGCCGCGCGACTGCGGCAATACGGCGAAGAGCAGCAGCTCTTCCTCCTCGAAGCCGCCGCGCGTCAGCGCGAAGCCGTGCACGGACTCGGCGCCGTGCAGTGGCGCGCCGTCGCCGGCCGCGAGCAAGTAGTGGCAGTTGCCGACCAGCAGCGCGTCTTCCACCTGCCGCCGCGTCCAGGCCTCGCCGAACGCGGGATCGAACGCGGCCGCCATCACCGCCATGATGCGATCGACGTCATCCATCATGGCGCGCGACGGTTGCCGGGAAGCCGCGCGTCGGGCGCGCGGCCATAGAGCGGGTGGACGTCCCGGGTGAGTTCGCCGTCCGGCAGCAGCGCGAAGGCGCGGGCGTCGGGCCACAGCGGCAGGGCTTCGCCCTGTGTCCCTTTCTGGGCGCGCGCCGCGACCAGCGCTTCGGCCTGGCTGCCGGCGACCAGCACCTCGGTGCAGGCGACGACGGCCTCGGCCGGGGGCAGCGAGGCCAGCGCGCGCGTCGCCTGGCCGGCGGCGTCGTAGCCGGCGACGAACCATTCGCCGTGCCCGCCCGTGGTCGCCACAGCGACCGCTTGCGCGCCGCGCTCCGCGCGGGCCATCGCGGCGATCAGCGCCAGTGTCGGATAGCCGACCAGATCGGCGTCCCAGGCCAGCGCCAGGGCGCGCGCCGCGGCGAGGCCCACGCGCAGGCCGGTGAAGCTGCCGGGGCCGAGCGCCACCGCGATCCGGCCCGCACGGCCGCGCTCGGGCAAGGCGGCGATCATCGGTACGAGCTGCTCGGCATGTCCGCGGCCGAGCATCTGGAAGTCGCCCGCCACCAGCGCGTCGCCGTCGAACACCGCGACCGAGCAGGCCTCGGTGGCGCTATCGATGACGAGCGTGCGCATTTTCGTCGGCTGCTAGAGGACGGTGTTGAATTTGTCGAAATCGGGCCGCGGCAGGCGGTCGAACACCGTCGCCGGATCGCCGTAGCCGAGCGTCGAGATGAAGTTCGACTTCACTTCTGGCACGTCGGCGAAGAACGCCTTGTCGACTTCGAGGTTGTTGAACCCCGACATCGGCCCGGTATCGAGCCCCAGCGCGCGCGCGGCGAGGATGAAATAAGCGCCCTGCAGCGAAGAGTTGCGCAGCGCCATGACTTCGCGCGCCTGCGGATCGGTGAAGTAGTCCTTCATCCCGGGATTGTGCGGGAACAGCCACGGCAGGTTCTCGTGGAAGTTGACATCCATGCCGATGATGACGGTGGCGGGAGCGGCGCGGATCTTGTCGCCGTTGGCGCCACCCGCGAAAGCGGCCAGTTTGTCCTTGGCCTCGGGCGTCGTGCACCAAACGAGGCGCGCGGGCAGCGTGTTGGCCGAGGTGGGGCCGAACTTCATCAGGTCCCAGATCGCGTGGCGCTGCGCGGGCGTCACCGGCTTGTCGAGATAGCCGTTATAGCTGCGCCCGGCGCGAAACAGCTGGTCGAGCGCGGCGTCGTTCAGCGGCTGGGACATGGAGGCTCCCGAAAAGGCAGAAAAGAATGGGGGCGGGGGAACGACGCGCGGTCAGGCCGCGCGCACTTCGCTCACCTCGGGGACGTAGTGCTTCAGCAGCCCCTCGATCCCCTGTTTGAGCGTCGCGCTGGAAGACGGGCAACCCGAGCAGGCGCCCTGCATCGACAGATAGACCACGCCCTCGCGGAAGCCGCGATAGATGATGTCGCCGCCGTCGTTCGCCACTGCCGGGCGCACGCGGGTTTCGATCAGTTCCTTGATCTGCGCGATGATGTCGGCATCGGCGGGATCGTCGCCCAGATCGTCGTCCGCCTCGGCCGGCACGGAAAAGCCGCTCGCGCCGGTGGCCGCGAACAGCGGCGCGCCCGAAGCGAAGTGATCGAGCAGGATCGCCACGACTTGCGGCTTGAGCGCCGACCAGTCGACCCCTTCGCCGGCGGTGACGGAGATGAAGTCACGTCCGAAGAACACGCCGGCGACATCGCCCAGGCTGAACAGCGCGGCGGCGAGCGGCGAGGCTTCGGCCTGGTCCTCGTCGGTGAACTCGCGGGTGCCGGCGGCCATCACTTCCTGCCCGGGCAGGAACTTCAGCGTCGCGGGATTGGGCGTGGTTTCGGTCTCGATGAACATGCAGCGCATGTAAGGCGCGCGCGGGGCGGGTCAAGGGTATGCGCGGTCCTGGCGGCCTGCTATTCGCCGCCGCAAACAGGGTCGCATCCTTTGGCAGAGGGGATGCAGATGCAAAAACCGTTCAACGCGCTCCAGGCGGCGATCCTCAAGGCGCTGACCGAGGCGCTGTTCCATGAGGTGGAGATGGCGATCCCGCCCGATCGGGTGGTCGCCAATATCCAGCACCAATTCGCCCTGATCGAAGGGCGCAAGCCGCAGGAGATCGGGCTGACGCTCTACGTCTTGTGCCTGGTGCTGGGCGGGCCGCTGTTCCTGCTGTTCGGCCCGGCCTGGCGCGCGCGGCGGATCGAGGGGCGGCTGGCGCGCAGCCGCAACGATCTGATGCAGGATCTCGCGCGCATCCGCGGTGTGGTCTACGCCGGCTATTATGGCCACTGGGAGGGCGAGAGCGAGGACGACAACCGCGACAACCGCGTGTTGGCCGACCTCCGCTATGTCCTCCCCGGCCACCGCGAACGGGGTAAGGACGAGGTTCCGACGAGCTACTTTCCCGGCCGCGATCTCACGCCGCAGGACGTGCTCGACCACGATCATATCCCCGACGTGGTCGACGTCATCGTCGTCGGCTCGGGCGCGGGCGGGGCGGTCGCGGCAGCGAACCTCGCCAGGGACCACGAGGTCCTGGTGGTCGAGGCCGGGCCGTTCTTTCCTTCGACTTCGATCACCCACGAAGAGCGGCGGATGACCGCGCGGCTCTTCGTCGATGGCGGCATCCAGACCAGTCGCGATCACGATATCGTGGTGTTCCAGGGCCGCTGCGTCGGCGGATCGACGGTGATCAACAACGGCATCTGCCTGCGTGTCCGGCACGAAGGGCTGGTCCATCCGGAGGCCGAGGACGTGTTCGCCCGCTGGGCCGATCTCGGCGCGCCGGTCGACGAGGCGCGCTTCCTTGCCGCTTACGAGGCGGTCGAGCGCCGGCTGGGCGTGGAGGAAGCGATCGAGCAGAGCGGCCGGCACAATGGCCCGCACTTGCTCGACGGCTGGAAGGGCCATGCCGGCGGTAGCGCCGACCTGCACGACTTGCGGTCGCCCGCCACCTGGTTCCGCAAGAACTACGGCCCGCGCGCGCTGGGGGCGGACTGCGCCTATTGCGGTTACTGCAACACCGGTTGCCCTTATGGCCGCAAGCAGGGGATGGCGCAGTCGTTCCTGCTCGATGCGCGCAAAGCGGGCGCGCGGATCCTGCCCGACGCGCCGGTGCGGCGGATCGTCTGGGCCGAGGAACGCGGCTTGCGCCGCGCCGTCGGAGTCCAGATCGTGCTGGCGGACGGGCGCGGCAAGCTGATCCGCGCGCGCAAGGGCGTGGTCGTCGCCGCCGGCGCGCTCGCTTCGAGCCGCATTCTCGCCGAGAGCGGGGTGGCCGGCACCGGCACCGGCATCTCGCTCAACGTCGCCTGCCCGGTGGTGGCGCTGATGCCCGAGAGCAAGGGGCCGATGGACGCCTGGGACGAGGACCAGATGACGACCTACGTCGATCGCGGCGACTTCCTGCTCGAATCGCATTTCCAGCCGCCGATGAGCATGTCGACGCTGATGCCCGGCTGGTTCGGCGAGCACGCGCGGCGGATGCGCAATTATAACCGCCTCGCCTCGGCCGGGGTGCTCGTGCCCGCGGATCGCCGGGGGCAGCTCAAGGACGGCAAGCTCAGCTTCAAGCTGCGCGAGGACGTCGAACTGCCGCTGCTACGCCGTGCGTTGGCGACGCTGTGCCGCGTTCACTTCGCCGCCGGCGCCGAGGAGGTCTATCCCGCGCTCGCCCGCGGCCAGGCGATCCGCCCCGGCGACGATATCGAGCAAGTGCTGGCCGAGGCGATCCGCGAGCCCGACGACGTCACGCTGTCGAGCTCGCACCCGCAGGGCGGCAACGCCCGCAATGTCGATCCCGGCAAGGGCGTCGTCGATCTCGAATGCCGGGTCCACGGCACCGCCAACGTGCTCGTTACCGACGCCAGCGTGTTTTCGAGCTGCATCCGCGTCAACGCACAGCTCACCACGATGGCGATGGCGCACTACGCGACCGCGCGGGACCCTTTCGCTTGAGCGCGGTGCGCTCTAAGGAGCGCCGCGAAGGAGACTGAGACATGGCGCGTTCGATCATCGTAACCGGGGGCTTCGGCGTGTTGGGCCAGGCGGTGGCGGAAGCTTTCGCGGCCGGTGGCGACAAGGTGGCGCGGATCGATTTCGCGCCCTCGGCCGCCGTCGCGCTCGATGGCGCGCTCGACATCGGCGGGGTCGATCTGACCGACGCCGCCGCGACGCAGGCGGCGCTCGACAAGATTGCGGCGGCGCATGGCGGCATCGACGTGCTGGTCAACGTCGCCGGCGGCTTCACCTGGGAAACGCTGGAGGGCGGCAGCCTGGCGAGCTGGGCCAGGATGCAGGCGATGAACCTCACCACGGCGGCGACGATCACCCAGCTGGCGCTGCCCGCGCTCAAGGCCTCGGGGCAGGCATCGGGTGGGGGCCGCATCGTCAACATCGGCGCGGGCGCGGCGATCAAGGCGGGCATGGGCATGGGCGCTTATGCCGCGTCGAAGTCGGGCGTCCACCGGCTGACCGAGGCGCTGGCCGAGGAGCTCGCCGGCAGCGGCGTCACCGTCAACGCCGTGTTGCCGAGCATCATCGACACGCCGACCAACCGCAAGGACATGCCCGATGCGGACTTCTCGCAGTGGGTCCAGCCTGCGGCGATCGCCGACGTCATCGCCTTTCTCGCGTCGCCCGCCGCGCGCGCGGTGACCGGCGCGCTGATCCCCGTGACGCGCGGCGGGTGATCGTGCGCCCGCTCGCGGTGGCCGCGCTCGTCGCGCTGGCCGCCACCGCCGCCGTCGCGGCCGGTGTCGCCACCGACATCATCCCGCTGCCGCTCAACCCGGTGATCGCGGCCGACAAGCGCGCTTGCGCCCAGGCGGCGCCATCGGGCCTGGGCTACACGGTGCTCAAGCCCGGCACCGGCCGCAAGCCGACCGACGCGGACCTCGTGTTGATCAACTACATCGGCTACTTGCGCGCCGACGGGCAGGTCTTCGACCAGTCGGTGCAGGCGCCGATGCCGGTGGCGGGCGTCATCCCCGGCTTCTCCGAAGGTCTGAAGATGATGCCGGTGGGAGCGACCTATCGCTTCTGCATTCCCGCGACGCTGGGATATGGCGCGAAAGCGGCGGGCGAGATCCCGGCCAACTCCGACCTCGTGTTCCAGGTCGAGCTGCTCGACGCCAAGACCGAGGCGGAGGTGGAGGCGATGCGGCGGCAGGGCGGGGCGCAATAACGCCTCGCCAGTTGATTGCGCGCAAAGGCGCGAACAATCTCGTTTCTTCTCCGCGGCTCCGCACCTCCGCGTGAAACAAGAACCGCCCGCCTTCGCCGCATTGCCACCCGCGCCGATGTTCCCCATATGTCGCGGCATGGCCGAACTCGTTATCCGCCGCGGCTTGGAAGAGCCCGACACCTCCGCCACTTTCGTCCCGCACAAGCCGCAGCGGCCGGAAAAGACGCTGGCCGGCCGGCCGTTCAAGCTCATGTCCGACTATGCGCCCGCCGGCGACCAGCCCGCCGCGATCGGCGAACTGGTCGAGGCGGCGCGCGGGGGCGAGAAGACGCAAGTGCTGCTGGGCGTCACCGGCTCGGGCAAGACCTTCACGATGGCCAAGGTCATCGAGGAACTGCAGCGCCCGGCGCTGATCCTGGCGCCCAACAAGATCCTCGCCGCGCAGCTCTATGGCGAATTCAAGAGCTTCTTCCCGGAGAACGCGGTCGAGTACTTCGTCTCCTACTACGACTACTACCAGCCCGAGGCCTACGTGCCCCGGTCCGACACCTACATCGAGAAGGAAAGCTCGGTGAACGAGGCGATCGACCGGATGCGCCATTCGGCCACCAGGGCGCTGCTCGAACGCGACGACGTGATCATCGTTGCCTCGGTCTCGTGCCTCTACGGCATCGGCTCGGTCGAGACGTATTCGGCGATGATCTTCGACCTCAAGAAGGGGGCCTCGGTCGATCAGCGCGAGATCATCCGCAAGCTCGTGGCATTGCAGTACAAGCGCAACGACGCCGCCTTCGCGCGCGGCAATTTCCGCGTGCGCGGCGACAGCCTGGAGATATTCCCCAGCCACTACGAGGACATGGCCTGGCGCGTCAGCTTCTTCGGCGACGACATCGAGGAGATCGCCGAGTTCGATCCGCTGACCGGCAAGAAGGGCGCCAGCCTCGACGCGGTGCGGGTCTATGCCAATTCGCACTACGTCACCCCCGGCCCCACGCTCAAGCAAGCCTCCGAGGCGATCCGCTTCGAACTGGCCGAGCGGCTCAAGGAGCTGGAGGCGGAGGGCAAGCTGCTCGAGCACCAGCGGCTGGAGCAACGCACCAACTTCGATCTCGAGATGATCGCCGCCACCGGCAGCTGCGCGGGGATCGAGAACTACAGCCGCTTCCTCACCGGCCGCCTGCCGGGCGAGCCGCCGCCGACGCTGTTCGAATACCTGCCCGACAACGCGCTGCTGTTCGTCGACGAGAGCCATCAGACGGTGCCGCAGATCGGCGCGATGGCCAAGGGCGATCACCGCCGCAAGCTGACGCTGGCCGAATACGGCTTCCGCCTGCCGAGTTGCATCGACAACCGCCCGCTGCGCTTCAACGAATGGGACGCGATGCGCCCACAGACTTTCGCCGTCTCGGCGACGCCGGGCGGCTGGGAGATGGAGCAGTCGGGCGGCGTCTTCGCCGAACAGGTGATCCGCCCCACCGGGCTGATCGACCCGCCGGTGCTGATCCGCCCGGTCGAGGACCAGGTGCAGGACTGCATCAACGAGTGTCGCGAAACCGCCAAGGCCGGTTATCGCACGCTCGTCACCACGCTGACCAAGCGCATGGCCGAGGACCTGACCGAATTCATGCACGAGGCCGGCCTCAAGGTCCGCTACATGCACAGCGACGTCGAGACTCTGGAGCGCATCGAGCTGATCCGCGACTTGCGCCTCGGCGTCTATGACGTGCTGGTCGGCATCAACCTGCTGCGCGAAGGGCTCGACATTCCCGAATGCGGCCTCGTCTGCATCCTCGATGCCGACAAGGAAGGCTTCCTGCGCAGCGAGACCTCGCTGATCCAAACCATCGGCCGCGCCGCGCGCAACGTCGACGGGCGGGTGATCCTCTATGCCGACCGCATGACCGGCAGCATGGAACGCGCCATCGCCGAAACCGACCGCCGCCGCGAGAAGCAGGCCGCCTACAACCGCGAACACGGCATCACGCCGCAGAGCATCAAGCGCCAGATCGCCGACATCATCGCCGACACCGCCAGCCGCGACGGCGTGCTGGTGGAGATCGACGCCGAGGGCAGCAACAATCTCGTCGGCCACAACTTGCGCAGCCACATCGAAGACCTCGAAAAGAAAATGCGCGCGGCGGCGGCGGACCTGGAGTTCGAGGAAGCCGGGCGGTTGCGCGACGAGATCAGGCGCCTGGAAGCCGACGAACTGGGCCTGCCGGGCGAACCCTCGAAGGCGCCGCTGGTGGGGCGGAGCAACGAAGGCAAGCCGGGGACACGCAAGGGGCGGTTTGGGAAGACGCAGCGGAAGTGGGGGCGGTGAGGATTATCCACAGGCGGTTGGGGATGTTCCGCTAAAAATGCATGAATTTCTTCTGAAAATGTTGGAAGCTTGTTGGAAGGGTGGAGGTTAAGCGCGAGTTTTTACACGATAAATCTGTGCCGCGCGTAAGCCTATAGGGCTGATTGTCCTGGTTGCGTCAAATCTGCAAGTGTCATTAATGAACTGCTGCACGATGGGAAACGCAGCCATGATCCGCTCCTTCGCCAACTCCGATACCGAAAGCGTCTGGAACGGCGAGCGATGCCGGCGTTTCCCTGCGGAAGTCGACAAGACCGCGCGGCGCAAACTGCGCATGATCGATGCCGCGACTGAGTTCAACGATCTGAAAAATCCGCCGAACAACAAGCTGCATCCGCTCGAACGTGACCGCCTTGGGCAACATGCGATTTGGATTAACCGGCAATGGCGTATATGTTTCGTCTGGAAGGACGGTGATGCATATGACGTCGAAATCACCGACTACCACTGAGCCGGGCTGGATCGAGAACGAACATGCCGGGCAAGTGCTGGTCGCCGAGTTCATCGAACCGGAGGCGCTCTCGGTGGCGCAACTGGCGGAAGACATCGGGGTGACGCAGGAGCGGATCGCTTCCGTGATCGCGGGGCTTCGTCCGATCGACGCGGAGCTCGATCTTCGGCTTGGGCGGTATTTCGGGATGTCCGAAGGCTTCTTTCTTCGGCTGCAAGATCAATACGAGTTGCTCGAAGCCAAGCGCGCGATGAGCGGCGACCTCGATCGGATCGTCCCGCGCGCCGCCTAGCCGGGGTTCGTCGATGCATCGCAAACGAGGCCGCTCCCGCAATCGCCGCGCGGGATGCAAGATGTGCAAGCGGTGGAAGGTCAACGGCGTGCGAACCGAAGCCTATGCCGGCGAGAAGTTCAGCGATCACAGGCGCGGGTCGATAGCGGACGTGGGGTCGCACTTCTAACCTTTGGAGCCGGCAAGCGCTGGGACCTCGTCGATCGGTGGACGTTCGAAAAGGACGGCAAGGCGTTCTAGGCTGAGGCCGGTCCCAAGCACACGCGCAAGTAGCGCGCGTTGCGCATGGCATGCACATGTGCTAGCATTTTGCTTGCAAGAAGAGTTCCCGATGGCCACGCTGACCGTCCGCCGTCTCGACGACAACCTCTACAACCGGCTCGGCGAACGCGCCCGCCGCAACAATCGGTCGTTGGAGGCCGAGGTGCGGGACATCCTGGAGAAGGAGGCGGGCAAGAGCGCCTTCGACATGGAGGCTTGGCTGGCCGAAGCCCGCAGGCTGCGCCAACAGACGCCGGCGCGCGGGGACGGGAAGACTTCGCTCGATGTGTTGCGCGAAGAGCGCGATAGCTGGTGATCGTCATCGACGCGAGCGTCGCGGCCAAGCTTTACAGGGATGAGGCGGATTCGGAGGTGGCACAGGGCCTGATCGACACGCACGCCGGAGCGCTGCTGGCGCCCGACATCTTCGCGGTGGAACTGGCGGGCGTGATCGTCCGGGACGCGAATGCCGACAAGGGTCAGGCCGCCTTACAACGCCACAAGCTGACCCACCTTGAAGCGCTGTTGGTCGGACCAGCGATCACCCTGGTGCGTCCGGGTCCCGCCGATGTCATTCGCGCAGCGGAGCTGGCGATGCGCTTGGGCCCTCCCTTGAAGGATTGCCTATACCTCGCGCTGGCGATCGAGCGCGCCTGTCCGTTTGTCACCACGGACGCGCGCTTCGCCCGGCGAGCGCGAACGGTCCATTCCGAAGTGCGAGGAATTGGCGAGGCGTAGCGACGAAACGCCTGTCCTACATCGCTGCAATTTGAGAGGAATCGGGCATGCCCATCCTCTCCCACCGCCCCATTTACCGCGCCTGCAAGGTGACGGGTCGGACACACCGGACAGAGGGTGACACGTTTCCCCTGGACACCGTCAACCGTGTCAACTTCAGCGCCGCCGCGCGGTCGCGATCACAGCTTCCCGAACTTGCCCTCGAATCCTGCCGTATCTCCCGCCGCCAGCAGCTTGGCCTGTTCGATCCAGCTGTCGCGGGTGATGCGGCCGGCGAAAGTGCCGAGCTGGGCGTCGATGCGCGCCACGTCGGCGTCGGTCCAGGCGGCGATCTGGGCGTAGCGGGTGACGCCGAGCGCGTGGAGCAGGGCGACGAGCTTGGGGCCGACGCCCTTGATCTTGCGCAAGTCGTCGGCTTCGCTTTCCGTCGTCGCGGCGGGCGCGGCATGGGCGGCCTGCTGCACCGCCAGCGCTTCCTCGGCGGCGGCGGAGGCGGCGATCTCGCCCATGCCCATCATGATGTCGGGGCCGGTCGCGGCCATCGAGGCCGCGGCGCTGGCCATCACTGCGGGATCGGCGTCGATCAGCGCCTGGTTGCGGCGGGCGGGGGCGGCGCCCTCGTCAAGCACGTCGGGGCGGTGGTGGCGCACGCGCTCGCCGCGCGCGCTGCGGCGCAGGATCCACCAGGCGACCAGCAGGCCGATCACCAGCGCCAGCGCGAAGGCCAGCCAGTTCGCTTCGATCATCTGCACCACGGACAGTCCTCCCGGTTCTATTGCTTGCGGCCCCACAGCAGCCACCCCGCGCCAAGGCCCAGCGCATATGTCGCCACCATCGCCGCCAGGATGACGACCCACAGCGGCGCGGGCAAGCGGCTCACCGCTTGGGCGCCGCCCAGCGCGGCGACCAGCGCGGGGCGATGGGCGATCACGCTGGCGAACGAGACGAGGCCGGTCGCGGCGAGGCCGGACAGGATCAGCGCGGGCGGGCGAGACGGGGGCACGGCGGCTGGTTAGCGGGACGCGGCAAAGCGCTCAAGCCCCGTGGTTGGGACATTGCGCGACAGGCCCGATCGCGGCAGGTTCGCGCGGCACGGACACGGAGACTGATGATGAAGAAGCGCTCGCTCGGCCAGGGACTCGAGGTGTCGGCGCTCGGGGTGGGCTGCATGAGCCTGAGCGGGGCTTACGGCGAGGCGCTGTCGATGGAGGCGGCCGTCGATTTCCTGCGCGGCGCCTACGATCGCGGGGTGACGCTGTTCGACACCGCCGAGATCTACGGGCCCCTGTTGGGCGAGAAGCAGCTCGGCAAGGGGCTCGCGCCGTTCCGGGACAAAGTGGTGATCGCCACGAAGTTCGGTTTCAAGTTCACCGGCAACATGCGCGCGGACGGGTTCGACAGCCGGCCCGAGCACATCCGCGAAGTTGTGGACGCGCAGCTCGAGCGGCTCGGCACCGATCACATCGACCTGCTTTATCAGCACCGCGTCGATCCCGAGGTGCCGATCGAGGACGTCGCGGGCACGGTCAAGGACCTGATCGCCGCGGGCAAGGTGCGCCATTTCGGCCTGTCGGAAGCGCAGCCCGAGATCATCCGCCGCGCCCACGCGGTCCAGCCGGTCACCGCGCTGCAAAGCGAATATTCGCTGTGGACGCGCGGGGTGGAGGCCGAGATCCTGCCGACGCTGCGCGAGCTCGGCATCGGCTTCGTGCCCTACAGCCCGCTCGGGCGCGGTTTCCTGACCGGGGCGGTGAAGCCCGGCAGCGTCGCCGAGGGCGATTTTCGCCACACGCTGCCGCGCTTCCAGGGCGATGCGGGCGCGCACAACTATCGGCTGGTCGAGGCGTTGCAGCGGGTCGCGGCGGAGAAAGGCGTCACCGCCGGGCAACTGGCGATCGCCTGGGTGCTGCACCAGGGCGACCAGGTGGTGCCGATCCCGGGAACGCGCAGCCTCGCGCGGCTGGAGGAGAACCTCGCCGCGGTGGAGGTCGAATTGACCGATGCCGATCTGGCGGCGATCGAGGACGCCTTTCCCAAGGATGCGGTGGAAGGCGCCCGCTACGCCTGAGAACGCGAAAGGCCCGCCGCGTTCCGCAAGGGAGCGCGACGGGCCAGGCTTTCCTCCCCAGGAAAGTCGTGCCGATCAGCGGCCGGCGGCGGTGCCGAGCCGGTGATAGAGATTGGTGAACTTCGCGGTGTCGGGCGCGTCCTCGTTCTGCTGGATGTAGAAGCGCACGGCTTCCTGCAGCAGCTTGAAGTCGGCCGTGGACAGGACGGCGCGGGCGCGGGCGGGTTCGGTCATCGTCTTTCTCCTCTGCTGCAGGGCGGGGGTCAGGCCGCAAACTGGTTCATCGTGTTGTCCTTGCCGGCGGCCTTCAGGGCCGCTTCGCCGGCGAAGTATTCCTTGTGGTCGTCGCCGATGTCGGAACCCGACATGTTCTGGTGCTTCACGCAGGCGATGCTCTGGCGGATCTCCTTGCGCTGGACGCCCGCCACGTAGCCGAGCATGCCCTGCTCGCCGAAGTATTCGCGGGCGAGGTTGTCGGTGCTGAGCGCCGCGGTGTGGTAGGTCGGCAGCGTGATCAGGTGGTGGAAGATGCCGGCGCGCTTCGCGGCGTCGCGCTGGAAGGTGCGGATGCGCTCGTCGGCCTCGGCGGCGAGCGGCGTCTCGTCGTACTCGGCGCTCATCAGCTTGGCGCGGTCGTAGGCGGCGACATCGCGGCCCTCGGCGGCCCAGCGGTCGTAGGCCTGCTGGCGGAAGTTGAGCGTCCAGTTGAAGCTGGGCGAGTTGTTGTACACCAGCTTGGCGTCGGGAACGACCGCGCGGATGCGATCGACCATGCCGGCGATCTGCTCGATATGCGGCTTCTCGGTCTCGATCCACAGCAGATCGGCGCCGTTCTGCAGGCTGGTGATGCAGTCGAGCACGCAGCGGTCCTCGCCGCTGCCGGCACGGAACTGGTAGAGGTTCGAGGGCAGGCGCTTGGGCCGCATCAGCGTGCCGTCGCGGTTGATCAGGACGTCGCCGGGCTGGCCGGCGCCCTCGACCGCCTCGCAATCGAGGAAGGCGTTGTACTGGTCGCCGAGATCGCCCGCCTCGCGGACGAAGGCGATCTGCTTGGTCAGCCCGGCGCCGAGCGAGTCGGTGCGCGCGACGATGATTCCGTCGGGCACGCCCATCTCCATGAAGGCGTAGCGGATCGCCCGGATCTTCGCGAGGAAGTCCTCGTGCGGCACGGTGACCTTGCCGTCCTGGTGGCCGCACTGCTTCTCGTCGGAGACCTGGTTCTCGATCTGCAGCGCGCAGGCGCCCGCCTCGATCATCTTCTTGGCGAGCAGGTACGTCGCCTCGGCATTGCCGAAGCCGGCGTCGATATCGGCGATGATCGGCACGACGTGCGTCTCGAAGTGGTCGATCTGGTGCTGGACCTTGGCGGCCTTGACCTCGTCGCCCGCCGTGCGCGCGGCGTCCAGATCGCGGAACAGCATGCCCAGCTCGCGCGCGTCGGCCTGCTTGAGGAAGGTGTAGAGTTCGGCGATCAGCGCCGGAACGCTGGTCTTCTCGTGCATCGACTGGTCGGGCAGCGGGCCGAACTCGCTGCGCAGCGCGGCGATCATCCAGCCCGAGAGGTAGAGGTAGCGGCCCTTGGTGGTGCCGAAGTGCTTCTTGATGGAGATCAGCTTCTGCTGGCCGATGAAGCCGTGCCAGCAGCCGAGCGACTGGGTGTAGGCGGCCGGGTCGGCGTCATAGGCGGCCATGTCGCGGCGCATGATCCCCGCGGTGTAGCGGGCGATGTCGAGCCCGGTGAGGAAACGGTTCTGAAGGCGCATCCGCGCGACCGATTCGGGCTCGATGCCGGCCCAGCTCTGCTGGAAGCGGCCGATCTGTTCTCCGGCTTCGATGATAGTCTGCTGATAAGTCACGGTCTCGATCCTGATTTCGAAGTTTCGCTGTGACCCCTGGCTATGGCGGCGCGGCATCCGCGACAACGCGCCGCGGAGTCGCGGTGTCAGACTTTACAAATATTCCTTGTAAAGTTGTCATAACTGGACAAGGCTGGGCCGATGGCTGTTTCTCGTCCTCTTTTCCTCGGTCCGCGGCTGCGGCGGCTGCGGCGTGAGCTGGGGCTGACGCAGCAGGCGATGGCGCAGGACCTGGGCATCTCGCCGTCCTACGTCGCGCTGCTCGAACGCAACCAGCGGCCGCTGACCGCCGACATGCTGCTGCGGCTGGCGACCGGCTACAAACTCGACATCGCCGACATCGCCAGCGAGGACAGCGAGGATTACGCCCGCCGCCTCGGCGAGGCGCTGCGCGATCCGATCTTCGCGGGAATCGACCTGCCGACGCTGGAAATCTCCGATCTTGCGGTCAGCTTCCCCGGCGTCAGCGAGGCGCTGCTGCGCCTGCACGCGGCCTACACACGCGAGCAGCACGCGCTCGCCGAACAGCGGCTGGGCAGCGCCGGCGGCGGCGAGAGCGATCCGGTGGCGGAAGCCCGCCGCTTCGTCGCGGCGCGACGCAACCACTTTCCCGAACTCGACGCTCGCGCCGAAGAGCTGGCGACGGAGATCGGCGGCGCGGCGGGGCTGGCCGCCTGGATCGGCGCGCAAGGCACGCGCGTCCGCTTCCTGCCGCCCGACGTGATGATGGGCTCGCTGCGGCGCTACGACCGGCACAACAATCAGCTCCTTCTGGCCGACACGCTGCCCGCCGCGACCAAGGCGTTCCAGCTCGCGCTGCACGTCGCCTATACCGCGCTGCGCGGCGAGGTCGGCGCGGTCTTGCGCAGCGAGACGTTCGCCAGCGAGACCGCGGCGGCGCTCGTGCGCCGCGCGCTGGGGGGCTACGGCGCGGCGGCGCTGCTGATGCCCTACGGCAAGTTCGCGCAAGCCGCCGAGGCGCGCGCCTACGACGTGGAAGCGCTCGGCCACTTGTTCGGCGCCAGCTTCGAGCAAGTGGCGCACCGGCTGACGACGCTGCACCGGCCCGGGCAGGAGCGGGTGCCGTTCTTCTTCATCCGCGTCGATCCCGCCGGCAATGTCTCGAAGCGGCTCGACGGCGCGGGCTTTCCCTTCGCCTCGCACGGCGGCGGCTGCCCGTTGTGGACGCTCCATTCGGTGTTCCGCACCCCCGGCGAGATCGTTCCGCAATGGCTGGAACTGCCCGATGGCCAGCGCTTCTTCTCGATCGCGCGCACCGTCAGCGCGGGTGAGGGCGGCGAGCGCCGCTATCGCGCGGTGGCGCTGGCTTGCGCCGCCGAGCATGCGCCCCGGCTCGCCTATGCGCAGGGAGTCGATCCCCGCGCGGTGGTGCCGACGCCGATCGGCGTGACGTGCCGCCTGTGCCACCGCGAAGCCTGCACCGCGCGCGCCGCCCCGCCGATCGGACGCGAGATCCTGCCCGACGACTATCGGCGCGGCGCCGAGCCGTTCGCCTTCGCCGAGGGATAGGGTGGTGCCAAACGCGCCCACGCGGCGCTGCCCCTTATCCCCTCATTGGTCTTGGGCCGCGCTGCGTGATGTGGTGCGGATGGCCGGGAAGCACAAAACGGGGAAGCCGCGCCATCCGCTCGGGCTATGATGCGCGGGCCGCGTAGGTCAGGTTATTGCACCTGTCACCGTAATTGCGCCAGAACGGTCCGGCGCGCCTCCGGCTCGGCTGCGCCGCTTCGCGAACGGCCACGCGACACGCCGCTTGTCGCCCGGAAATCTTGGGTTACATTCGAAGGCGATGACGGAGGCCCAATACCTGTCCGGCCGGCTGCTGCTGGCGATGCCCGGCATGTTCGATCCCCGGTTCGACCACGCCGCGATCGCCCTATGCGTGCATGACGAACACGGCGCGATGGGCCTGGGGCTGGGCCAGCCGCGCCCCGGCATCACCTTCCGCGCGCTGCTCGAGGATGTCGGCATCGACCCCGGCCTCGCCGACGACCGGCCGGTGCTCGACGGCGGCCCGGTCGAGAAGGGCCGGGGCTTCGTGCTTCACAGCGATGACTGGGGCGGCGAGGGGACGCTTCTCGTCCATCCGCTCGGCGCGCTCAGCGGCACGCTCGACGTGCTGCGCGCCATCGCCGAGGGGCGGGGCCCCCGGCACTGGCTGTTCGCGCTCGGCTATGCCGGTTGGGGACCGGGCCAGCTCGAGGAGGAGATGCGCCACCACGGCTGGTATGCCGCCTCGGTCCGGCCCGAACTGTTGCCGGAGCTGTTGTTCCAGACGCGGGCGCAAGATCTTTGGACCGCCACCTGGCGCGCCGAGGGGATCGACCCCGCGCTGCTCGCCAGCGAGACCGGTCACGCCTGAGGCGTGGCGCCTTTCCCCTTGGGCGGCACGCCCAACCAGCGCGCCGCTTCCGGCAGGGCCGGAAACACCAGCTTCTCGATCAGGACGAGCGCCGCGACCGAGGCTGCGAACAGCGGCAGCAGGAGCAGGAACACGCCGAAGATGACGAGCACGCCCATCTGCCGTCGCCGCTCGTCCGGCGGCGGCGGCGCGCCGAGCCGGCCGCTCGGCTTGCGGCGACGCCACATGAGGAAGCCGGTGACCGCCAGCGCGACAAGCGCCAGCACCGTCGCGAGGCCAATGAGTTGGTTGATCCAGCTGAACAGCTGTCCTTCGTGCCAGGCGATGCTATAGCCGAGCACGCGATCGATCGGGTGCTTGTCGGAGAATGTCTGCCGCGAAGTCACCGCGCCAGTCCTTGCGTCGTACGTCAGCGTCACGCGCAGCGGACGGTTCTGCGTGTCCGAGCGTACCGTCCAGTCGGGGGAGGCGCCCGGCGGCAAGACGCTGACGGGAAAGGCCAGCCGTTCGCTCTTGGCGCGGGCGACGATTTCGCCGAGCCGCACCGGCGCAATCGGGTGAAAGTGCGAGCCCGGGGGCATCGACGGCATCGACGGCATCGCATCGCCCGCCATCGCGACCATCGCGCCGTGATCGTGCGCGGCATGCTCGTCACCGACCGGCGAGCGACCGCCGATCGTCCAGTCCTGCGCGCCCTGGACCAGGCCGAATTCCTGGCGCGCGGCCTTGAACGCGCTGCCCCAGACGGCCGCCCAGGGCAGGCCGGAGAGCAGCAGCACAAGTGCGAGGCCCGCGACCCAGAAACCGGTCACAGCATGGAGATCGCGCAACCCCTGCCGCCCGCCAGCCCCCAGTCGAGGCCAGAGCACGCCGGCGAAACGGCACTGCCGTGGCCACCAGAGGTAAAGCCCGGTCGCCAGCATGACGATGGCCCAACTCGCCGCCAGCTCGACCAGCCAGCTTCCGCGGGGGCCGAGGAGGAGCTGACCGTGAACGCGCTTGTCGAACGCCATGATCCTGGCCTCGGGATCGAGACTGCCCAGCACCTTGCCTTGCGGCGAGACGAAGACGTCGCGCATGGACCCGCCGCCGGCCAGCGCGAGGTGGATCATCGCCGCATCGCCCTCCGCCTCGGGCAAACGATAGGAATGAAAGCGTGCGCCGGGGAACGCGGCCAGCGCGGCGTCGCGCTGCGCCTCGGGTCCGACGGCGCCCGCAGTGGCGAGCCCGCGCCAGTCCCGTTCCTCCCAACGATCGACCTGCGGCTTGAACAGATAGAGCGCCCCGGTGGTCGCGAGGATCAGGATGAACGGCATGACGAACAGCCCGGCATAGAAATGCCAGCGCCAGATCGTGCGGTAGAGTGCGGTGCTTGCCACTGCGGCCCCCTCAGAACCGCGCGCGCAGGCCGCCGTAAACGGCGCGGCGTTCGATCGGGTAGAAGATCGCTTGCTGTGCGGTCGTCAGGTTGGCGTAGTTCACCACCGCCGAGATATCGCCCACCGCTGCCTTGCCGGCGAGGTTTCGGACGTCGAGGAACAGGTCGATCCCCTCGCGCACCGTGGCGCCCGCGGTGAGACCGAGCAGCGCGTAGCCCTTGGTGCGCTTGGTGTTGGCATAGTCAGCCCAGGCGCCTTGCGGCAGCCATTCCAGGTTGGGCGCGATGTGGAGCGCGTCGGTGCCGAGGCGGATCTCGCTGCGCAGGACATGCGGCGGCACTACCGGCAGGCGGTTGTCGCGGAACGCGGTGTCGCCGCGGAAGCGGAAGTCCGAATATTGCCAGATCTGCCGCAGCCGCAGCCACTCGGTGGGCTGGAGGCTCAGCGCCGCCTCGACGCCCTGGTGCAGCGTGCGGTCGGCGTTGAAGGTCGCCGCCGGAATGCCGGTGTTGCCACCGGCCGAGTACTGCAGCATCTCGCCGCTCAGGCGCGCCCGGTAGAGCGCGACGTCCCAGCTCAGCCAGCCCGCCGTGCCGCGCGTGCCGATCTCGGCGGTCCAGGCGCGCTGCGGGCGGATCGAATCGATGAAAGTGCTGACCGCGGGCGTGCCGACGTTCTGGAACACTTCGCCGAAACCGGGGAATTCGGCCGAACGGCTGTAGTTGGCGAAGAGCTGGATGCCCGGCTTCGGTTCGAACAGGACGCCGAACTTGGGCGAGAAAGCGTCGAAGGCGATGCGGCCGTCCTGCGTCGACGTCGCGGCGTAGGCCACCCGGCGCTTGCGGAAGCCATCGGCGTAGATGCCGCCGGCGATCAGCGTCAGCGTCTCGACCGGCTTGAACCGCACCTCGCCATAGAGGTTGGCGGTGCGCGCGTCCTGGTCGGCATCGAACCGCAACGCCCCGCGCGCGCCGTTGACGTTGAGGAACTGCCGGGCATGCGTGCTGCCGCGTCGGATCTCGCCGCCGAGCGTGAACGCGAATGGCCCCGCCGTATGATCGAAGCGCGCGAAGGCGCCGGTGTCGGTCGATTTCTGGCCGATCACCTGGAAGATCGGGTGATCGAGCTGCTTGGCGTTGAGGAACACGCCCAGATCGAGCCGGCTCTCGCCCCAATCGAAGCGCGTGCGGTTCTGCAGTCGCAGCGAAGCGATGTTGCGCTGCTGATCGCCCATGAAGTTGCCCTTCCGCGGCGTCGCCAGCGCATCGCCTTCGGTGAGCGCGCCCGGCAGTTCCTGCTTCAGCGAATTGACGCTGGCGTAGAACCGCGTCGAGGCGACGCTTGACAGTCGCAGTCCGACATTGCCGTTGAAGCGCAGGCTGTGACGGCGGGCGTGA
>DASVMK010000140.1:0-3610 GCA_036384395.1 Novosphingobium sp.
CGCATCCTCGACGAGGCGCTGCCGCTGATGGCGCGTGCCGGTGTGGTGCCCGAAGCCGAGTTCCACGACAAGAACTCGCGCGCGCTGTCGTTCGCCTGCGAACAGGCCGACATGCGCCTGATCCGCGTGCGCGCCTTCGACGTCGCCACCTTCGTCGCCCACGGCGCGGCGCAGGCGGGCATCGTCGGCTCCGACGTGGTCGAGGAATTCGCCTATGCGGACCTCTACGCGCCGGTCGATCTCGGCATCGGCCGCTGCCGCCTGTCGGTCGCCGAGCCGGTCGGACGCGGCAGCAAGGGCGTGGCCAGCCACCTCCGCGTCGCCAGCAAGTACCCCAGCCTCACCCGTCGCCATTTCGAGGCGATGGGCGTCCAGGCCGAAGTCGTGAAGCTCAACGGTGCGATGGAACTGGCGCCCGGCCTCGGCCTCGCCAGCCGCATCGTCGATCTGGTCTCGACCGGGCGGACGCTCAAGGACAACGGGCTCGAAGAGACCTCGGTGATCCTCGACATCTCGGCGCGCCTGATCGTCAACCGGGCCGCGCTCAAGACCGACGAGCGCGTCGCCGCGCTGGTCGAGCGGTTCCGCGCGCTCGTATCCGAGCAGGCCGTCTGATGCTGCGGCTCAACTCGCGCGATCCCGGCTTTGCCGAGGCGTTCCGAAAGCTCGTGCGCGATCGGCGCGAGAGCGGGGCCGACGTCGCGCACGACGTCGCCGGCATCCTCGCCGAGGTGCGCAACCGCGGCGACGCGGTGCTGGCCGAGCTGACCCAGCGCTTCGACGGCCACACGCTCGACAGCGAGGACGCCTGGCGCGTGCCCCTGGCCGATTGCCGCGAGGCGTTCGATGCGCTCAAGCCCGATCTGCGCGCCGCGCTCGAACTCGCCGCGCAGCGCATCCGCGCCTTCCACGAAGCGCAGAAGCCCGCCGACCGCGACTATACCGACGAAGCGGGCGTTCGCCTCGGCGCCACCTGGACCCCGGTCGATGCCGCGGGGCTCTATGTGCCGGGCGGCCGCGCGGCCTATCCCTCGTCCCTGCTGATGAACGCGATCCCCGCCAAGGTCGCGGGCGTCGAGCGGCTTGTCGTCGTCACGCCCACCCCCAAGGGCCAGGTCAACCCGCTGGTCCTTGCCGCCGCGCACCTCGCGGGCGTCGACGAAGTCTGGCGCATCGGCGGCGCGCAGGCGGTGGGCGCGCTCGCCTATGGAACCGAACGCATCCGCCCGGTGGACGTCGTGACCGGCCCCGGCAACGCCTGGGTGGCCGAGGCCAAGCGCCAGCTATACGGCGTCGTCGGCATCGACATGGTCGCCGGCCCCAGTGAGATCCTGCTGATCGCCGACGGCCGCAACGATCCCGAATGGACCGCCGCCGACCTGCTCAGCCAGGCCGAGCACGATCCCGTCGCCCAGTCGATTCTGATCACCGACGATCCGCTCTTCGCCGACACCGTCGCCGACTGCGTCGGCGTCGAGCTGGCGACGCTGCCCACCGCGCGCGTGGCCAGCGAGAGCTGGAACGCCCACGGCGTGATCATCGAAGTGGCGGACCTGGCCGAGGCCCCCGCCCTCGCCAATGCGCTCGCCGCCGAGCACGTCCAGATCGCGGTCGACGATCCCGAACCGCTGATGCGCGGGATCCGCCACGCGGGCAGCGTGTTCCTCGGCCGCATGACGCCCGAGGCGATCGGCGATTACGTCGCCGGTCCCAACCACGTCCTGCCGACCGGACGCCGCGCCCGTTTCTCGTCGGGCCTGTCGGTGCTCGACTTCATGAAGCGCACCAGCTTCCTCCAGCTCGACGCCGCCGCGCTCGCCGCGGTCGGCCCGGCCGCCATCGCGCTCGCCGAAGCCGAAGGCCTCGCCGCCCACGCCCGCTCCATCGAAGTCAGACTAGGCCTATGAAAACCCGCAGCCAGGCCCGCGCGGCCGCCCGCCTCGCCGCCGTCCAGGCGCTCTACCAGCACGAGATGGAAGGCACCCGCCTCGCCAACCTGCTCGATGAGTTCCACCTGCACCGGCTCGGCGCCGAAATCGACGACGACCAGTACGCCGACGCCGAAGTCGCGTTCTTCGACGACTTGGTGAAAGGCGTCCTCGCCCGCCGCGAGGAGATCGACACGCTGCTCTCGGGCAAGCTGGCCGAAGGCTGGAAATTGGAGCGGCTCGACAAGACGATGCTGCAGATCCTGCGCGCCGGCGCCTACGAACTGCTCGCCCGCCCGGACGTGCCCGTCGCCACCGCGATCAGCGAATACCTCGACGTCGCCCACGCCTTCTTCGACGCACGCGAAGCGAAGTTCGCCAATGGCGTGCTCGACGCCGTGGCGAAGGCCGCGCGCGCCTGACCTCACGCTGCTCTTCTCGTTTCTCGTCATCCCCGCGAAGGCGGGGACCCATCTCCCGACGTCAGTCCCGGCGATAGATCAAGAAATGGGTTCCCGCCTTCGCGGGAATGACGAAGATTTGTAACGGGGCCGAATCGGTTAGCCGGGGAGACGCCAATTGAGCGAACGCGCCTTCATCGAAGCCCTGCGGCGGCTGCCGGCGCATCCCGGCGCGCGAAACTTCGACGACGATTGCGCGGTGATCGAGATCGGCGGGGAGACGCTGGTGCTGACCCACGACATGATGGTCGCGGGCGTGCATTTCCTGCCCGAGCAGGATCCGGCCGACATCGCCTGGAAGCTCGTCGCCACCAATATGTCGGACCTCGCCGCCAAGGGCGCGGCGCCGGTGGGCGTGCTGCTCGGATACATGCTTGACGCGGACGACGCGCGGTTCCTCGCGGGGCTGGAAGAGGCGCTGACGCACTACAACGCACCGCTGCTGGGCGGCGACACGGTTTCCGGCACGGGATCGCAAGCGCTGGGATTGACCGCGATCGGGCGTGCGACGCACCGGCCGGCGCCCTCGCGCGGCGGCGCCGGACCCGGCGACGCGCTGTGGATCACCGGGCCGGTCGGCGCGGCGATGCTGGGGCTGGAAGCCTTGCGCGCCGGTTCCGGCGCCAATTCCGATAGTAGCCTCGCCTATCGCCGCCCGCGCGCGCTGCTCGCCGAAGGCCAGGCGCTGGCGCCGCTGGTCACCGCGATGATGGACGTCTCGGACGGGCTGCTGCTCGACGCCAGCCGCATGGCCAACGCCAGCGGCGTGACGCTGGCGATCGAGCGCGACGCCGTCCCGATCGCCGCGCCCGAGCCGCGCCGCGACGAGGCCTTGCGCTGGGGGGACGACTACCAGTTGCTGTTCACGCTGCCCCGCGGGATCGAACCGCCGCTGGCCGCGCATCGCATTGGAGAGGTCCGGGCGCGGTCCGATGCCGCGGCGCTGCTCGATGGCGCGCCGCTGGCGGATACAGGATTGGGCTACGAGCATCGCTGATGCCGATTTTGCGCAAAGACGCAAAGGCGCAAAGAGGTTGCGCCCGCGGCGAAGCCGCGCTTCGATCGTGCAGGAAGAGAAATAGGCCTTCGGCCAAGCGCGACCTCTTCGCGCCTTCGCGCCTTCGCGCGAACCAACTTTCTTCTTTTCTTCTCTGTGCCGCCCTCGCGAAGGGATAGCGACGAACCCTAAAGCTTCGTCACATCCACCCCGCGCGCTTTCAG
>DASVMK010000141.1:0-6324 GCA_036384395.1 Novosphingobium sp.
AAAAAAGGCGGGCCCGCTGCCGGACCCGCCTTCGCTCGATGAAGTTCCTCCCCAAACCCTGTTCGGGTGTCAGTTGCGGCCGCGTTCCGGGGCGACCGAGATGCGCACCGTTTCGCCGGAGTTGCCCGGGAAGTCGGTGAACATCGCCTCGACGAGGTTCGGCACCAGATAGGCCAGCCGGTTCGAGGTGGAGACCGCCTCGGCCTTGCCTTCGAACAGGCGGGCGTTGTCGGCGCGGCGGTCGATCTTCAGCGAGATGCCGCTGGTATAGACGGTGTAGCTGTCCACCCGGGCGCTATCGAACCAGGGGTCGTACCAGCCATAGCCCCAGGGACCGCTGCGCCAGGGGCCGTAGCCGAAGCGGCCATAGCCGCGCCACGGGCCCCAGAACGGATCGTAGCCGAAGCCACCGGTGGAGCGGACGCGCTCACGGCCCTTGTCGACGCCATAGTCGAAGCGGACCAGCAATGTCGCGCGTTCGGGGCTGGCGGGGGTGTAGCCGAGCGCGGCCATGCGCGCCTCCACCAGCCGCGCGTACTGCGCGAACTCGAGCCCGCCGGCGAGATCCGGGTCGTCGGCGACCACCGCGAAAGTCTGGCCCTGCGGCGCGGGAAGCTGGGACTGGAAGCGCGAGACGTCCGCGCGGAAGTTTTGCGAACAAGCGGCAAGGCCGATCATCAGCAGCGCGGCCAGGGCGACCCTGATCCGCGAAAGGGAGAAGGCATGGGACGACATGGGAATGGCTCCGCGACGAGACGGCCGCCGGCCGCGGCCGCTATCCTGTTCTATATATAGTTCGGAATTCACGCTGAATAAGGGTTGAATGGTGTCTTGGCGTGGGACGAACCGTTTTGTTGGCAGCCTGGGTTGCGAATCGCGTCAGCCGCGTACCAGTCCCAGCGCGTCGTAGGCGGCGTCGAGCGTCGGGCGGGCCAGCTCGCGCGCCTTGGCCGCGCCCTGGCGCAGGATCGCGTCGAGCGCGGCGCGGTCCTGCTGGAGCGCCACGAAGCGCGCGTTGATCGGCGCCAGCTTCTCGACCAGCAACTCGCCCAGCGCCGGCTTGAACGCGCCGAAGCCCTTGCCGGCGAAGTCGCGCAGCACGTCGGCTACCGGGATATCCGCCATCGTGGCGTAGATGCCGACGAGGTTGCGCGCTTCGGGGCGGCCTTCCAGGCCTGCGGCCTCCGACGGCAGCGGTTCGGGGTCGGTCTTCGCCTTCCTGACCTTCTGCATCATCGTGTCGGCGTCGTCGGTCAGATTGATGCGGCTCATGTCCGAGGGATCGGACTTGCTCATCTTGGCCGACCCGTCGCGCAGCGACATGATCCGCGCGGCCTGCGGCGGGATGATGGGGTCGGGCAGGGTGAACAGCGGCGCGTCTTGCGCGCAGAAATCGTTGTTGAACTTCTGTGCGATGTCGCGCGCCAGCTCGAGGTGCTGCTTCTGGTCCTCACCCACCGGCACGTGCGTCGCCTGATAGAGCAGCACGTCGGCGGCCTGGAGCACCGGATAGGTGAACAGCGCGATCGAGGCGCCCTCGCGGTTCTTGCCGGACTTGTCCTTGAACTGCGTCATGCGGTTCAGCCAGCCCATCCGCGCGGTGCCGTTGAGCAGCCATTGCAGCTCGGCATGGGCGGGCACTTGCGCCTGGTTGAACAGGATCGCGCGGTCGGGATCGATGCCGCAGGCGACCAGCGCGGCGACCATGCCGCGGGTGTTGGCGGCGAGATCGGCGGGAACGTGCGGCATCGAGATGGCGTGGAGATCGGCCAGGAAGAACAGGCAGTCTCCCCCGGTCCGGGCAGCGTCGTCCTGCATGCGTACCCAGTTGCGGATCGCGCCCAGATAGTTGCCCAAATGGAGATTGCCAGTGGGCTGGATGCCGGAAACGATGCGCATGGGAGCTACTCGACCTCTAGGATTTCGTCGTCTTCCCTGGTCCGGCGCGGGCGGCGGCGGCGCAGCGAGGAGAGGACCTGCTTGTTGATGGCGCCCGTCAGGAAAGCAACCGCGAAGAACACCGCCATGCCGAGCCCGACCAGCGCGGCGAGCGACCATACGCGCTCGATCACGCCGCCGGCATAGCGGTCGGCCATCAGCGGCAGCACTGCCCAGAGCGCGGCCGCCATCGTGGCGGTGGCGACGAGCTGGCGCGCGATCTTGAGCGCCAGCGGCATGGTGAAGCGGAACCAGCCGCGCCGATGCAGCACGGTGTAGAGCAGCAGGCAGTTGAGGCTGGCCGAGGCCGCCGTCGCCGCCGCCAGGCCGACGATGCCGAAGCGCCGCACGACCACGAGGTTCACCGCGATGTTGAACACGAGCGAGGCGAGCGCGGTCCACACCGGGGTGCGAGTGTCCTCGCGGGCGAAGTAGCCGGGGTTGAGGATCTTGACGATGACGTAGGCCGGCAGCCCCGCCACCAGCGCGACGACGATCTGCGCCATGATCGCGCCGTCGGCGGGGGTGAACTTGCCGCCGACGAAGAAGGCGGAGACGAACGCCGGCGCGCAAACCGCGAGCGCGGCGGCGGCGGGCAGGGTGAGCAGCGTGGCGAGCTCGAACGCCTGGCTCTGCAGCCGCTGCGCCTCGGTCTGCTCACCGGTGTGGATGTGGCGCGAGAGCATCGGCAGGATCGCCGTGCCCAGCGCGATGCCGACGATGCCGAGCGGCATCTGGTTCAGCCGGTCGGCGAGTTTGAGTAGCGTCAGCGAGCCTTGCGGCAGCGAGGTGGCGAAGAACGTGTCGACGAACTGGCTGATCTGGTAGATGCCGGCGCCAAACGTGGCCGGCACGATCAGCGCGCCCAGGCGGCGCACTTCGGGAGTCAGCCGAGGCGTGGTCACACGCAACCGCACGCCCGCGCGGCGCGTCGCCCAGGCCAGATAGACGAGCTGCGCCAGCCCGGCGAGCGAGACCGACACCGCCAGCGCCTGCGCGACGACGACGTCGTCATCGCCCGCACCGCGCAAGTACCAGCCGGTCGCGATCCCGGCGATCAGGCAGAGGTTGAGCAGCACCGGCGCGAAGGCCCCCGGCCCGAAGCGCGAGCGCGCGTTGAGCAGGCCAGAGAGCATCGCCACCAGGCTGATCAGCCCGAGATAGGGGAAGGTGATGCGGCTCAGCAGCACCGACAGCTCGAACTTGCCGGGCACCGACTGGAACTCGCGCGCCAGCACCCAGACGATCCCGGACATCGCGAACATCGCGATCGCGCTGAAGCCCAGCAGCACCCAGACGAACACCGCCAGCACGTCGCTGGCGAACCGCTCGGCCGCCGCTTCCCCGTCCTCGCCGTGGAGCGCGCGCGAGTACATCGGCACGAAGGCGACCGAGAAGGCGCCCTCGGCGAACAACCGGCGGAAGGTGTTGGGCAGCGTGAAGGCGAGCTGGAAGGCGTCGGCGGCCAGGCCGGCGCCCAGTACGCGGGCGAGCAGCATGTCACGGACGAAGCCGAACACCCGGCTCACCGCCGTCAGCCCGCCGATCGTGCCGACGTTCTTGAGGAGGCTCATGCGGGGAAGCTCATGCCAGAAGGCTCATGGCGCGCGCGGCCCGCGCGATCCTCAGGCGTTGCCGACCGGCGCGTCGGCCGCGCTGGCCTGGTGCGCCTCGAACTGCTGCATGTAGAGGCCGTTGAAGTCGATCGGCTCGAGCATCACCGGCGGGAAGCCCGCGTCGCGCACGGCATCGGCGACGATGCGGCGGGCGAAGGGGAACAGGATGCGCGGGGCCTCGGCATAGACGAAGGCGTGGGCCTGGCCCTCCTCGAGATTGCGCATGCCGGCGAGCCCGGCATAGTCGAGCTCGACGATATAGGCGGTGCCGGCTTCGGTCTTGGCGGTGAGCTGGACCTTCAGCACCACTTCCTGGATCTCGGGGTTGATCGCGCGGGCGCTGATGTTGAACTGGATGTCGAGCTGCGGCGCGTCCTGCCACTGGAAGGATTCGGGCGCGTTCGGGTTCTCGACCGAGAGATCCTTCACATATTGCGAGATGATCCCGGCGACCGGCGTGCTGTCTTCGCCGTTGCCGGCGGAATCGAGGTCGAGGTTCGAGATCACGTTGCCATCGTCGGCCATCTTGCGGACTTCCCCTGAATGTAAGCGCCCGGTCGGACCCGTCGCGGGCGGACGTGTCGAACCGGACCGAGCGGGGCGCGTAGCACCGCGCCGGGCGAGCGGCAATGGCCCGGCGCGGCAGGGGGACGACGACCTCCGCAAATCGCAGGAGCCGGGCCGCTCACCGGTTGTTCATTTGTTTTTCGTACCTATCTGGGGCAAAGTATCCAACCGGCCGCTCCGCACGGGCGCGGATTCGCGGGGACCAGAAGGATTACCACGGGCGTGACTGTCGAAATCGTCATCCTGGCAATGATCGCGGCCTTCCTTGGGCTGCGCCTCTATTCGGTGCTCGGCCGCCGTGCCGGACACGAGGAGGAGGCCATCCAGGCGCGGTTCGAGCCCAAACCCGACGGCGCCAAGGAGATGGGCAAGGATCTGGCCCAGCCGGCCCCCCGTCAGCCGCTCGATCGGGCGCCCCAGCCGGTTCCGGTACGCCCGCGCGACCTGACCGGCGGCATTCCCGAGGTCGAGCGCGGCCTTCGCGAGATCGCCGCCGCCGATCGCCGCTTCGACACGCTGAGCTTCCTCGAAGGCGCCAAGAGCGCTTACGGGATGATCCTCGAAGCGTTCTGGCGCGGCGACAAGGAAGACCTGGCGGCGCTGTGCGACCGTGACGTCTATGACAGCTTCGCCGCCGCGATCGACGCGCGCATCGCCGCGGGCGAGACACTCGACAACCGCCTGGTGCGGATCGAGGAGGCGACCATCGCCGCCGCGAGCTATGACGCGCCCTATGCCCGCATCGCCGTGCGGTTCAGCGCCGATATCGCCGCGGTCACCCGCGATGCCGCCGGCACGGTGATCGCCGGTTCGCTCAACGACGCGGTCGAGGCGCACGACGTGTGGACCTTCCGCCGCGACGTGACCTCGGCGGACCCCGACTGGCTGCTCGACGAGACCGACGAGGACTGACCCGTGATGCCAAGGCGTCTGCGCGGCGGCGCCGCGATCGCCTTGCTGCTTGCGCTCGCCGCTTGCGGCCGGGTCATTCCGCCCGGCTCGGCGCCGACTCCGCGGTCATCTCCGACGCCCCGCCCCGCACCGATCACCGGCCCTATCACCGGCAGGGCGATCGACGCGGGCGTCCATCCGGGTCCCGCCGTGTCGGGGCTGGCGTTCACCCGCAACGGCGCGTCCGCTGCGCTCGGCGCTTTTCGCACCAGCTGCGGCCGGCTCACCACGCGCAGCGACACCAGCGGCTTGACGCGCCCGACCGACTGGCATCCCGCCTGCGCTGCGGCGCGGGGCTGGTCGGGCGAGGCGAGCGCCTTCTTTCGCCAGTATTTCGAGACTGCGCGGATCGGCAATGGCAGCGCCCATGCCACCGGCTACTACGAGCCCGAGATCGCCGGCGCGCGCCGGCGCCAGCCGGGCTACGACGTGCCCGTTTACGGCTTGCCCGCCGATCTCGTCCGCGCCCGTCCGGGCGACGCCAGGGCTTTGCCCGACGGACGCCAGCCGCTCGGCCGCTATGACGAAAGCGGGCGTTTCGTGCCCTATTACGACCGCGCCGCGATCGAGGACGGGGCGCTGGCCGGCAAGGGGCTGGAGATCGCCTGGGTGGCCGATCCGGTCGAGTTCTTCTTCCTCCAGGTCCAGGGCTCGGGCCGGCTGCGCGCCGCCGACGGCACGATCATGCGGATCGGCTATGCCGGCACCAACGGGCGCAACTACGCCGGCATCGGCTCGCTGATGCGCGACCGGGGCCTCGTCGGTAGCGGGCCGGGACAATATCCGGGCTCGATGCAGGGCATCATGCGCTACTTGCGCGACAACCCGCGCGACGGGGCGGCGCTGATGCGGCTCAACCAGAGCTGGGTGTTCTTCCGCGAACTGACCGGCGAAGGCCCGGTCGGCGCGCTCGGCGTGCCGGTGCGCGGCCGCGCCACGGTCGCCGCCGATCCCGCCTTCGTGCCGCTGGGCGCGCCGGTATGGCTCGATGTCGATCGCAGCGAGGCCGACGGCTTGTGGATCGCGCAGGACACCGGCGGCGCGATCAAGGGCGCCAACCGCTTCGACACCTTCTGGGGCGCCGGACAAGAGGCGCGCACCATCGCCGGCGGCATGAGCGCGCGGGGCCGGGCGCTGCTGCTGCTGCCCAAGGGCACGCTGCAGCGACTGCGCGCCCGGTGAGGCGGCCGGGGCGCCGGCTTTCGGCCGACGAAGCGGCGCTCTGGGCTCGGGTCGCGGAGACCGTCAAGCC
>DASVMK010000142.1:0-6974 GCA_036384395.1 Novosphingobium sp.
CCGGTGACCGCGTAGATGCCGTAAAGCGGGCGCAAGTACTGGCCGAGGTCGAGGTTGGCGGTGGGAAAACCGATCGAGCGGCCCAGCTTGTCGCCGTGCTGCACCGTGCCCCGGATCGCGTACGGGCGGGTGAGCAGGCGCGTCGCCTCGGCGCAATCGCCGGCCTGCAGCGCCGCGCGGATGCGGCTGGAGGAGATCGGCCCGACATCGTCGTGCACCGGGCCGACGGTGCGCGCGCCCACGCCGACCCTGGCGCCGAACGCCTTGAGCAGTGCCGGATTGCCGCCGCGCGCGCGGCCGAAGGTGAAGTCCTGGCCGGTGACGACGCCGGCGGCGCCGATCTGCCCGGCGATCACGTCCTCGATCCAGCGCTCGGCGGTCATCGTCGCCAGCGTCTCGTCGAAGTGGAACACCAGCATCGCGTCGGCGCCGGCCGCGGCGAACAGCTCGCTGCGCTGGTCAAGCCGGGTCAGCCGGAAGGGCGGCGAATCGGGCTGGAAATAGCGCATCGGATGCGGCGAGAAGGTCGCCACGACGGCGGGCCGCCCTTCGCTGCGCGCCCAGTCGATCGCGGCGCCGATCACCGCCTGGTGGCCCTGGTGGAAGCCGTCGAAATTGCCCAGCGCCAGCACCGCGCCGCGCAAGCGGTCGGGCATCGGGTCGCGATGGTCGATGACGATCATGGCGCGCTTATAAGTCGCGCCTGAGCGTCACGAAAGCGAAGGCCGGGCGACCGTGCTCCGCCTCGTGCGCCTCGCGGAAGGTCTCGCGCCAGCCGTCTCCCAGCGGCGGCATGCGGGTGTCGCCGGCGACGTCGAGCGCCACTTCGGTCAGCTCGATGCGGTTCGCGCGCGGCAGCGCCAGCGCGAAGATCTCGCCGCCGCCGATCACCGCGATATGCGGCGCGTTGGCCAGCGCGATCGCCTCGTCCAGCCCGTGCGCCACTTCGGCGCCCTCGGCCTCCCACGCGGGATCGCGGGTGATGACGATGTGGCGGCGGCCGGGCAGCAGGCCGGGCAGCGAATCGAAGGTCTTGCGGCCCATGACCATCGGCAGGCCCATCGTCAGCGACTTGAAGCGGCGCAAATCGGCGGGCAGGTGCCAGGGCAGCGCGCCCTCCGCGCCGATCACGCCGTTCGCCGAGACCGCGACGACGAGGAATATCTCCCGTCCGCTCATCGGGCCGCCGGGCCAAGCACCAGCCGGGTGACGTGGCCCATCTTGCGGCCCGGCCGCGCGGCGGCCTTGCCGTAGAGGTGCAGGTGGTTGGCCGGGTCGGACAGGATCTGCGCCCAGTCCTCGGCCGCGTCGCCGATCACGTTGCGCATCTCGACGCCTTGCGCGGCGAGCGATGTGTCGCCCAGCGGCAGCCCGCAGATCGCGCGGACGTGGTTCTCGAACTGGCTGGTGACCGCGCCCTCGATCGTCCAGTGGCCCGAATTGTGGACGCGCGGCGCCATCTCGTTGAACACCGGCCCCGCCTCGGTGGCGAAGAATTCGAGCGTCAGCACGCCGACGTAGCCCAGCGCCTCGGCAACTTTGGCGGCGAGCGCGCGCGCCTCGGGCACTTGCGCCAGGATCGCGGGCGGGGCCGGCACGGTCGAACGCGCGAGGATGCCGCCCTCGTGGACGTTCTCGGCGCTGTCCCAATAGCGGATGTCGCCATCGGCGCTGCGGCACAGGATCACCGAGAACTCGGCGAAGAAGGTGACGAAGCCCTCGTAGATCAGCGGCTGCTGCGGCAGGTCGAGCACTTCGACGTCGAGCGTGTCGGCGATGCGCCACTGGCCCTTGCCGTCGTAGCCGTCGCGCCGGGTCTTGAGGATGCCGGGCGTGCCGATCGTCTTGATGTCGCGGGCCAGCTCGGCGTCCGAATCGACCGGCGCGAAGGGGGCGGGGCGGCCGCCCAGCGCCTGGACGAACTGCTTCTCGCTCAGCCGGTCCTGCGCGGTTTCCAGCGCGCGCGGGTGGGGCAGCAGCGGCACGTCGCCCAGCGCCAGCAGCGGCGCCACCGGCACGTTCTCGAACTCGTAGGTGATCACCGCGCAATCGGCGGCGAACCGGGCGAGCGCCTCGGCATCGGACCAGTCGGCCTGGGTGAAGGCGGCGGCCACCTCGGCGGCGACGCTGTCGGCCTCGGGCGCGAAGATGTGGCAGCGGTAGCCGAGCTGCGCGGCGGCCACGGCGATCATCCGGCCGAGCTGGCCGCCGCCGAGGATGCCGATGGTTTCGCCGGGAGGGATCATCGCGTCAGCTGGGTCGTTCGGCCACGGAATCGGTCTGCGCGGCGCGGTAGGCCTTGAGCCGTTCGGCCAGCGCCGGATCCTCGTTGGCCAGGATCGCGGCGGCGAGCAGGCCGGCGTTGGTCGCGCCCGCCTCGCCGATCGCCAGCGTGCCGACCGGGATGCCCGCCGGCATCTGCACGATCGACAGCAGGCTGTCCTGCCCCGACAGCGCCTTCGACTGCACCGGCACGCCGAGCACCGGCACGTGCGTCATCGAGGCGACCATGCCGGGCAGATGCGCCGCGCCGCCAGCGCCGGCGATGATCACCTTGAACCCCGCCTCGGCCGCGCCCTTGGCGAAGGCCACCAGCCGGTCGGGCGTGCGGTGGGCGGAAACGATCCGCACATCCGCCTCGATGCCTAGCTTCGCCAGCGCGTCGGCGGCGTTCCTCATCGTCGCCCAGTCGGACTGGCTACCCATCACGATGGCGACCTTGGCCCCCAAAACCTTGGCCCCTGCAACTGCCCCCATCTTACCGCTCCGAAAGGTAGTAGCGCTCCAGCGCCTGGAGCTCCTCGTCGAGCTCATAGACGATCGGCTGGCCGGTCGGGATCTCGAGCCCGGTGATCTCCGCGTCCGAAATGCCCGACAGATGCTTGACCAGCGCGCGCAGCGAATTGCCGTGCGCGGCGACGAGCACCGTCGCGCCGGCGCGCAGATGCGGCACGATCGAGCCCTGGTAGTAGGGCAGGACGCGCGCGATGGTGTCCTTCAGGCTCTCGGTCCGCGGGATCGGGATGCCGGCATAGCGTGGGTCGGCGCCGAGATCGAACTCCGATCCGGCATCGAGCGGCGGCGGCGGGATGTCGAAGCTGCGGCGCCAGATCTTGACCTGGTCGTCGCCGTGCTTGGCCGCGGTCTCCGCCTTGTCGAGCCCGGTGAGCCCGCCGTAGTGGCGCTCGTTCAGGCGCCAGTCCTTGGTTTCGGGGATCCACAGCACGCCGGCCGCCTCGAGCGCCAGGTGCAGCGTCTTGATCGCGCGCGTCTGGAGCGAGGTGAACGCCATGTCGGGCAGCATGCCCTTGGCGGCGAGCAGCCGGCCGGCGGCGCGCGCCTCTTCCTCGCCCTTCTCGGTCAGGCTCACGTCCCACCAGCCGGTGAAGCGGTTTTCCAGGTTCCACTGGCTCTGGCCGTGGCGGACGAGGATCAGACGAGGCAAGGCGGGCTCCCTGGGTGCTTGGAAGCGGTGGCCCTAGCTTTCCCGAGGCTCTTTGGGAAGAGTCGGCTTGCCGTGGGCATCGAGCGCTTTCGCCTGCGCCTTGCGGCGGCGCAGGTTCTCGCGCAGCTTGGCGGCGAGGCGCTCGTCGCGTTCGGCGTGTTTATCCATGCGATGCGCCTTGGCCCCATATCGGCCGGGGCTCAAGCGCCGGTTGACAAAGCCCGGGCGCGAGGCCAATAGCGCGCCCCTGCCCGGCGGCCCTTTGGGCTTCGGGCGAGCGGAATGGTGTGCTGCTGTAGCTCAGTGGTAGAGCGCATCCTTGGTAAGGCTGAGGTCGGGAGTTCAATCCTCCCCAGCAGCACCATTCCCGCCCTCAGGGTTCCTCAAAGGCCCCTCAGGTGCCCTCAGCTATCCCTCAACCGCCTGCCGGACCCGTCAGGATGCGATCGCGCGCGGCGCGGATGTCGCCGGTCTCGATCTGCTTCTTCAAACGTTCGCGATCGCGGGCGCGGTACATGTCTTCGGCGCGGTCGATCGCCTCTTCGTTGACCTCGAGTCCCTCGAGCGCGAGGCGCGCCATCCGCACCGCCGATTCGAGCACCTCGCGCACCACGTAATTGGTCGGGGAGCCGCTGAGCTTGAGCACCGCGCGCCGGTCGTAGGCGCGGACGTAGATCGCGGCCTGGGGGAAGGCGGCGTGGACGGCCTCGACCATCTCGGCGTCGATCTGGTCGCCGTCGATGCAGAACAGGATCAGCTCGGCCTCGGCCGCGCCGGCCTGGCGCAGCACGTCGAGCCGGGTGCCGTCGCCGAAATAGACTTTGGCGCCGAAGCCGCGGGCGACGTCGATCATCTCGATGTCGGTGTCGATCAGCGTCACCGGGATGTCGCTGGCGACCAGCATCTGCGCGACCGTCTGGCCGAAGCGGCCGTAGCCGACGATCAGCGCGTTGGCGCCCTCGGCCTGGGGTCCTTCGCGTTCCTCCTCGTCGCCGCGTTCGACCGGCGCCTCGCGGAAGCGGCGGGTGGCGGCCATCAGGAACGGCGTCGTCGCCATCGACAGGGTGACGACCGCGCCGAACAGGCTGGCCGCCTCGGGCGCGATCAGCAGCGCGCGCTCGGCCTGGGCGAACAGCACGAAGCCGAACTCGCCGCCCTGGCTGAGCAGCACGCCGAGCGCCAGCGCGCCGCGCCAGCTCATCCGGAAGGCCATGCCGATGGCGAAGATCACCCCGGCCTTCACCGCGATCAGCGCGAGCGCCATCGACAGCACGAACAGCGGCCGCTCGGCGATGACCTGGAGGTTGAGCATCATGCCGACCGCGAGGAAGAACAGGCCGAGCAGGATCGAGCGGAACGGCTCGACGTCGGCCTCCAGCTCATGGCGATAGGGCGAATCGGCGAGCATCACGCCGGCGATGAACGCGCCCAGCGCCGTCGACAGCCCGAGCAGTTCCATGACCGCGGCCGAGGCGCAGACGGTGAACAGCGCGGCGGCGACGAACATCTCGCGCTCGCCCATGTTGCCGATCAGGCGGAACAGCGGCCGGATGACATAGCGCCCCGCCGCGATCAGCCCGGCGATGGCGATCAGCGTGTAGATCGTCAGCAGCCAGCCCGGCGGGCCGCCCACGTCGGCGGGATTGCGGCTCATCGCGGCGATGATCGTGATCAGCGGGATGATCGACAGATCCTGGAACAGCAGGATGGCGAAGGCCCGCTCGCCGAACGGGGTGCGCAAGCGGCCCGAGCTTTGCAGCAGCGGCAGCACCTGCGCGGTCGAGGATAGCGCCAGCGGCAGCCCGAGCGCCAGCGCGGCGGCCGGCGAGAACCCGGTGAGCGCGGTCACGACGCCGGCCACCGCCAGGCCGCAGAGCGTCACTTGCAGCAGCCCGAGGCCGAGGATGTCCTGCTTCATCCGCCACAGCCGCGCCGGGTTCAGCTCCAGCCCGACGATGAACAGGAGGAGGGTGATGCCCAGCTCGGCGAAGCCGATCTTGCTTTCGGCATCGCCGACCAGCCCCAGCACTTGCGGGCCGACCACTGCGCCCGCAACGAGATAGCCCAGCGTCGCGCCCAGCCCGGCGCGGCGGAAGGCCAGCACGAAGGCGAGCGCGAAGCCCAGCAGGATGAAGCCCTCGCGCAGGAAGGAGGCCTGGCTCGTGTCGTGCATCGCAAGCCTTGTCGTTCAAGGGCGCGGGGCTGCGCAACCGTTATCTGTGTCGCGGGGAATGGTGGACCGACAGAAGTGGCTCGCTCCACCTTATCCAACCTCGTCATCCCGGTAGCTGGATAGGCCTCGATTTCGCGCAGAGCGCCGCCGAGCCCGCGGTTCTTCAGACGGCTCAGCCCCGCAAGTCGGCCCACTCCGGATGGCGGCGGAAAGCGGCGTCGACGTAGCTGCACAGCGGCACGATCTTGAAGCCCTGCGCCCGCGCGTCGGCGACCATCGCCTCGACCAGCCGCATGGCGACGCCGCGCCCGCCGATCGGCGGCGGGACCAGCGTGTGGTCGGCGACGCGCGCGCCGCCGCGCTCGACCCAGGTCAGCCGGCCGATGTGATCGCTGCCGTCGATATGCGCGTGGTACTCGCCGCTCTGCGCATCGCCGTGGCGGGTGATGGTGACATCCATAGATGATCGCTCCTTGGCGTCAGGATGTGGGGTCGCCCGTCTCGGCGCGCAAGCAGGCCGCCAGCCCTTCGCGGTAGGTCGGGTAGCGCGGGCGCCAGCCGAGCACCCGCCGGGCCTTGCCGTTGGCGACGCGCCGGTTCTCCGCATAGAACGCGCGCGCCATCGGCGAGAGGCCGGCCTCTTCGAGCGATTGCAGCGGCGGCGGGGCGCGGCCGAGCAGGCGGGCGGCCTCCTCGATCACCGCGTTCTGGCTGCACGGAA
This sequence comes from Novosphingobium sp., assembly GCA_036384395.1. Classification (GTDB taxonomy): domain Bacteria; phylum Pseudomonadota; class Alphaproteobacteria; order Sphingomonadales; family Sphingomonadaceae; genus Novosphingobium. The sequence continues at coordinate 6,340 of DASVMK010000142.1, forward strand.
GATCGTCGGACAAGTTGTAGGCGCCCGGCGGCGCGTCGAGCCCGGCGAGCACGCCCGCGGCGATGTCGTCGACGTGGACGCGGCTGAACACTTGCCCGGGCAGGTCGATGCGGTGCGCCTTGCCGTCGCGCAGCCGGTCGAGCGCGCTGCGCCCCCCATGTCCCCTGCAAGGGGGGCCATAGATCCCGGGCAGGCGGAACACGCGCGCGCCGCGCGCCAGCCAGGCGGCGTCGGCCTCGGCCCGCGCGGTGCGGCGGCCCGCGCCGATCGGCGCGCTTTCATCGACCCAGGCGCCGCCGGTGTCGCCGTAGACGCCGGTCGACGACAGATAGAGCAGCCGCTTGCCCGCGAGGCTCGCGCCATAGCGATCCAGCACCGGATCGACGCCTTCGCCGCCCGGCGGCACCGAGGAGAGGACCTGGCTCGAATCGGCCAGTGCGGCCCGGACGTTGCCCTCGTCATCGAACGACAGCGTGCCCGCGCGGCCGGTGGAGATAACTTCCCAGCCGCGCGCTTCCAGAGCGCTGGCGATGAGGGTGGCGCTGTAGCCGAGGCCGAAGAGGAACAGACGAGGCACAGTGGTTCCTTAGAGCGCCTTGCGCCCGAGGGGCACCACATTTCCACCGCACGGGTCC
>DASVMK010000143.1:0-6537 GCA_036384395.1 Novosphingobium sp.
GAAAATGGTCGGGGAGACAGGATTCGAACCTGCGACCCTCTGCTCCCAAAGCAGACGCGCTACCGGGCTGCGCCACTCCCCGAACCACGCAGGGCCTTAGGTTTTCGCCCCCCGCTGGGCAAGCGGAAACCGCCGCGCGCGCAGCGGTTTCCGCTTGCCCCGTCAGACGACCAGTTCGGTGACCGTGCGGTTGGTGTCCATCGAGCCGCTGCCCCATTTCTCCACTTGCAGTCCCATCGCCTGCTGGACGCTGAGGCCGATGCGGGCGGCGGACTCGGCGCGGCCGGCCTTGTGGTAGCCGGTGCGGACGCGGCCGCCGGCATTGCCGAAGACCATCATCGGGATGCCTTCGACCGCGTGGCTCTTGGCGATCGAGCAATCCGAATGGGCGAACAGCAGCGTGTTGTCGAGCAGCGTGCCGTCGCCTTCCTTGATTCCCGCGAGCGCATCGACGAAATCGCGACAGGCCATCATGCTCTTGGCGGCGAACCAGGCGCATTGCTCCTGGTACCCGAGCTTGGGATTGGTCGGTTCCTCGTGGGTCAGCGTGTGGTGCGTGTCCGACGAGGCCGAGCGCCGCAAGTTCGAGGCGGTGTCGGAGAACAGCATGTTGAACACGCGCGTCTGGTTGCAGGCCAGCGCCTGCGCCAGCAGCCCGGCCATCAGCTTGTGATTGGCCATGACGTTCTCGATGTCGGCATCGACCACGGTCTTGGGCGGGGCGGCGGGCATCGTGAAGTTCTCGACCCTGGCCGGGGGCTGGAGCTGCAGTTCGAGCTGCTGCTCGAGCTGGCGAACCGAGGTGAAGTATTCGTCCATCCGCTGGCGGTCGGCGGCGCCCAGCGTCTTCATCAGCCGCTGGCGATCCTCGGTGACGGCCGAAAGCACGCTCTGGCGGACCATCGTGCGCGGATCGGGCTTGAAGGTGCCGGCGTTGGGATCCTGGAAGCCCTCGCCGAAGATGCGCTGGTAGAGCGCCACCGGCGAGACTTCGCTGGGGTTGGGCGATCCGGCGCCGCGGAACGAGTACGACCGCTCGATGCCCGAGGCGCTGAGCTCGATCGAGCGGAAGCGCGAGCCCTGGCCGATCGCGTCGCCGATCAGCACGTCGATCGTCGGCGCGCGCACGTTCTCGTTCGGCACCGGGATGCCAGTGCGCAGCCCCAGGTTGCCGGTGAGGTGCGGCTTGTTGGCGACGCCGTCGAGCTTGACGTCGAAGCCCGAGAAGATCGCCATCTGCTTACGGTAGGGAGCCAGCGGCTCGAGATCGGGCGGCATCGTGTAGTCGGCGCCCTCGGTTGTCGGGATCCAGCGCTCGGGGATGAAGCCGCAGCCCCAGATCCAGGTGCCGAAGCGCACCGGGATGCGCTGGCCGGTGGCGGCGAGCGCCTGGCCGTTGACGTCGAGGAAGATGTCGAGGAACGGCAGCGCGACGGCGACGGCGGCGCCGTTCACCGCGCCGCGCAGGATGGTCCTGCGGCTGAGCCTGGTCATGAGCGGTCTCCCTTCTTGGCCGCTTCCGCGGTGTTCGTCTTCGCCGGCGGAGCCGGCGGGGTCACGGAATAGAACGTCTTGCTGAGCGCGATCGCGCGCATCAGGTCGGGCACGCGGTAGCCTTGCGCGGCGAACGTCTGGAACAGGTACTCGAGATAGGGGCCCTCCGAATCGGCCACCGCGCGGCCCACGGCGGAGCGGTAGAGCTTCTCGACCAGGCAGGTCGGCACCCCCGGGCTGTCGTGCATCGCCTGCCCCAGCCCTTGCGCGCCGGTGAAGTCGCTGCCGTCGAGCGAGCCGCTGAGGTCGAGCTCCGCGCCGTTCTCCTTGGCGCGGAAGGTGCCGGCGCCATCGAAGCTCTCGAGCGTGAGGCCGATCGGATCGGTCAGGCGGTGGCAGCCGGCGCAGACCGGGTTCTCGTTGTGCTCGGCGAGCCGCAGTCGCGCGGTCGAACCCGGACGGTGGACCGCGTCCTCGGCGATCGAGAAGTTGACGTTGGCCGGCGGATCCGGAACCTTCTCGCACAGGAACACCTCGCGCAGCGACTTGCCGCGCAGCGTCGGCGACGAGCGGCCCGGGTGCGAGTGCAGCGCCAGCAGGCTGATGTCGGTGAGGATGCCGGCGCGGCGGCTGTCGGCGGGATATTCGAAGCGCTCCCAGCCGTTGCGGGTGGCGACGGGGACGCGATAGATCACGCCGAGCGGCCGGCTCACCCAGGTCTTGCGCGTGGTGAACAGGTCGCGATAGTCGCCGCGGTCGGTCACCAGGTGCGAGGCGATCGTGCGCAGCGTCTGCTCCTGCGCGTCGCGCGCGACGTTGGAGGTGTACGCGGGGTAGATCGTCGGATCCTTGAACAGGTCGTTGAACCCGTCGAAGTAGAGCATGTCCCAGAAGAACGCCCGCACCGCCGCTTCGACGCGCGGCGAGCCGATCAGGCGATCGACCTGCCGGGCGAGGCCCTGGTCGGTGTTCAGCTCGCCCGAGCCGGCGGCGCGCAACAACTCGTCGTCGGGGGTCGAGTTGGTGAGGAAATAGCTGAGCCGCGTCGCCTTCGACCAGGCGTCGAGCCGCTCGCCGCCGGGATGCGCGGGATCGGGCTCGGTGCGCTCGACGCGCAGCAGGAAGTGCGGCGAGACCAGCATGCCGGCCAGCGCGTATTCGAGGCCCTGGTGGAAGCTGCCGAGCTGCTTTTGCGCCGCCTGGGCGACCCGGACGAAGCCGTCGCGCTCGGCCCGCGCCAGCGGCCGGCGGAACAGCTTGAGGCCGTACGTCTCGATGAATTTGGTGGCGCAATCCTTGTCGAACCGCGTCTCCGCCTTGGGCTGGCACGGCACGAACCGCGCGCGGCGCTTGTCGCCGGTGACCTCGGCGGCGATGCCGCGCGCCGAGACGTCGTACTGCTCGACGCTGAACGCGGACATCCCGCCGTGGCCGGTCCCGACGGCGATCAACCCATCCTCGCGCAGCCCCCGCTCGAAGCGGCCGGTGATCGGCACGTCGGGCGCGAAGACGTCGGCGATGGTCGCGCGGTACTGCGATTCGGTCAGCCGCCGCATGACCGGCGGCCCGCCGACCGGCTTGGGCTCGACCAGCGCGGCCGCCGACGCCGGCGGCGCGGCGGGCTCGACCGATTGCTGCGCCCAGACGACGCTGCCGGCCAGCACCAGGCCCAGACCAATGCCGAGCTTGCCGAGAAAAGGAGATTTGAAGGTCATGAAGCTCACCGTGTGATCAGCGGAGCGTTGATGCTCTGCGTGGCGCGGTCGACCACGAAGGCGGGCGCCAGGCGAATGCGGTACTGGGTGGAAATCGAGGTGCAGCGCCCGGTAGCCGGGTCGCGGTGCCCGTCGGCGGCGGCGTAGAGCGCCTGATAGGCGCCCTGGCACGAATGCCCCAGCGCGCCGGAGCGACCGACCGAGGTCAGGATGCGCTGCCGCTCGGGCGCCAGCTCGCCCTTGGTGTTCTTGCTGGCGCGCGCGCCGTATTGCAGGTTGTACATGTCCTCGACCGGGGTGTAGCCGGCCAGGTAGCCTTCCATGCCCCCGTCGGCGGTGAATGTCAGCCGCAGCCGCGCATCGCGCAGCACGCGGTCGTCGTTCATGCTGTTGACGATGTTGTGGAACCGCACGTCGACCGGATCGATCGTCAGCACGCCGTTGACGATCCGCCCCTTGGTGACCGCCCGGTAGCGCGGGTTCTGCTCGACCGCATAAGTCGCATAGGACAGCGGCGCGCGTGCCGCGCTCAACTGGATCGGATCGGCGTTGGCATAGATGCCCACCTCGACTTCGCGGTCGTTGCGCGGGTCATCGACCCCCTTGAGCGACACCACGATACCCCACGAGCCGGTGAGCATCTCGGTCTGCCAGCCGTTGCCCTGAGCGTTGGACTGGAAGCCCGTCGTGCAGCCGGCGACGCGGAAGAACTGGTTGTCGACCCCGCGCTCGCCATGCGTGCCCTGGAAGTCCCGGTGCGCGCAAGTGCCGGCGGCGGGGCGCTTGCCCGGCGCCGAATCCTGGCCATCGAGATCGATGCCTTCGGCCTTGACGTTGCGGTCCGCCACCATGCGCCAATTGGGATCGGGCGCGCCGAGCTCGGGATGCATGCAGATGTTCTTGCCATCGGCGGTGGTGCTCACCGCTGTCGACAGCCGCCGCTCGTAGCGCTGCTCCTCCTCGCCCTCGCGCTTCTGGCCGGCGGGGGTCTTGGCGTAGGCCTCGATCAGCGCCCGGATGCCGCCGGTCATGCCGTTCGGGCAGGCGTCCTTCCCTTCGGTCCCGAGACCATAGGCGATCTCGGTGACGACGAACCCGCCCTCGCCCTTGCGGAACACCTCATCGGTCGGGCCGCCCTCTGGCGCGCTCGGTTGCGCGGCCGGCGCGGCCGCCTGGGCCGCCCGTTCGGTCGATACGTCGGCGATCAACACCGCGACCAGCGCCGCCGTGCCCAATCCCATCGCCATTCGCCGGACGCGCCGCGCACGCGCGCCTCTTGCCTCTACCGCCACCGATCTCTCCCTTGCTTTCCGTGAAACTACCGGCCCGCGGAACGCGCGGGCAAGGCATTCTTTGTCGTGGTTTGTCGCAAGGTGTGGCGAGGGATCGCGTGCCAGTTGGCCCACGTCAGCCGGGGAGCAGTTCGGCCACGGCGAAACGCAGCGCCTCGTCGCTCAACTCGCGCGTCGCGATGAGGCCCTCCGGCGTGGCCAGGAAGACCCAGCTCGAATGTGGCCGGGGCGGCGAGGCGAAGGCGGCGGGATCGATGACCGCGAGGTTCACCCCCGCCCGCCGCCGCGCCGAGCGCGCGCGGATCGCCGCGATCCCGCCCTCGCGCGCTGCGGCGGCGAGCGCCTGCGTCCCTGTGTAGTCGCTGGGGTGGACCCACGCCGCGTCGTCCGCCGCGAGCCGCCCGGCCAGCAGATCGAGCACACGGTCGCTGCGCACCAGGACCGAGAACGCCGACATCGGCGTGGGCGTGCGCGGGCGCTGGAAACCCGGCGAACGACCAAAGGCGACGAGGCGCCAGTAAGCGGCCTCGGTCACCGCGGTCTCGACGTCCTCGGAGGCATAGAGGATGCCTGGCAGCACGTCGGCGGCGCGAAAGCGCGAGGGCCGCCCCAGGCCATAGCGGAACGGCGAGGCGAGCAGCCAGGGCAAGTGCCGGACGCTTTCGGGCAGGTTCGGCTTGACCTCGTCGGCCAGCGCCTCGAGCAGCGCCTGGTCGGCCGCGTTGGCGGCCAGGCGGTTGGTCGATATCCGGTGCTGCGCCTCGATGATGCGGATCACCCGGCGGCCATAGGATCCGGCCTCAGACGCGAGCTCTGAGGGCGTCCACATAGTCGCTGGTCATGAGCAGCCCCCGGATCGTCGGCAGCAGGTCGAGCGGCCGCGCGCCCAGATCGAGGTTGGCGGTCGCAAGCCACGAACGGGCCGCCTCGTCGTCCTGCCCCAGCCAGCTGTCGAGCGAGCGGAACAGCCGCAGCAGGTGCTGCGCCAGCTCGAACGGCTTGCTGCCGGGCTCGAGCCGATAACGCCCCGCCCGCAGGCGCGAGACGGTGGGGCCCGACAGGCCGATGATCCCGCCCAGCCGGGCGTTGGACAAGTGCCACAGTTCGGCGATGCGGCCGACCGCGTCGGTCAGCACACGGGACGCCTCGGGGGTATGGCTTGTGGCAACGGTTGAGGACAGCATGGTCGTCCCTCCTGCCATTCTCCTATCACAGACCGCTTACCGGAACAAGGTTGACACTTTCTGTTCACGAGAACAATCTTTGCCTCGCTCGGAACCTAGGGGGTTGCGCGCGAGTTTAGGCAATCGAGGGCGCCGGCGCAGGGTCGCGCGCTCGCAAAGCAAGGAGCGAAATTATGCTCAGGAAAGTTCTCATCGCCCTGACCGCCAGCGCCATCGCGCTGAGCGCTTCGGCGTGCAACACCGTTCGCGGCGCGGGCGACGATCTTCAGTCCGCCGCCAACACGGTCGACAAGGAAATGTGACAAGCCGGAGGCGATCTGGCGATCCCTCGCCCCGATCGCCTCCGCTCAGTCGCCGCGCCAGGCCAGCACCGGCTTGCGCGCGGCCTGGGTTTCGTCCAGCCGGCGGCGTGGCGCTAGGTGCGGCGCGCCCTTGAGGCTCGCGTCCCCTGCCCGCCCCCGCTCGGCCAGCGCGCGCAGCGACCCAATGAAGCGGTCCAGCCCTGCCTTGCTCTCGGTCTCGGTCGGCTCGATCAGCATCGCGCCATGGACCACCAGCGGGAAATAGACCGTCATCGGGTGGAAGCCCTCATCGATCAGCCCCTTGGCGATATCCAGCGTCGAGAAGCCCTCCGCCAGCCCGGCATCGCTGAACAGCGCCTCGTGCATGCACGGCCCGCTCTGGCCGAACGGCGCGTCGAGCACGCCATCGAGGCTGCGCAGCACGTAGTTGGCGTTGAGCACCGCGTCCTCCGCCACCTGGCGCAAGCCGTCGGCGCCGTGGCTGAGGATATAGGTCAGCGCGCGGGTGAACATGCCCATCTGGCCGTGGAACGCGGCCATCCGGCCGAAA
>DASVMK010000144.1:0-5265 GCA_036384395.1 Novosphingobium sp.
CGCCTTCAGATCATGGAGGATACCGCCGCCGTCGTCGATGCGGTGAAGCGCCGCAGGGTCGTCCCAGTCGATCCCGCCGCCACCGGGTTCCGCCCTGAAAGTGCTTGGCGAACTGCTCATGCGAAAGAGTCCTTTCCTACCACCCCATGTCATCGAGTTTGGCACTTGGCGGCGGGAATTCAAGTCCTCTGAATCCCTGCGCGGGACGTCGCTCGCCTACTCCAGACGGCCGTCGTGCAGCCGCACCACCCGGTCCATCAGCGCCGCCAGCCGCTCGTTGTGCGTGGCGATCAGCGCGGCGCTGCCTTCGTCGCGGACGAGCTTGAGCAACTGCGCGAGAACGCGGTCGGCGGTCGCCTCGTCGAGGTTGCCGGTGGGTTCGTCGGCGAGCACCAGCCCGGGCCGGTTGGCCAGCGCCCGCGCCACCGCGACGCGCTGCTGCTCGCCGCCAGAGAGCTGGCTCGGCCGGTGGTCGAGGCGCTGGCCGAGGCCGAGCGCGCCGAGCAGTTCGCGCGCGCGCGCGCTCGCTTCCGCCTCGCCCTTGCCGGCGACGAGCTGCGGCAGCACGACGTTCTCGATCGCGGTGAAATCGGGCAGCAGGTGGTGGAACTGATAGACGAAGCCGATGTGATCGCGCCGCAGCGTGGTGCGCGCGTCGCCGTCGAGCTTGGACGCCTCGGTGCCGGCGATGGCAATGCTGCCGCCGAAGCCGCCTTCGAGCAGGCCCACCGCCTGCAGCATCGTCGACTTGCCCGAGCCCGAAGGCCCCAGCAGCGCGACAATCTCGCCGGGCCTGACCTCCAGGTCGACGCCGCGCAGCACGTCGATCCGCACCCCGCCCTGCTCGAAGCTGCGGGTCAGGCCCTGGATGGCGACGACCGGGCCAAGGGACAAATCACTCATAGCGCAGCACCTGCACGGGATCGGTGCTCGCCGCCTTGAAGGCGGGGTAGAGCGTGGCGAGGAAGCTGAACACCAGCGCCATGATCGAGATCACCGCGACTTCGGCCGGATCGGTGCGGCTCGGCAGCTCGGTGAGGAAGCGGATCGACGGGTCCCACAGGTTCTGCCCGGTGAGCAGCTCGATCCCGCGCACGATCGGCTGGCGGAAATAGAGGAACACGAAGCCCAGCAGCAGCCCGGCCGCCGTCCCCAGCGCGCCGATCAGGAAGCCGGTGGTGACGAAGATCTTGAGCAGCGAGCGCCGCGTCGCGCCCATCGTGCGCAGTATCGCGATATCGCGCGTCTTGGCGCGCACCAGCATGATCAGCGACGACAGGATGTTGAACACCGCGACGAGCACGATGATCGAGAGCACGACGAACATCGCCACCCGCTCCACCGCCAGCGCCTCGAACAGCGAGGCGTTGATCGTCTTCCAGTCGGTGACCACCGCCTTGCCCGCCAGGCTGCGCGCCAGCGGGGCCAGCGTCTCGGTGACAGTCTCGGGATCGGTGGTCTTGACCTCGATCATGCCCACCGAATCGCCGGTCAGCAGCAGCGTCTGCGCGTCCTGCATCGGCATCACCACGAAGGCCTCGTCGTAATCGTAGACGCCGACCTCGAAGATCGCCGAGACCGTGTAGCCGATCTGCCGCGGCACCGTGCCGAACGGGGTGGCGCGGCCCTGCGGATTGATGATGGTGATCGTGTCGCCCACCCGCGCGCCGAGGTTCTCCGCCAGCCGCGCGCCGATCGCGACGTTGCCGGCGCCCGGGCGCAGCGCCGCGAGCGCCCCCGCCTTGAGCTGGGGCGCGAGCCGGCGGATGTCCTCGCCGGTGTTGCCGCGCACCAGGATCGCCTCGACCCGGCCGTTGAAGCTGGTCAGCAGCGGCTGTTCGATCAGCGGCGAGGCGCGCACCACGCCGGGGGTCTTGCGCACCTGCCGCAGCACGTCCTCCCAGTTCTCCAGCCGGCCGCCGTAAGCCTGGATGATGGCATGGCCGTTGAGGCCGACGATCTTGTCGAGCAGCTCGGCGCGAAAGCCGTTCATCACGCTCATGACGATGACCAGCGCGGCGACGCCGAGCATCACCGCCGCCAGGCTGATCCCGGCGACGAGCGCGATGAACGCCTCGCCCCGGCCCGGCAGCATATAGCGCTTGGCGATCGTCCATTCGAAGCGGGAGAGGATCAAGCGGAAGGCCTGTTCTGGGAAAGTTGCCGGGGATTTAGGGGCGAAGGCGATGAGTGGCAAGCGGCACCGGGCGGCCGGGGGGAACCCGCGCCCTCCCCCGGGGTTGGCTTCCGCGAAGGAGCGCGCAATCAGGGCAGCGCGGGAACTGCATCACGGCGCGATCGAACGCTCGGCGCGAAGCGTCGTCATCCACTTCCAGAGCCCGCCCGAAGGCACGTAGAGTCCGCCCGAAGGCACGGCTTCGCGTTCCGGCCTTGCTTTACGCACGCCGGAGGCCCAAATGCGCGCAAGCGGAAGGTCGCGCCAACCGGACGAATCGATGACATTGACAAACGTTTTCCTCGACCCTGCCTCTCGGGACCGAGCCCCGTGGGATATCGACGGCGACAAGCTGCGCGAGGAATGCGGTATCTTCGGCGTGATCGGCGCCAAGGATGCCGCGGCCATGACCGCCGCCGGCCTCCACGCGCTGCAGCATCGCGGTCAGGAGGCCTGCGGCATCACCAGCTACGACGCTGACAGCCCCTGTGGAGACGAGTTCTACGCGCGCCGCGGCATCGGCCATGTCGCGCAAGTGTTCGCCAGCGACGGGCTGCTGGCCGAGCTGCCGGGGCAGATGGCCTCGGGCCACGTCCGCTACTCGACCACCGGCGGTTCGGGGCTGCGCAACATCCAGCCGCTGTTCGCCGATCTCGCCGCCGGCGGCTTCTCGATCGCCCACAACGGCAACATCTCCAACGCGATGACCCTGAAGCGCGATTTGGTGCAGAAGGGCGCGATCTTCCAGTCGACCTCGGACACCGAGGTCATCATCCACCTCGTCGCCACCAGCCGCTATCCGACGCTGCTCGACCGCTTCGTCGATGCGCTGCGCATGGTCGAAGGCGCCTATTCGCTGATCTGCATGACCAAGGAAGGCATGATCGCCTGCCGCGATCCGCTGGGCATCCGCCCGCTGGTCATGGGCCGCCTGGGCCCAAATAATAACAACGACGAGGGGGCGATCGTCTTCGCCAGCGAGACCGTGGCCTTCGACGTGGTCGGCGCCGAGTTCATCCGCGATATCGAGCCGGGCGAATTGGTCCAGGTGGACCACAAGGGCACGATCTCCAGCCACCGCCCCTTCGGACAACTCGATCCGCGCCCCTGCATCTTCGAGCACGTCTATTTCAGCCGCCCGGATTCGATCATGGGCGGGCGCTCGGTTTACGAAGCGCGCAAGCAGATCGGCAAGGAACTGGCCAAGGAATCGCCCGCCGAGGCCGATCTGGTCATCCCGGTGCCCGATAGCGGCGTGCCCGCGGCGATCGGCTATGCCCAGCAGTCGGGCATTCCCTTCGAGCTCGGCATCATCCGTTCGCACTACGTCGGGCGCACCTTCATCCAGCCCTCGGACGCCGGCCGCAACGCCGACGTCAAGCGCAAGCACAACGCCAACCGCGCGCTGGTCGAGGGCAAGCGCATCGTGCTGATCGACGATTCGATCGTGCGCGGCACCACCAGCCTCAAGATCGTGCAGATGATGCGCGATGCCGGCGCCGCCGAAGTGCACATGCGCATCGCCAGCCCGCCGACCACCGACAGCTGCTTCTACGGCGTCGACACGCCCGAGCGCTCGAAGCTGCTCGCCGCGCGGATGGATGTCGAGGCGATGGCCGAGTTCATCCAGGCCGACAGCCTGGCCTTCGTCTCGATCGAGGGCCTCTACCGCGCGGTCGGCGAGACCGAGCGGAACGCGGCTTGCCCGCAGTTCTGCGACGCCTGCTTCACTGGCCAATACCCGACGCGGCTGACCGACTTCGCCGACCGCGATCAGGCCCCGCCCCCGGTGCGAATTCCGGTCGGCAAGGTCGCGTGAGCGAGCAAGATCGCGTGAGCCAGGGCGCGTTCCAGGGCCAGCTCGCCCTCGTCACCGGCGCGAGCCGGGGCATCGGTGCCGCGACTGCCGAGGCGCTGGCCGCGGCCGGCGCGCATGTGATCCTGACCGGGCGCGACACCAAGGCATTGGAAGCCGTCGAAGAGCACATTTTTGCCGCCGGCGGCACCGCGACGATCGCTCCGGTCGATCTGACCGAGCCCGACGGGGTCGCCCGCCTGGCGCTCGCGCTCGGCCAGCGCTGGCAGGCGCTCGATCTCCTGGTGATCAACGCCGCGGTGCTGCCGCAGCTGTCCTCGGTCGCCGACATCGAGCAGCGCGGGTTGAACCAGGCGCTGACCGTCAACGTCATGGCGACGCAAGCGCTGATCGCCCATTTCGACCCGCTGCTGCGCAAGAGCCCTGACCCCCGCGTGATCGGCCTGACCAGCACCGTCGCCCAGGCGCCGCGCGCCTATTGGGGCGCCTATGCCGCGAGCAAGGCGGCGTTCGAGGTGCTGCTCGACTGCTACGCGCAGGAAACCGCCAAAGTCAGCAAGATCCGCGTCGCCATCGTCAACCCCGGCGCCACCCGCACCGCGATGCGCGCCCGCGCCTATCCGGGCGAGGACCCGGCCTCGGTCAAGCCGCCCGAGGCAGTGGCCGATCGCCTGGTCGCGCTGCTGACCGAACCGTTCGAGAGCGGGACGCGCGAGACGATCGGCGCGCGCTGATCTGGTCACCCGAATCCGAGGGTCGATCGATTGTCTTCGTCACCCCGGGCCTGACCCGGGGGGCCCACTGCCTTCTCGGGCATAGCGGCTCGCTGCGCGGTTTCAGAAGAAAAGCGGGCCCCCGGATCAAGTACGGGGTGACGGTTCTATCGAAACGAGCTTCGATCTCGCGATGGTGGAACCGCATGCGTGAGGTCTAGGCCAGGCGTTAACCATCCCCGCTAACCCGGCGGCAACCCAACCGCTCCATAGACTGCGCGGGTCCGTCCCGAAAGCGGACATGCATGATGTGGAGCACTCATGTCCTCGCAATACGGCACCAACGACCGTTACGCGATCGCCGCCCAGGAGGATCGCTGCGCTCCGCGCACGCGGCTGTCGATCCCGGCGATGCTCCGGCCTTCGGGCACCAAGGGTTTCCAGACGGTGGTCCACGACCTCTCGCTTTCCGGCTTCTCGGCGCTGTCGATCACCCGGATGCATCCCGGCACGATCTGCTGGCTGTCGATCCCCCAGCTCGAATCGATGGAAGCACGGGT
>DASVMK010000145.1:0-5175 GCA_036384395.1 Novosphingobium sp.
CGCTTCGCCCCGTCGCCGACGGGCCTGCTCCATGTCGGCAACATCCGCACCGCGCTGCACAACTGGCTGCTGGCCCGCAAGGCCGGCGGGCGGTTCCTGTTGCGGATCGACGACACCGATGCGGCGCGCAGCCGCGAGGACTATGTCGCGGCGATCCGCGCCGATCTTGAATGGCTGGGGCTGGCGCCCGATGGCGAGGAGCGGCAGTCGGCGCGGTTCGATCTCTACGAGCGGGAATTCGCGCGCCTCGTCGCGGCGGGCCGCGTCTATCGCTGCTACGAGACCGCGCAGGAGCTCGATCTCCGGCGCAAGGTGCTGCTCGGCCGCGGGCTGCCGCCGATCTACGACCGCGCCGCGCTGGCGCTGACCGGGGCGGATCACGCCGCGCGCGCCGCCGCGGGCGAGGCGCCGCACTGGCGCTTCCGGCTCGACCATGACAGTCCGATCGAGTGGCAGGACGGCATTCGCGGGCCCCAGCATTTCGATCCGCGGCAGATGTCCGACCCGGTGGTGCGCCGCGCCGACGGCTCATGGCTCTACATGCTGCCCAGCGTGATCGACGACATCGACATGGGCGTGACCTCGGTGCTGCGCGGCGAGGATCACGTGTCCAACACCGCCGCTCAGGTGCAGATGTTCACCGCGCTGGGCGCGCCGCCGCCCGCTTTCGCGCATGAGGCGCTGCTGGTCGGTACCGAGGGCAAGCTGTCGAAGCGGCTGGGCTCGCTCGGCGTGGCCGAACTGCGCGAGAGCGGCATCGAGCCCGAGACGCTGGTCGCGCTGCTGGCGCGGCTGGGCACCTCGCAGCCGGTCGAGCCGATCGCCGATCGCGCGGCGCTGATCGACGGTTTCGACCTCGCGCACTTCGGCCGCGCGCCCGCGCGGTTCGACGAGGCCGAGCTGCACCGGCTCAACGCCGCGATCGTTCATGCCCTGCCGTTCGCGCGCGTCGCGCACTTGCTGCCGGCGGGCATGAGCGAGGCCGGCTGGCAGGCGATCCGGCCCAACCTCGCGCATATCGGCGAGGCGGGCGAGTGGTGGCAGGTGGTGATCGGGCCGGTGACGCCGCCGGGCTTCGACGGCGAGACCCAAGGCTTCCTGGAACTCGCCGCCGATACGGCCGCCGCGATGCAATGGGACGGCGATGTCTGGCACGCGCTGACCGGCGCGCTCAAGGGAGCGACGGGGCGCAAGGGCAAGGCGCTGTTCCTGCCGCTGCGCCAGGCGCTCACCGCGCGCGACCACGGCCCCGACATGGCCGCGCTGCTGCCGCTGATCGGCCAGGATGCGGCAGTGGCGCGCCTGCGGGGGGGGGCCGTGGCGTCCGCCTCCTGAAGATCCTCGCCTGCGGGGGAGGGGCCGCGCGGTAGATTTCCCCCTTGCGCGCACCCCATGCTGCATTGCACTACGCGCCATGCGCATTGCCATCGTCGACGACAGCGCCGCACGCGCCTCGGTGATCCAGGAGGGGGTCGCCGCGCTCGACGATTGCGAGATATTCGTCGTCACCGAGCGGCGCGGACTGGTCGCGCGGATCGAGGAGATCGCGCCGGACATCGTCCTGATGGACCTTGGCAACCCCTCGCGCGACGTGCTCGAGGAGTATTTCGCGGTGAGCCGCGCGCTTGCCCGGCCGATCGCCATGTTCGTCGACGAATCGGACGAGGAATCGATCGCCGCCTCGGTCGAGGCCGGGGTTTCGGCCTATGTCGTCGATGGTCTGGCGCCGCATCGCATCCGCCCGCTGCTCGATCTCGCGGTGCGCCGGTTCAACGCCTTCGCCCGGTTGCAGAGCGATCTCGCCGAGGCGCGCGGCCGGCTGGCCGAACGCGACGTGGTCGACAAGGCCAAGCGCATCCTCATGGAAAGCCGCAAGCTCGCCGAGCACGAAGCCTATGGCGAGCTACGCAAGACGGCGATGAACCAGGGCCGCCGCATCGCCGACATCGCCGAGGCGGTGGTCACCGCGCACAGCCTCATGGCCAATAGCCCGATAGGACCCAAATGATGGCCCAAAGCCCGAACGGGGAACTCAACATCGGCTTCCTGCCGCTCGTTGACGCCTGCCTGCCGATACTGGCGCGCGAGCACGGCTTCGCCGAGGAGGAGGGACTCTCGCTCACGCTGATCAAGGACATGAGCTGGGCGACCGTGCTCGACCGGCTGCTCTACGGCCACAGCGACGCCGCGCACCTGATCGCGCCGCTGGCGATCGCCACCACGCTGGGGCGGGGGCGACCGGCGCGGCCGCTGTCGGTGCCCTTCGTGCTGGGGCTCAACGGCAACGGCGTGACCATGCGCACCGATCTCGCCGCGCGCGTCGGTCCGGCGGGCAGGCTCGGCGATCCGGCGGAGGTCGGCCGTGCGCTCGGGCTGGTCGCGCGCGAGCGGCTGGCGGCGGGGCGTCCGCTGCGCTTCGGCGTGGTCCACCGCTATTCGAGCCACAACTACATGCTGCGCTACTGGCTGGCGGCCTGCGGCATCGCGCCCGATCGTGAGGTGGAGATCACCACCGTCGCGCCGCCGTTCTGCGCCGATGCGCTCGAATCGGGCGAAGTCGATGCGATCTGCGTCGGCGAGCCCTGGGGCAGCGTCGCGGTCGAGCGGGGCGTCGGCCAGATCGTGCTGGCGACCGCGCAGATCTGGCGGCGCGGGGTGGAGAAGGTGCTCGCCTTCCGCGAGTCGCTGCTCGAGGAGCGCCGGCCCGCGGTCGAGGCGCTGATCCGCGCGATGCGCCGGGCCGGCGCGCATTTTGTCGACCCAGCGAACTGGGACGCCAACGCCGTGATCCTGGCGCGGCCCGAATACCTCGACGGCGACGCGGCGTTGATTCGCCGGGCGATCTCCGACCGGTTGCTGCTGGCGCGGGGCGGCGAGCCCGTCCATTTCGCCGATTTCATGTTCCAGCACCGCGAGGCGGCGAACTTCCCGTGGGTCAGCCAGGCGGAGTGGCTCTACACGCAGATGGTGCGCTGGGACGGGACCGGATTCGATGCCGGTGACGCCGCCAAGGCCGCGCGGGTGTTCCGGCCCGACATATACCGCAGCGCACTAAAAGGCATGCGCGAGCCGCTGCCGGGGGCCAGTTCGAAGGTCGAAGGCAGCATCACCGGGCCCCTGGCCGTGACGACGCAGCAGGGGTCTATCACAATGACCAACAACGCTTTTTTCGATGGTGTAGTGTTCGATCCGGCGGACCTTCCGGGCTATCTCGCCAAGCTGCCGTGAACCGCCATCCGCTCAGAAAATATTGCTGCATTGCAAAAAATCGCTTTACGGATCCGTCGCGAATCGCTTAGCCTCCTCTCCAGCAGGTGCGCTGCGGCTCGATGAGGGGCCGCGATAAGCGCCCTGCCCAGACAGACATTGCGTGGCAACGACGCCGCCCGAAATGACCCTCCAGGGGGTCGCTTCGAGGCGGCTTTTTTGTGTTGTCGCGCCGCCAGAAGGGGTTGCGCAAATGGCTATGGTTCGGGGGCTCAAGTTCGGTGGTTTCGATCGGCGCGGGATGATCGCGGCACTGCTCGCCGGCGTCGCGCTGGCGGGTTGCGGCAAGAGCGAGGCGCCTGCCGGCGGGACCGGCGACGTCGCCAAGATTGCGGCGGAGAAGGGCATCGAGAAGCCCAACCTCAAGCTCGGCTTCATCAAGCTGACCGACATGGCGCCGCTGGCCGTGGCCAAGGAAAAGGGCTTCTTCGCCGAGGAGGGCCTCAACGTCACGCTCGAGCCGCAGGCCAACTGGAAGGTGCTGGTCGACGGCGTTGCCGGCGGCCAGCTCGACGGCGCGCACATGCTGGCGGGCCACCCGCTGGCCTCGGCCGCCGGGATCGGCTCGAAGGTTAAGATCGTCACCCCGATGAGCCTCGACATCAACGGCAAGGCCGTGACGATCTCGAACCGCGTTTACGACATGATCGCACCCAACCTGCCCAAGGACGGCTCGCCGGTCTCGGCCGCGCTGCTGAAGCCGGTGGTCGCCAAGTTCAAGGCCGAGGGCAAGCCCTTCAAGATGGGCATGGTCTTTCCGGTCTCCACCCACAACTACATCCTGCGCTACTGGCTCGCCGCGGGTGGGCTCAACCCCGGCTTCTACCTGCCCGGCGACACCGCCGGCACCACCGGCGCCGAGGTCCAGCTGTCGGTCACGCCGCCGCCGCAGATGCCCGCCACCCTGGAAGCCGGGACGATTGAGGGCTTCTCGGTGGGCGAACCGTGGAACCAGGCCGCGCTCGCGAAGAAAGTCGGCCATCCGGTCATCGTTGATCCCGACATCGCCGGGCTGACCGGCGACAAGGTCTTCGGGCTGACCGAGGAGTTCACCAAGAAGAATCCCAAGACCGTCCAGGCCCTGTTGCGCGCGCTGATCCGCGCCGCCATGTGGATCGACGCCGAGAACGGCAAGAACCGCGCCGAGACCGTCAAGATCATCGCCAGCCCGAAGTACGTTGGCGCCGACGAGAAGGTTCTGCTCGCCTCGATGACCGGCAAGTTCTCCTTCGCTGAGGGCGACACCCGAGACACGCCGGAGTTCAACCTCTTTTTCAGCCAGCAGGCCTCCTATCCGTTCTATTCGGACGGCATCTGGTACCTGACGCAGATGCGCCGCTGGGGTCAGATTGCCGAGACCAAGCCTGACCAGTGGTACCTCGACACGGTCAAGGCCGCCTACCGGCCCGACCTCTACCAGGCGGCCGCCAAATCACTGGTCGCCGACGGCAAGGCGACCGCGGCCGACTTCCCGGAAACCGACGGTTTCCGCACCTACACCAAGTCCGCGATCGACAAGGTGGCTTTCGATGCGCGCAAGCCGGCCGCCTATGCCGCCAGCTTCGCGATCGGCCTCAAGGCGGGCCAGACCGTGACCCCGGCCGGCGTCAAGTAAGGAACAGGAGAGATGACCGCCGTGCCCGTGAGCAAGATCGATTTCAGGACGGACCACGAAGTCGAACCGCCCGCGGATGCGGCGGTGGTGGAGCAGGCGCCGGCCGCCATCTCGGCAACCGGCCGACGCCTGCTCGGCAAACTACCGCCCGCCCGCGCCGTCTTCGACGCGGTCTGGCCGCCCGCGGTCGGGATACTGGCCTTCCTCGGACTCTGGGCGATCTTCGCGCCGATGGTCCACACCTCGCTCGGCGCCCTGCCGGGGCCGGGCGACGTGTGGGACGCCTTCAAGGG